>CALFEY010000113.1 GCA_937958295.1 uncultured Pseudomonadota bacterium
CGGCGGCGCCCTGTGGGGCCCCGTGGCACCGCCGTCGACCCTGTTTGGATGCGGCGGAATCAATGTTCGGATTCGGCGCGATGGCCGCGCAGGGCCCGCCCGAAAAAAGTGCGCAATTGTCGCCGCCGTACGGGCGTTCGGGCAACTTTTCTGCGACGAAGCGCCGATGGCGCCGACGAACCGCGAGGCGCCGCAGCTCGGTTGCGCGAGACAGGTGTCAATTTGACACCCCGAGGGCCGCGCGTAATAATATTCTGTTTCCCGCAACCGACCTTCGGCCACGACTCGTGCCGGACTTTGCCGCGTGCCCCCGTCTCCCCCGTGCGCCACGGCGCGGGGAGGCGTTCCGAGACGCCTTCTCGTTAAGTTGTCGTTAAGGCGGATCCGTCACCTTCGGCACCCGCCGGTCGTATCCGACGCGTTCGAACCGTCTGTCGCCCACCCCCCCCGCATCGAAGAGGACTCCATGAACATGTCGCGCAAGCTCGGCCTCACGCTCGTCGCCGCCGCGCTCATCACCGTGTACGGCTGCGGTAAGCAGGAAGAGCCGAAGAAGGCCGCGGCCGGCGCCGCGCCGGCCACGCCCCCCGCCGAAGAAGTGATCGTCGTGAAGATCGGCCATGCCGGCCCGCTCACGGGCGGCATCGCCCACCTCGGCAAGGACGACGAGAACGGCGCCCGCCTCGCCGTGGACGAAGCCACCGCCAAGGGCATCAAGCTCGGCGGCAAGAAAATCAAGTTCGAGCTCCTGAGCGAAGACGACCAGGCCGATCCCAAGATGGGCCCCACCATCGCGCAGAAGTTCGCCGATGCGAAGGTCGCCGGTGTCGCCGGCCATCTGAACTCGGGCGTGACGATCCCCGCCTCCGCCGTGTACAACCAGGCGAACATCCCGATGGTGTCCGGCTCGGCCACGAATCCCAAGCTCACGGAGCAGGGCTTCAAGAACGTCTTCCGCACCGTGGGCCGCGACGACCAGCAAGGTCCCGCCATCGCCCAGTACCTCGCGAACATGAAGGTCAAGAAGGTCGCTATCGCCGACGACGCTACCGCCTACGGCGAAGGCCTCGCCAACGAAGTGGAGAAGACCCTGAAGGCCGCTGGCATCCAGGTCGTGGCCCGCGAGAAGGCCACCGACAAGACCACCGACTTCAAGGCGATCCTGACGAAGATGAAGGGCCGCGCCCCCGACGCCGTGTTCTACGGCGGCATGGACGCCACCGGCGGTCCCATGATCAAGCAGGCCCGTGAGCTCGGCATCAAGAGCGTGTTCAGCTTCGGTGACGGCGCGTGCACCGATGAAATGGCCAAGCTCGCCGGCGCCGCCGCCGAAGGGCTCATCTGCTCGCAGGCCGGCCTGCCCGCCTCGGCGGCCAGCGCGGCGTTCAACGACGCCTTCAAGGCCAAGTACGGCGAGGTGAAGCAATACGCCCCGTTCTACTACGACGCCGTGGGCGTGATGATCGCCGCCATGCAGAAGGCCGACTCGGCCGATCCCGCCAAGTACCTGCCCGAGCTGCAGAAGATCAGCTACAACGGCGCGACCGGCAAGATCGAGTTCGACGAGAAGGGCGATCGCAAGGATGCCGAGATCACCATCTTCACGCTGAAGGACGGCAAGGTCACGCCGGTGGGCGTGGTCAAGGGTGGCAAGGCTTCCACGTTCGATGAGTTCATGGCCTCCATGAAGTCGCCGGCCCCCGCGGCCGCTCCGGCCGCTCCCGCGCCCGCTCCGGCCACCCCGCCGGCGCCGGCTCCGGAAGCGCCCAAGAAGTAAGCGCAACAGCCGCACGAACAACGGCGCCTTCGGGCGCCGTTTTCTTTTGTTTCGTCCGCGTTTGCGCCAGAATCCGTCACGCATCCGTCACTTGGGGCCGAGGGCCGTCTGGATATCTTCCTGCAGCAAGTCATCAACGGGCTCACGCTCGGCAGCGTGTATGCCATCGTCGCGCTCGGCTACACGATGGTGTACGGCATCATCCAGCTCATCAACTTCGCCCACGGCGAAGTGGTGATGATCGGCTCCATGGTGGCCTATTCGACGATCGTCACGCTCGTGGGAGCGAACGCCGGCCTGCCGCCGCTGCTCGTGGTCGCCGCCGGCCTCATCGCGGCAGTGCCGGTGTGCATGGCCGTGGGCTACACGCTGGAGCGCGTGGCTTACCGGCCCCTGCGGCGGGCGCCACGGCTCGCCCCGCTCATCACGGCTATCGGGCTGTCCATCATCCTGCAGCACCTGGCCCTCATCGTGTGGAGCCGCAACCCGCTGCCTTATCCACAGGTCATCACCACCGTGTCGTACCACATCACCTCGACCAGCGGCGGGGCCACCATCACCAACATCCAGATCGCCATCATCGGCGGCTCCTTCCTGCTGATGGGATTGCTGCTGCTCCTCGTATACAAGACCAAGCTCGGCATCGCGATGCGCGCCGTGGCGCAGAACCAGCAGGTGGCGGGCCTCATGGGCATCGACATCAATCGCGTGATCTCGCTCACTTTCGTGATCGGCGCAGGACTGGGCGCCGTGGCGGGCGTGATGGTAGGCAGCTACTACGGGATCGCCCACTACCAGATGGGCTTCCTCCTGGGCCTCAAGGCCTTCTCCGCCGCCGTGCTGGGCGGCATCGGCAACCTCGGGGGTGCAATGCTCGGCGGGCTGTTGCTCGGCCTCATCGAGGCGCTGGGCGCGGGTTACGTGGGCGACCTCACCAACCTGTGCAACCTGTCCGGCTGGTCCACGGCACTCGCCGCGCGCTGCGCCGAGGACTCCAACCTGACGCTCTTCGGCAGCAACTACCAAGACGTCTTCGCCTTCCTCGTGCTGATCGCGGTGCTGGTCTTCCGCCCATCGGGCCTGCTCGGCGAGCGCGTGTCCGATCGCGCCTGACGGGCCGCCTCCATGCCGGCTCCGGCCACCGTCGCCTGCCGCGGCTGCGACCTCGTGCAACGCCTTCCTGTGATCGCCCCGGGCGGCAAGGCGCGCTGCGTCCGCTGCAACGACCTCCTCGCCGCGCGCCCGCGGTATGCCGGCGAGCACTCGCTCGCGCTGGCCTGCGCGTGCGCGGTCGTGATCGGCCTTGCCAATGCGCTCCCGCTGATGAGCCTGTCGGCCGCGGGCCGGAACGCGTCCACCACGCTCGCCGGCGGCGTGCTGCAGATGTGGGCCGAGGGCAGCGAGATCACGGCAGTGGTGGTCGCGGTGTGCGCGATCATGGCTCCTGCCACCTACGTCCTGACCATGCTTGCGGTGCTGCTTGCCGCCCGCCGCGATCCGGTGCCGCGCTGGGCCGGCAACCTGCTCGAATGGACCGACCGCGTGCGACCGTGGAGCATGGTCGAGGTCCTGCTGCTCGGGATCCTGGTCGCGCTCGTGAAGATCGCGCAGCTCGCCACCGTCACGCCCGGCGGAGGCATGTATGCGCTCGGCACGCTCGTGTTCCTGCTGCCGTGGTTCGTGAGCACGCTCGATACGGAAGGCCTGTGGGCGCGCGTGCGCTGGGTGGCAGTCCCCGACAGCGGCGTGCCCCGGGAGGCAGGCCCATGAGCCTCACGCTGCAGGGCGCCGCGGCCGCCGGCATCGTCACCTGCGACGAGTGCGGGCTCACTTCGCGCGCGGCCACCGCGACGGCGCCGGGCCACTGCCCGCGCTGCGGCGAGGCGCTGGAATGGCGGCGCGAGCGCGCGCTGCAGCGAACGGCCGCGCTCCTCCTGGCCGCCGCGATCCTCTACGTGCCCGCCAACCTCCTGCCGGTGCTCGACACCACGGCGCTCGGCTCGCAGCAGGACGACACCATCCTCTCGGGCGTGGTGTTCCTGTACCAGTCGGGCTCGTGGCCGCTCGCCATCATCGTGTTCATCGCAAGCATCGTGATCCCGATCGGCAAGATCGTCGCGCTCGCGGTCGTGCTCGTCGCGGTGCAGCGACGCTCCACACGCGACCCGCGGCGGCACACGCGCCTTTACCGCTTGGTGGAGATCATCGGCCGCTGGTCGATGCTCGACGTATTCGTGGATACGTTCGTGGTGGCGCTCGTGCAGCTGTCGCCGCTTATGTCGGTGCGACCGGGGCCAGGCGTGGTCTACTTCATGGCGGTGGTGGTACTGACGATGCTCGCGGCGCGATCGTTCGACTCGCGCCTTATCTGGGACGCCGCCGCAATGGGCAAGCCGCATGACAAGTGAACAGGACAACCTCGATCTGCCGCAGGCGCTGGTAGTGCCGCCGCGGCGCGCGCGCTTCTCGCCGATCTGGATCGTGCCCATCGTGGCGGCCCTCGTGGCGCTGGGCATTGCCATCGACCGCTACGTGTCGGAGGGGCCGAGCATCACGATCACCTTCTCCGCCGCCGACGGCGTGGAAGCGGGCAAGACCTTCCTCAAGTACAAGGATGTCAACATCGGCCAGGTCACGGGCGTGCGGCTCGCCGACGACCTCGTCAACGTGGTGGTGACCGCCCGCATCGCCAAGTCCGCGGCGCATCTCATGGTGGAGGACGCGCGCTTCTGGGTGGTGCGCCCGCGCGTCAGCCTGTCCGGCGTCTCGGGTCTGTCCACGCTGCTGTCGGGCAACTACATCGGCTTCGAGGCAGGCAAGTCGTCCGCGCGCGCCAAGCACTTCACCGGTCTCGAGGTGCCCCCCATCCTGACCGGCGGCGCAGCCGGGACGCAATACGTGCTTTCCGCCGCGGACCTGGGCTCGCTCGGCATCGGCTCGCCCGTGTATTTCCGGCGCCTGCCGGTGGGCCAGGTCGTCGCCTACGACCTCGCCCCCGATGGGAAGTCGGTCGTCCTGCGCCTGTTCGTGCGCGCCCCCTACGACCGCTACGTGACCGCCGACGCGCGCTTCTGGAACGCGAGCGGCATCGACGTGTCGCTCACCGCCAACGGGCTCGATGTGCGCACGCAGTCGCTCGTCGCCCTGCTCGAAGGGGGCCTCGCCTTCGAGGCACCGGCGGACTCGACGGCGCCGCCGGCCGCAGCGGAAGCGTCCTTCGTGCTGCATGCGGACCGCGCGGTGGCGATGCACCTGCCCGAATCGATCTCCACCGCCTTCGTGCTGCGCTTCGACGAGTCGATCCGCGGCCTGTCCGTGGGGGCTGCCGTGTCCTTCTACGGCGTGCAGGTGGGCGAGGTCACCGAGGTGGGGCTCACCTTCGACCCCAAGACCCTCGACGTGCGACCGCGCGTGGCCATCCGCGTCTATCCCGAGCGTCTCGTGTCGAGGCTGCCCGCGGCGCAGGAAGCGAAGGCGGAGCAGATGATCGCCAGCCGCGACATCCGGCGCACCCTGATGCAGCGCATGGTCGACAATCGCGGGTTGCGCGCCCAGCTCGCCACCGGCAGCTTCGTGACCGGCCAGCAATACGTGACGCTGGGCTACTTCCCGCGCTCGCCTAAGGCGCGCATCGACTGGAACGCGACGCCGCCCGAGCTGCCCACGGTGCCGAGCATGCTGCCCGAGTTCGAGACCAAGCTCGCCCGCATCATCGACAAGCTCGAGCGCGTGCCCCTCGACGCGATCGGTGACGATCTGCGGAAGTCCCTCGCCGGCTTCGCCGATGCCCTCACCTCCGCCCGCAGCATGATCGACGGCGTCAATGCGGACGTGGTCCCCGCCCTCAAGGACACGCTGCTGGACGCGCGCAGCGCACTCGGCTCCGCGGAAAAGATGATCAACAGCACGCAAGCCAATCTCGTGGGCGCCGGCGCCCCCGGCCAGGTCGAGCTGCGCAATGCCATGCAGGAGCTTGCGCGCGCCGCGCGCAGCCTGCGCGTGCTCGCCGACTATCTCGAGCGGCATCCGGAAGCGCTGATCCGGGGCAAGCCCGCGGAGGCTTCGCCCAAATGACGACGCGCATGCGCTTGCTCGCGGTGACATTCGCCGCGCTCGTACTGGCCGGCTGCGCGGGCTCTCCCGCGTCGCGCTTCTACACCCTCGCCTCCCCCGTGCCGCCCGAGCCCGGACCGCCCCGCGGACTCGCGGTGACGGTGGGACCGGTGGCAATCCCCGCGGTGGTGGACCGTCCCGAGATCGTGGTCACGGTCGGTCCCAACGAGGTGTGGCTCGACGAGTACCACCGCTGGGCCGGGCCGCTAGCCGATGCCGTGGGTCTCGCGCTCGTCGGCCACTTGACCGTGCTGCTACCCTCTCCGCAGGTCACGCTGCTCGCGCAGACCCCCGGCGGGCCCTCGGACCTGCGTGTGGCCGTGGAAGTCCAGCGCTTCGACTCGGTGCCGGGCAGCCACGCGCTCGTGGATGCCGTGTTTACCGTGCGCAACACGGCAAGCGGCCGGGTGCACACGGGTCGCACGACCGCCCGCGAGGCCACGGCCGACAAGAGCTACGACGCGCTCGCGGCCGCCCACAGCCGGGCCGTGGCGCGCCTCGCCCGCGACATCGCGAGCGGCGTTACGGCCGTTGCCGGCCCCGGGCCGGGGCCTTCACCCGCGCGTTGATTGCAGGCATCCTTACGAGCGAGCCGCCATGCAGAGCTACTTCGATACCCGCCAGCATCCCAAGCTCGCCTGGGCCGGGATGATCCTCATCGCCGTGGTGCTCGCGGTGCTGCCCTTCGCCCTCGCCCAGGTCGGCACGGCGTGGGTGCGCATCACCAACACTGCCATCCTCTACGTGTTCCTGGCCCTCGGGCTCAACATCGTGGTGGGTTTCGCCGGCCTGCTCGACCTGGGCTACATCGCGTTCTACGCGGTGGGGGCCTACGTCTACGCGCTGCTCGCGAGCCCGCACTTCAACCTCCACCTGCCGTTCTGGATCATCCTGCCGATCGGCGCGGCGGTCGCCTGCCTGTTCGGCGTCCTGCTCGGCGCGCCGACGCTGAAACTGCGCGGCGACTATCTCGCGATCGTCACGCTCGGCTTCGGCGAGATCATCCGCATCTTCCTCAACAACCTGTCCAACCCGGTGAACATCACCGG
>CALFEY010000114.1 GCA_937958295.1 uncultured Pseudomonadota bacterium
GCTCCTCTTCCTGCTCGCGGCCGACGTCTTCATCCACTACCGCCTGCGCGTGGTGCGCACGGCCCCGCACGGCGCGCGCGCGGCCTGACGGCGCCCGAACATGGACACGTTCACCCAGCTCGTCCTGCTCACGCTCGCCGCCGGCACACCGCTCGTGTACGCCGCGCTCGGCGAGCTCGTCACCGAGAAGTCGGGGGTGTTGAACCTGGGCGTGGAAGGCATGATGCTCGTGGGGGCCGTGGTGGCCTTCATCGCCGCGGCGGGCACGAGCTCGCCCTGGGTCGGCGTCCTGGCGGGCATGGCAGCCGGCGCCGCGCTTGCGCTCGTGTTCGCAGTGGTGACGCTCACGCTGCAGGCCAACCAGGTGGCGTCGGGCCTCGCGCTCTCGCTCTTCGGCGTGGGATTGTCGGCGTTCATCGGGCTCGACTACGTGAGCGTGGTGATCGAGCCCATCAAGGCCGTGCATCTGCCGGTGCTGAGCGACCTTCCGCTGGTGGGGCCTTTGCTGTTCGGGTGGAACCCGCTCGTATACCTGTCGATCCTGCTCTTCGTGGCGATCCAGTGGTTCCTGTTCCGCACGCGCGCCGGGCTCGTCCTGCGCGCGGTAGGCGAGTCACCGCAATCGGCGCACGCCATCGGCTATCCCGTGATCCTCATCCGTTATCTCGCGGTTCTGTTCGGCGGCGCGTGTGCAGGATTGGGCGGCGCGTACCTGTCGCTCGTCTACAACCCCTCGTGGGTGGAGGGCATGACGGCCGGGCGCGGGTGGATCGCACTGGCGCTCGTGGTCTTCGCCACCTGGAAGCCGTGGCGGGTGCTGGCGGGCGCGTACCTGTTCGGGGGCGTGACCCTCGCGCAGTTCCAGGCGCAGGCCCTCGGCGTGGAGATTCCCGCGCAGTACCTCTCGATGCTGCCGTACGTGGCCACCATCGTCGTGCTGGCGATCATCTCGCGCGATGCCACGACCATTCGCCTCAACGCGCCGGCGTCCCTCGGCCGCCCGTTCCATCCCGACGGCTGATGAGCTCGACGCCTCCGCCGCCGGCAGCCCGTTGACCCGTCAAGACCCTCTTCGCACCCCGACTATTGAGTAGAATTGTCCGCTTGCCCGCCGTACCTCCCAAGGAGATCGCCATGACCCCCCGCCTCACCCGCAGACTGACGCTCGCGGCCATGACCGCCGGCGCACTCGCGCTCGCCCTGCCCGCCGCCGCGCAGCCCAAAGCCGGCGAGCCGCTCAAGATCGGCTTCGTGTACGTGAGCCCCATCGGCGACGCCGGCTGGACCTTCCAGCACGACACGGGCCGCAAGGAAATGGAGAAGGCGCTCGGGGCCAAGGTCACCACCAAGTACATCGAGAGCGTGCCGGAAGGCTCCGATGCCGAGCGCGTGATCCGCGAGCTGGCCTCCTCGGGGCACAACCTCATCTTCACCACGTCGTTCGGGTACATGAACCCCACGATCAAGGTCGCGCAGGCCTTCCCGAACGTGAAGTTCGAACATGCCACCGGCTACAAGACCTCCAAGAACGTCGGCATCTACAACGCGCGGTTCTACGAGGGCCGCTATCTCGCCGGCATCGTCGCCGGCAAGATGTCCAAGACGGGCGTGGCGGGCTACGTTGCCGCCTTCCCCATCCCCGAAGTGGTAATGGGCATCAACGCCTTCGCCCGTGGCATGCGCAGCGTCAATCCCAAGGCGGAAGTGAAGGTGATCTGGGTCAACTCGTGGTTCGACCCGGGCAAGGAATCGGAAGCCGCGAACACGCTGATCTCGCAACAGGCCGACGTGCTCACGCACCATACCGACTCCACCGCCGCCGTGCAGGCGGCCGAGGCCAAGAAGGTGTACGCGATCGGCTACCACTCGGACATGTCCAAGTACGGACCCAATGCCCAGCTCACGGCCGTGACCCACCACTGGGGCAACTACTACACCAAGGTCGCGCAGTCGGCGGTCGACGGCAAGTGGCAGCAGGACAACGTGTGGGGTGGCATCAAGGACGGCATGATCAAGCTCGCGCCGTTCAACAAGATCGTCCCTGCCGACGTGCAGGCGCAGGTCAAGAAGGCCGAGGAAGAGATCGCCGCCGGCAAGCTGCACATCTTCCAGGGCCCGCTCAAGGACAACACCGGCAAGGAGCGCCTCGCGGCCGGCAAGGTGATGACCGACGGCGAGCTCTCCAAGATGGACTACTACGTCGAAGGCGTAGTGGGCAAGCTGCCCACCTCGAAGTAGCGCTCATGGCCGCACGCAAGGCGGCGTCGGCCGCCCGTCCCCGCAAGCACCCTGCGCCGCCTCGCGGCGGGCAGGGCGCAAAGGCCAAGGCAAAGGAAGCGCCCGCCCCGCGTCCCCGGCGCGTGAAAGCGGGGGACATCGCCACGGCCAAGTCGCTCGCCGCCATCGAGCGCCACGAGGTCGCCGACCGCGTGCTCGCCAAGACCCTCGCCGAAGGCGAAGCCCTGCGCGACCCGGCCAATCGCGCGGCCTCCGCAGGCCGCCTGCACAAGGTCAAGGAGACGCCCCCGGGCACGAGCGAGCAGGAGATCGAGAACGAGCTTGCGAGCGACTGGCGTAGTGGAGCCTATCCGTACAAGTACCTCATCTCGCGCAAGAGCTACGAGCGGCAGAAGTATCGCCTGCAGGTCGAGCTCCTCAAGCTGCAGTCCTGGGTCAAGGTATCGGGCCAGAAGGTCGTGGTGCTCTTCGAGGGCCGCGACGCCGCCGGCAAGGGCGGCACGATCAAGCGCTTCATGGAGCACCTGAATCCGCGCGGCGCGCGCGTGGTCGCTTTGGACAAGCCATCCGAGGACGAGCGCGGCCAGTGGTACTTCCAGCGCTACGTCCGGCATCTGCCCACGCGCGGCGAGATCGTGCTGTTCGACCGCTCCTGGTACAACCGTTCGGGCGTGGAGCGCGTGATGCGCTTCTGTTCCGACGACGAGTACGGCGAGTTCATGCGCCAGGCCCCCGTGTTCGAGCAGAACCTCGTCCACAGCGGCATCCACCTCATCAAGTTCTGGTTCTCGGTGAGCCGCGAGGAGCAGCGCCGCCGCTTCGGCGAGCGTGAGGCGCATCCGCTCAAGCAATGGAAGCTGTCCCCGATCGACAAGGCGTCCCTCGACAAGTGGGACGACTACACCAAGGCCAAGGAAGCGATGTTCTTCCACACCGACACGGCAGATGCGCCGTGGACGGTGATCAAGTCCGACGACAAGAAGCGCGCGCGCATCAACGCGCTGCGCTTCTTGCTGCATTCGTTCCCGTACACGCAGAAGGATCCGGAGCGGATCGGCGTGGTGGACCCGTTGCTGGTGGGGCGTGCGCACATTGTGTACGAGCGCGGGGAGAAAGGCCCGTCGCCGGGTCAGACGTAGCGCGGAGGAGGCACGCCGGCGGTGGGTGGCGCGCTCTGGTGCGGCTGCGACGCTGTCGGCCCGGGTGATGGCGCGCTCGGTTGAGCCTGCGGCGCTGTCAGCCGCCCTGCCGCCGCGGTGCAACGCCCGCGAAAGCGACGCTCACTCAGGCGCAAGCGACGCGCAGCGACAGAGACGATCCGCTATCCCGTCATCCGCCGCAGCAGCGCCACCACCCGCTCGAACGTCTTCCCATACGGCGGATAGAGCAGCTTCGCGGCGGCGAGCCGGGGCTGCACGAACACCGGCTTGCGATGCGTGAACGTGAGGAACGAGGCCTGCCCGTGATACGCGCCGATGCCCGATGCGCCCACGCCCCCGAAGGGCAGGTGCGGATGCGCGAAGTGCCATAGCGTGTCGTTGACCGTCACGCCCCCCGCCATGGTTTGCTCGAGCACCCGCCCCATGCGTGCGCCGGAAGCACCGAAGTAGTAGAACGCGAGCGGGTGCGGGCGTGCCTCGATGCGTGCGACCGCATCGTCGAGCGTGTCGTAGGTCTCCACCGGTAGGATGGGACCGAAGATCTCCTCGCGCATCACCTGCATCGAATCTTCGGCGCCCAGGATCAGCGTGGGCAGCATCTTGCGCGAGCCGGGGGCCGGCTGCTCGCGCGCGGGATCGAGCGTGACGATGCGGGCGCCATGTGCCCGCGCGTCGTCGACGAGCCCCTGCAGGCGCCGCACGTGCCGCTCGTCCGCGATGGCGGTGTAATCGGGGTTGCCGAGGAAGGATGGATACAGGCGGGCGGCGGCGGCCGCGATGGCGGCAGCAAAGTCGTCCTCCTTGCCGCGCTGCACGAGCGCATAGTCGGGCGCAATGCACGTCTGGCCCGCGTTGAGGAGCTTGCCGGAGGCGATGCGCGGCGCCGCCAGCGTGAAGTCGGCATCGGGCGCCAGGAGCGCGGGAGACTTGCCGCCGAGCTCGAGCGTGACGGGCGTGAGGTTCTGGGCTGCGGCCAGCGCCACGGCGCGCCCCACCGCCGTGGAGCCCGTGAAGAAGAGGTGGTCGAAGGGCAACTGCACGAAAGCGCGCCCCACGCTCGCGTCGCCTTGCACCACGGCCACCTCGTCCTCCGCGAACGCGCCGGCGATGAGGTCGGCGAGGAGCGCGGACGTTGCGGGCGTGAGCTCGGAGGGCTTCAGCATCACGCGGTTGCCCGCGGCAAGCGCGCCGACGATCGGCGCGAGCGCGAGCTGCACGGGGTAGTTCCACGGGCTCACGACCCCCACGACCCCCACCGGCTGGCGCTCGATGCGCGCGCGGGCGGGAAGGAGGTGCAACGGAGTGGACACGCGCTCGGGGCGCATCCACTTGCGTAGCATGCGCCGCGCCTCCGCGACTTCCGTCGACACGATGAAGAGCTCGGCAAGGCGGGTCTCGTGCGCGGAACGCCCGCCGAAGTCCTGGCTCACGGCCTCGACGAACCGCCGCTCGTGCCGGGTGACAAGATCGCCCAGGCGGGCAAGACGGTCCCGCCGCACCTCCAGGGTGGGCATGCGCTCGCGCGCGAACGCCGCGCGCTGTGCCGCGAAGAGGCGGTCGCTCGTGGCGGCGTCGTGGGGCCGGGACATGGAAAGTGAACGGTACCTGGCGCGCCGGGGCGAGGGGTCGCGTGACGGCCGGGACGCCGCATTATCGCACCCGGGCGGCTCGCCCCGGCCACCTTCCGCTACAGTTCGTGGATGGCCGCCACGCTCTTCCGCAACGCGCTCGTCCTGGCCACGATGGACGATGCTTCCCGCGAGATCGGCAACGGGAGCGTGCTCGTGCGCGACCACGTGATCGAAGCCGTGGGCCCAGCGGACGCATTGCCGCAAGATGCCGACCGCGTGGTGGACTGCCGCGGCATGGTGGTGCTGCCCGGCCTCGTCAACACGCACCATCACTTCTTCCAGACACTCACGCGCGCGCTGCCGGCTGCGCAGGACGCCGAGCTCTTCGACTGGCTGCGCACGCTCTATCCGATCTGGGGCCGCCTCACGCCGCCCATGATCGAGACCTCCGCGCAAGTGGCCATGGCGGAGCTCATCCTGTCGGGCTGCACCACCTCCAGCGATCATCTGTACCTCTTCCCCAACGGCAGTCGGCTGGACGACACCATCGCCGCCGCCACAACGATCGGCATGCGCTTCCATGCGTGCCGCGGCGCGATGAGCGTGGGCGAATCGAGCGGTGGCCTGCCACCCGACTCTCTCGTGGAGAGCGAAGCCGCAATCCTGCGCGACACCCAGCGGTTGATCGAGACCTTCCACGATGCGTCCCCCCACGCGATGCTGCGCATCGCCGCGGCGCCCTGCTCGCCGTTCTCGGTGTCGCGCGACCTGATGCGCGAGACCGCGGCGCTGGCCACCGCGCTGGGCGTGCGCCTGCACACGCATCTCGCCGAGAGCGACAACGACGTCGCCTACTCGCTTGAGAAATTCTCGTGCACCCCCGCCGAATACGCCCGGGACACGGGCTGGACCGGCGAGCACGTGTGGCATGCGCACTGCGTCCGGCTCGATGCCGCAGGCATCGAGCTCTTCGCGCGCACGGGCACGGGCGTGGCGCATTGCCCCTCCTCGAACATGCGCCTCGCGTCGGGCATCGCGCCGGTGCGCGCCATGCTGGATGCGGGCGTGCCGGTCGCGCTCGGCGTGGACGGGTCGGCATCCAACGACTCGTCGCACTTGCTGGCGGAGGCGCGACAGGCGCTTCTTCTCGCCCGGGTGGGGGGCCTCGCGCCTGCCGCGCTCAGCGCACGCGACGCGCTGCGCATGGCCACGCGCGGCGGCGCTCGCGTGCTGGGCCGCGACGACATCGGCCAGCTCGCGCCGGGCATGGCCGCCGACATCGTCGGCTTCCGCTGCGACGACGTCGCCTTCGCGGGCGCGCTGGCGGATCCCCTCGCCGCACTGGTGTTCTGCGCCCCGGCGCGAGTCGCGTTCTCGTTCATTCATGGCCGCGAGATCGTGCGTGACGGACAGCTACAAAGCGTGGACCTGCCCGCGCTGTGCACGCGGCACCACTCGCTCGCGCGCGCGCTCCTGCGCCACGAATAGCCATTCGTGTCACGCTCGCCGAAGGCGCGCTAACATCGACGGTATGGGACCTCTCACCGGCATCCGCATCCTCGAGCTCGAGGGCATCGGCCCGGGGCCGTTCTGCGGCATGCTGCTCGCGGACATGGGCGCCGACGTGCTGCTCGTCGATCGACCCACCGACGCGCAACTGGGGCTCGGGCGTGAGCGCTGGTACGACGTGATGTTCCGCGGGCGCCGGTCCGTCACGCTCGACCTCAAGTCGCCGGCAGGACGGGAGGCCGCGCTCGCACTCGTGGCCAGGTCGGACGCGCTCATCGAGGGCTTTCGTCCCGGCGTGCTCGAGCGCCTGGGCCTCGGGCCCGACGTGCTCCTCGCGCACAATCCGCGTCTCGTGGTGGGACGCATGACCGGCTGGGGCCAAGCCGGCCCACTCGCGCCGCGCGCGGGCCACGACATCGACTACATCGCGTTGTCTGGCGTGCTGCACGCCATCGGCCGCGCGGGCCAGGCGCCGGTGCCGCCGCTCAACCTCGTGGGCGACTTCGGCGGCGGCGGCCTGCTGCTTGCCTTCGGCGTGGTGAGCGCGCTGCTCGAGGCACGGACGTCCGGCCGCGGCCAGGTCGTGGATGCGGCGATGATCGAAGGTGCGAGCCTGCTCACCACCATGATGTGGGGCCTGCTCGCCGCCGGCCTGTGGCAGGACGCCCGCGGCGTGAACGTGCTCGACTCCGCTGCGCCGTACTACGACACGTATGCCACGAGCGACGGCAAGCACTACGCGGTGGGTGCGATCGAGCCCAAGTTCTACGCCGAGCTCATCACCCGCCTCGGCCTCGACCCCGCCAGCCTTCCGGCGCAGGACGACCGGGCCCGGTGGCCCGAGCTTCGCGCGCGTCTCGCCGCCGCATTCGCCACCCGAACGCGTGCGCAGTGGCAGGCGATCCTCGAGGACAGCGACGCGTGCGCGGCGCCGGTGCTCTCGTTCGCCGAAGCGGCAGACCACCCGCATGCGCGGGCACGCGGCGCGCACATCGAAGTGAACGGCGTTGCTCAACCGGCGCCGGCACCACGCCTGTCGCGCACGCCCGGGCAGGTCCGCGGCGCGCCGCCGGAGCGGGGGGAGCATGGACGCGCGGCGCTCGCGGCATGGGGCTTCGACGACGACGCGGTCGAGCGCCTGCGCGCCTTGGGGATGGGCTGGCGCGATTGATCGTCTACAGCGCCCGGCCGGTACCACCGCTCGTGTAGGCCACGCGCGTCACCGACAGAGCGAGAGGCTGTAGGACGAGTCTTACGCGCCTCCGAGTTGCTTGACCGCTCCATTCCTACAGCCTCACGCGGTACGATCGACCCTGTTCTCCTACACGCCGTGCCCGCGCCTCGATGCGTCTGACCCTCCGTTTCCTCGTGCCGTTGCTGGTTGCCCTTGCGCTCTTCGCGTACGCGGCCGTCCCGCTCGTGGATGCGCTCACCACGCGCTGGTTCGTGCGCGACTTGGACATTCGCAGCAACCTCGTGGCCAATACGGTGAAGGAGCCACTGGAAGAGATGATCCGCGCGGGACAACCGGCGCGCATCGCCGCGTTCTTCCAGCGGCTCACCACCGACGAGCGCCTCTATGCCGTGGGCCTGTGCCTGTCCGCCGACGGCATGCCTATCGCCACCGGAGCCTACCCAGGGGAGCTCCGCTGCAGCGGCCTCGCGCCCTACACCACGCCGGGGGAGCACCTGTTGCGCACGCCGAAGGGCATCGTGCACGTGGCAGTGCGTCGCGTCGACGGCGTCACGCCGGACGCCGGCAGTCTCGTGCTGGTGCACGACATGAGCTTCATCGAGCGGCGCAGCGAAGAGACGCGACGTTACCTGTTCTACTTCTTCGCCGCGCTCACATTGAGCGTGGCGCTCATCACGGTAGTGATCGCGCAGCTCTCGTGGCGCGGCTGGGTGGCTGGCCTGCGTGCGCTCCTGCGCGGCGAGGGCATCCTGCGGCCTTCCGCCGCCACCGCTCCCGAGCTCAAACCGATCGCGCGCGACGTGCAGGCGCTGTTGCGCGAGCTCGAGCATCAGTTCCGTCCCACGGACGAGACCCAGCAGCGCTGGACGCAGGACACCCTGCGTGCCGTGCTGCGCGGCGAGATGCGCGGCAACGACATGATCATCGTGAGCAACCGAGAGCCGTACATCCATGTCAGTACCAAGGACGGGGTGAAGGTCCAGCATCCGGCGAGCGGGCTCGTGACCGCGCTCGAGCCGGTGATGCGCGCCTGCTCCGGCACATGGATCGCACACGGCAGCGGCAATGCCGATCGCGACACCGTCGACAAGCACGACCGCGTGGACGTGCCCCCCGACGCCCCCGCCTATCGCCTGCGCCGCCTCTGGCTGTCCGAGCGCGAGATCGCCGGCTACTACGAGGGCTTCTCCAACGAGGGGCTGTGGCCGCTGTGCCACATCGCTCACGTGCGCCCCACGTTCCGCATCGACGACTGGGAGCAGTACCGCGCGGTGAACCGCAAGTTCGCCGACGCCGTGGTGCAGGAAGCCACGAGCGAGGATCCCGTGGTGCTGGTCCAGGACTATCATTTCGCGCTCCTGCCGCGCATGATCCGCGAGCGCCTGCCTAAGGCCACCATCATCACGTTCTGGCACATCCCCTGGCCCAACGCCGAGGCCTTCGCGATCTGCCCGTGGCGCGTGGAGCTCCTCGACGGCCTCCTGGGCAGCGACATCATGGGCTTCCACACCCAGTTCCACGTGAACAACTTCCTGGAGTGCGTCGACCGCTTCATGGAAGCGCGCATCGACCGCGAGACGTTCACGGTCGTGGCGCAAGGATTCCGCACGGCGGTGCATCGCTATCCCATCTCCATCGAGTGGCCGCCCGCGCCGCTCGCGCGCGCCCGCCCGATCGAGGAAGCACGCGAGAACGTACGGGTGCGGCACGGCCTGCCGCGCGGCCATCGCGTGGGCATCGGCGTGGACCGCCTCGACTACACCAAGGGCATCCTCGAGCGCTTCAACGCGGTGGCTCGCCTCATGGAGCGCGAGCCCGAGTGGGTGGGCCGCTTCAGCTTCATCCAGATCGCGGCCCCTTCGCGGGGCACGATCGGCGACTATCAAGACTACGCCGACCGCGTGCACAAGCGCGTAAGCGAGATCAACGGGCGCTATCCCAATGTGGCGCATCCGCCCATCATTCTCCTGCACGAGCACCACGAGCCCGACTCGGTGTACGAGTACATGCGTGCCGCCGACGTGTGCTTCGTGAGCAGCCTGCACGACGGCATGAACCTCGTGGCCAAGGAGTACATCGCCGCGCATGACGACGACAGCGGCGTGCTCATCCTCTCGCAGTTCGCGGGCGCCTCTCGGGAGCTGGCCGAGGCGCTCGTGGTCAATCCCTACGACGCGGAGCAGTGCGCGCAGGCACTGGGCGTGGCGCTGTCGATGCCCAGCGAGGAGAAGCGCGCCCGCATGCGCCTCATGCGCAACATCATCCGCGAATTCAACGTCTACCGGTGGGCCGGTCGCATGCTGCTCGATGCCGCAGCCATGCATCAGCGCAAGCGCTTCCGCGACCGCCTGGAGACGCCGATCACGGGATAGGGCGCGCCGTGGCCATCGGATCCACCCCTCCCCCCGTGCACGTCACGCGCTTCGTGCGGCCGCCGCCGCCAGCGCTGCATCGGGACTGCGCGCTGTTCCTCGACATCGATGGCACGCTCGCCGAGCTCGCGAGCGTGCCGGAGGCGGTGCGCATCGACGAGGCGCTCTCGCTCGCGTTGCCCAACATCGTGCGCGCGCTCGGCGGCGCGCTCGCGCTCGTGACCGGTCGCGCCATCACCAGCGCCGACAAGCTGTTCCCGGGGCTCAAGCTGCCGATGGCCGGCCAGCACGGCTGCGAGCGGCGTGATGCTGCGGGCACGATCCACCTGCACGCCCCTAACAAGGACACCCAGGCAAGGTTGCGCAAGCTCCTCCAGGGCCTCGCCAAGCGGCATCCGCAACTGCTGCTCGAGGACAAGGGACCGGCGCTCGCGCTGCACTACCGCGCGACGCCCTATCTGGCCTCGCACGTGCATCGCACCGTGAAGCGATCGCTGCGCGAGGACCAGGGGTACCTGCTCCAGCCCGGCAAGCTGCTGATCGAGGTCAAGCCGCACGGCCGCGACAAGGGCACGGCCATCAGCGACTTCATGGCCGAAACGCCTTTCGCGGGACGCGTGCCGGTATTCGTGGGCGACGACCTGACCGACGAGCACGGCTTCGCCACCGTGGAGCGGCTGGGCGGCTGGACGATCAAGGTGGGCACCGGCCGCACCGCCGCGCGCTACCGCCTGCCGAACGTCGGTGCCGTGGTGCGCTGGCTCATGGCGCCGATCGCGGAGGCGGTGGGATCTGCCGCCGCATCCCCGAAGGCCGCGCCGGCCCCGAACCCCCACTCGCCGTTGCGCACGGGGACCGGGCA
>CALFEY010000115.1 GCA_937958295.1 uncultured Pseudomonadota bacterium
CTGCGCGGCAACCATCCGTTCTGCGAGCGGGCCGTACGGAACAGGGTGTCGAGCGCCGCCTCCGGCAGCGGCGCGCGCAGCGCCCCGCTGGCGGGGACGACAGCGCCGGCGGCCGAGGCCGGCACGCTCACTTCTCGTGAGCCGCGATGCGCGCGACCACCGCCTCGAGGTCCTTGCGCCGCGCCGCGGACAAGGCGCCGATGGGCGGACGGGTCGGACCAGCGCTGCGCCCCACGAGCGTCATCGCTTCCTTGATCACCACCGGGAACGAGCCCCAAGCCCACGCCGCGCGCAACGGCGCGAAGATGTCGGAGATCCCGCGCGCTTCCGCGATGTCGCCGCGGCGCAACGCATCGTACAGGCGCACCTGGAGACGCGGAAAGACATTGGCGGCCGGCGAGATCGTGCCCTGCCCGCCGTGCATCATCATCGCCAGCGCGATGGTGTCGCGGCCCGAGAAGAGCAGCGCAGGACGCGGCGCGGTGAGCAGGTACTCGATGGACTGCGTGAGGTCGCCGTTGGAGTCCTTCATGCCCACGATGTTGTCGGCGGCCCTCATGCAGCGCGCAAGCGTTTGCGGCAGCACGTTCACGCTCGTGCGCGGCGGGTTGTTGTAGAGCATCACCGGGATCTTCACCGCGCGGGCAACCGCGGTGTAGTGCTCCACGAGCTCGTCCTGCGAGGGTTGCGCGAAATACGGCGTGATCACGAGTGCCAGGTCCGCGCCCATGGCTTCCGCGGCCTGCGACAGGCGGATGGCATCGCGCGTGGTGACGGCACCGGTGCCGGCGAACAACGGTACGCGGCCGTCGATGGCCTGCATGGAGACCTCGAGCAGGCGGATGTGCTCGTCGTGGCTCAACGAGAAGAACTCGCCCTGGCTGCCAGCCACGGACATGCCGTGCACACCGGCGGCGAGATAGTCGGCGATCAGCTCGCGCACGCGGTTCTCGTCGATGGCGTAGTCGGCCGTGAAGGGCGTGGCCATCGCCGGCACCACGCCGTGGAATTTCGTGAGGTTCAAGTCGAGGCTCCTTGGAATGCGGGGCGTTTCAGTCCACGCCCATGAGACGGCCGAGCTGCACCACGTAGTGGCCGAACTCGGGGGCCTCCTTCGTTGCGCGGGGATCGCGTGGACGCGGCAGGTCGATGGCGATGTCTTCCACGATGTGGCCGGGCCGCTCGGACATCACGAGCACGCGGTCCGACAGGAAGATGGCCTCCGCGATGCTGTGGGTGATGAGGATGACCGTCTGCCGCATGAGCTGCCACAGGCGCAGGAGCTCGACGTTGAGCTGGTCGCGGGTGAGCGCATCGAGCGCACCGAACGGCTCGTCGAGGAGCAGTACCTGGGGACGCAGCACGAGGATCTGGCCGAGTGCCGCGCGCTGCCGCATGCCGCCGGACAGCTCGTGCGGGTAGTTGCGGCGAAACTTCTCGAGCTTGAGCACGGGTAGCAGCTCGTCCACGCGCTTGTCGATCTCGGCGGGCGGCAGCCCGCGCACCTCGGCCGCGAGCCGGATGTTGGCCTCGGTGGTACACCAGGGCAGCATGTTGTGCGACTGGAACACCACGCCGATGTCGGGCGACACGCCCTGCTGGCGACGGCCGAGCACCTCGATCGTGCCCCCCGGGTCAGCCGGCATGAGGCCCGCGACGATGCGCAGGAGCGTGCTCTTGCCGCAGCCCGAGGGACCGAGGATCGACACGAACTGGCCCCGCGGGATCGAGAAATCCACGCGGTCGAGCGCGCGCACGCCGTTGACGCGGCCGAACGTCTTGGCGACGTCGCCCACGCGCACGGCGGTCTCGGCGACAGTGCCGCCGGCGCCTTCGGGATGGATTGCGCTCAAGCGCTCTGCCCTCACTTCTTGGCGCCTACCCAGCCCCCCGCCGAGATGTCGAAGATCACGCCGTCGGGATCGCGGAACTTCGCCTCGTAGTACAGGCTGTCTTTCTCCGTGGGCAGCTCCATGAAGAACTTGCCGCCGTTGGCCTCGATCTTCTTGCGCTGCTCTTCGAGGTCGTCGACCCAGAATCCGAAGTGATGCGTACCCACCCAGTTCTTGCCGCGCTCGAGGCCGGCGGCAGCATCGGTCTTGTAGTTGAGCAGGGCGAGGCAGATCGTGCCGTCGGTGAGGTAGACGCCGGAAGCGATGGGCGACTCGGTGGGCTCGACGATCGTCATGCCGAACGTCTCGCTGTAGAACTTGGCGGCCTTTTCCGGGTCGGGAACGGCGATCGCGATGTGGCGCAGCTTGGCCATGGGATGTCCTTCGTGTGGAATGAGGTGACTACAGCGCGCGCCACCAGACGCGCCTGGCCGCGAGCTCGACCAGGAGATACAGAAGTCCCGCCACGATCGAGATCGCCACCAGCGCGGCGAACAGGAGATCGGTGCGGCCGTTGGCATTGGCCTCGAGGATGAGGTGTCCAAGGCCGCGCTCGGAGCCCACGAACTCGCCCACGATCGCGCCGATGACCGCGAGCGGCATGGCCGAGCGGCAACCGTCGAGGATGGAGGGGAGCGCGGCGGGCACCTGCAGCCGGCGGAAGGTGGTCCACGCCGTGGCGCGGATCGCCTTGAAGTGCTCGATGAGGTGCTGCGGCGTGCCGGCGAGCCCGCCCATGGTCGAGATCACCACGGGAAAGAACGCGAACATGAAAGCCATCAGTACCTTCGACGTGGTGCCGTAGCCGAACCACACCACCATGAGCGGCGCGAGCGCGATCTTGGGCAGCCCCTGGAACACCACGATGGCGGGGTAGAGCGTGCGGCGCACCACCGGGATCGCATGGAGCGCGAGGCCGAGGGCGATGCCGCCCACCACCGCCAGCGCGAAGCCGGCGAGCACCTCCTGCACCGTGACCCACGACTCCGCGAGCAGCGCCATGCGCGCGTCCCAGAACGTGGCCGCCACTTTCGACAGCGGCGGCAGCAGGTAGGGCTTGATGCGGAAGATGTCGACCGCCTTCTCCCAGAGAATGGCGAGGACGATGAACAGGATCGCCGGATCGACGATCTGGCGCCACTGGGCCACGCGGGCAGTCGCATGCATCGCCGGCTCCTATTTCCGCGGGCCCCAGTCGGGCGGCGGCACGAGGAAGCGGCGGAAGTGCCACTGGTCGAACGCGTCCAGGTCGTTCGTCCACACGCGCGCCTCGTAGGGTTGCTCGGGGGTGACCTGGCGCATCTCGGCGTAGTACTCGACGTAGTTGCCGTCGGGATCCTTGAACACGAGGAAGAGGTTCTCGCCGGGGCCGTGCTTGCCGATGCCGCGCACGATCTCGATGCCCTTCGCCTTCAGGAAGGTGGCCGCAGCCTCGATGTCGGCGAGCGAGCCCACCTCGTACGAGAAATGCTCGAGGCCCGGACGGCCCGGGAAATAGGTCGCGTCGCGCTGCACGGCATCGCGCGGGATCTGCGCGAGCGCCAGGTCGTGGTGATCCTCGCCGCAGCGCAGGAACGCCATCTGGTCCTCGATGTAGTCCGACACCTCGAGGCCCACGATGTCGGTGTAGAAACGCACCGAGGCGGCGAGGTCGCGCACGTTGAGGACGACGTGCCCGAGGCGGCGGGGACGCGGACGGTCTGTCATGAAGGCTCCTTGCCGGTGGCGTTTGGGACTCAGGCGGGCGCCCTGCCCGCCTTGCCCGCATTGCACCACACTCGCGTCCGCCACCGACAGCACGGGCGCGACCGCGGCCGTCCGCTACTTCGAGAGGAGCGTGTTGGTGTACACGTCCGCCGGCTTGACCTTGCCGCCCAGCGAGAACGCCTTGTCGACGAACTGGACCGTGGAGCCCATGCGGTCGTCGCGCATGTAGCCGAGGCCGCGGTCCTTGACCTGGGCGTCGGAGATGAGCACGTTCACGTCCTTGATCTGAGCGAGGCCCACGTTGCGGTCGACCGCGGGATAGGCCTTGACCATGATGTCTACCGCCTGCTCCGGATTCTTGAGCGCGAACTCGTAGCCCTTGTAGCTCGCCTGCAGGAACTTGCGCAGGGCGTCGGCGCGCTTGGCGAGGGTGTCCTCGGTGGTGACGAAGCCGCTGCCGTAGGCGTTGAGGCCGAAGTCGGCGTACTCCACCCAACCCACGTTCACGCCCGCCGCCGCCGCCTGCTTCAGCATCACCGGGCGGTTGCTCGCGCGCCAGCATTCGGCGAGGTCGATCTTGCCTTCCACGAGCGAGGCGTCGACCACCGCGGGGTCCATGCGCAGCAGGCGCACGGAGTCCTTGGGCTGCCCATTCTGCTCGAGCCACACCGGCACGATGTTGTGCACGACCGAGGCCGAGCCGCCGCCGAGGGTGAGGCCCTTCATCGAGGCCGGGTTCTTGACCTGGTGGCGCTTAGTGTCGAAGCAGATGCCGCCCGGCCACTGTGTGTTGATCGCACCGATCATGCGGATCTTGCCGCCGTTGCTGCGGTTGAGCGCGATGCTGATGGGATCGGTGTAGCCGACCTCGAACTGGCCCTGGTCGAGCTCGTTAGCGGTACGCGTGCCGCCGTAGCCGCGCACGAGCGTCACGTCCAGGCCCGCATCCTTATAGTAGCCCTGGGCCTGCGCCACGATTGGGCCGATCACGCTGCCCTGCGGCAGCCAGCCCATGTTGAAGGTGAGCTTCTCCTGCGCGCTCGCGGCAACGGCGCTGGTGGCGAGGACGGCGGCAACGACGTAGGAACACAGTTTCCGGCTGACGGTGTGCATGGGGGCCTCGGGGTGACGGGGGGGTCAGGACAGCGAATCGGCTTCGACGCGATTGGCGATCGTGCCAATGCCGTCGATGGTGGCGGTGACAAGATCGCCGCGCTTGAGGAACACGCCGCGGCCCATGCCCACGCCCGTGGGGGTACCCGTGGCGACGACGTCGCCCGGCTGGAGCGTGACGATGGTGGACAGGTACGCGATCTGCTCGCGCACGGTCCAGATCATGTTCGCGGTGGTGTCCTCCTGCATCGCAGTGTCGTTCACGTCGAGCTTGAGCTTGACCGCCTGCGGATCCGGGATCTGCGAAGCGGGCACGATCCACGGGCCGAACGGCGCGAAGGTGTCGTGGCACTTGCCCTGGAACCAGTCGAACTTGAAGGGATAGTCGCTGCGTACGTTGAGATCGCGCGCCGAGACATCGTTGACGATCGCGTAGCCTGCGACGACGCTCAGCGCGTCTTCGACCTTGATGCGGCGGCAGCGCTTGCCGATCACCGCCGCGAGCTCGATCTCCCAGTCGAGCATCTCGGTCTCGGGCGGCATCTTGATCGCCTCGCCGGTACCGATCACCGTGTTGGCGAGCTTGAGGAACATGTACGGTTTGCTCTCCGCCTTGGCGGCCAGCACCGTGCCCATCTCGTTGGCGTGCTCGATGAAGTTCGAGGCAGCGCAAAAAATCTTGTCCGGAACGTAGGGCGCGGCCAGGGCGCTCATGGCCACGGGCTCGATCTTGCCGCGCGCCGCGAGCTCGGCCGCCACCGGCGCGGCCGCCTTGAGCCAGGGCTCCACGCGATCCCACTGGCCCACCATGGCACGCACGCCGCCGGCAAGCCAGGCGGGATCGACACCCGGCAGCCCGGCACGGACCGCGGCTTCGAGGGAATAGGGCTTGTGGTCGACCGCGATCGCCGGGGCGAGTCCGCCGGCGACGCGATAGGTGGCTAGGGCTACCCAGGTCATGTTGGCTCCGATGTATGCCGTTTCGGCAAATTGTATGCAAACATTATGGGATGCACACAGTCGTGTCAAGGCCCTCGACGGTCGTTTCGGGAGGGCGGCACGATGGGCACGCGTCGCCGGTTCGTGGTGCCGCGGTGCCCGCCGACAGCGGGCGCAACGGGGCCTACGTTGTCAGAACGGCAGGCGTGCTGCCGACGCCAGGCAGCCGCCCCGACGGGCGGCGCCGGTTCAGGCGACCTCGCGGTCTTCCTTGAGGGAGGCCCCCGCTTCGTCGCGGGGCAGGTGCGTGCGCACGTTCATGGCCGCCTGCGCGGAGTGCTCGAGCATGGCGTGTGCCGCGGCGTCGGCGTCACGCGCGAGGATGGCGCGGACGATGGCGTCGTGCTCGACGTTGGAGCCCTGCATGCGGTTGTCGGTGGAGAAGAACAGTCGCGCGCGGAACGGCGCCAGGCGCCGGCGCATGTTGAGTGCGAGCTCCGCGAGCGTACGGTTGCGCGCCCCGGCGTAGATGAGCTGATGCAGCTGCTCGTTGAGCGTGGCGTAGATGGTGGTGTCGCCGGCCGCGGCGGCCGCCGACGTGCTCTGGTGGACGATCTCGATGCGCTTGCGCTCGGCGGCGCCCGCGCGCAGGGCGCACAGCTTGGCACACAGCGCCTCGACCTCGCCCGCGGCCTCGAAGAGGTCCTTGAGCTCGTCCTGGTCGACGATGGCCACGCAAAAGCCGCGGCGGGGCCGGTGGTCGACGAGGCGCGTGCCGGCGAGCAGCCGCAGGGCGTCGCGCACGGGGCTGCGCGACACGCCGAAGCGGGCGGCGAGCGAAACCTCGTCGAGGCGCGTACCGGGCGCGAGCTGGCGCCGGATGATCTCCTCCGCGAGGCGGTCGGCCACGCTTTCCGCCAGGGTCTTGGTCTTGTCGATGGTGTCCATCCTCGCCCCGGGCCGCCGACGCGCGTCGGTAGGGGCTTTCTGTATACAAGTCTAGATTATAGTATGCAGAATTTGGCAGGCAAGCTCATGTTGATCCTATATCACGATTGGGACTCGCTGCAGTCCATGAAGACACGCATGTGCCTGGCGCACAAGGGGTTGCCCTTCCAGGGCCGGCTCGTGGCGCTCACGTCCTTCGAGCATCTGCGGGCGCCTTTTCTCGCCATCAACCCGGTGGGCCTCGTGCCAGTGCTGCAGGACGGCCCCTGGACCCTCCGCGAGTCCTCGGTGATCAACGAGTACCTGGAGGACCGCTCGCCCTCGGAGCTGCGTCCCGCCGAGCCCGGCCTCCGGGCGCGGATGCGGCTGTGGACCAAGCTGCAGGACGAGGAGGTCCACCCCGCCATTCGGCCCGCGACGTTCCAGCTCATGATCCGGCCCCGGCTCGCGAGCTTGACCGATGACGCGCTGGAGGCGCTGATCGCCTCGCATCCGTTGCCGGCCCGGGCTGCTGCCTTCCGTGGCTGGGCCCGCGGCGACATCGATTGGGACGTGCTCCGCGATGCCGTGGGACGTCTCGGGCGCATCGTGCACTCGCTCGAGGCAACGCTCACCCACTCGACGTGGCTCGCCGGCGACGCGCTGTCGCTGGCCGACATCGCCTTCGCCTCCTTCGTGGACCGCGTGGAGCACCTGGGGCTGGCGTGGCTGTGGCACGACGCCCCCGGCGTGCGGCGCTGGGCGGCGGCGATCCGGTCGCTGCGCTCCTACCAGGATGCGGTCTGCCCGGAGGAGCACCGCCTGCCGGCGCCTCCCGCGACGGCGGTGGCGGAGATGGAGCGCCGTTTCCGCACCACGTAGCGCGAAGGGCCGCCGACAGGATCCTCGGCGGATGTCCGACAGATCGCAGCCGGCGCGGCGCAGAGACTGGCCGCATGAATACGCTCGTCCGCACCCCCGGGTGGCCGTGGCAGGGGGCCGCCAGAGTCGCCATCGGCATCGGTGCGCTCGGGGCCGTGCTGCTGCTGGTGCTGATCTTCTTTCCCTGGAACCTGCTGCGGGAGCCGCTTGCGGACTACCTCACGGCCAAGACGGGCCGGAAAGTCGCGATCGCTGGCGACCTCACGGTGAAGCTCGCGTGGCACCCGCGGATCGAGGTGCGCGGCATCGCCATCGCCAACGCCCCGTGGTCCGACGAGCCCGTGATGGCGAGCGTTCATCGCATCGGCGTGCAGGTCGTGCCGCTGTCGTATTTCACCCGCCTGCGTATTCCCGAGATCGAGATCGACCGCCCGCGCGCCCTGCTCGAGCGCAACCAGGGGGGCGTAGGCAACTGGATCCTGGGTGACAGCGCGACGCCCGACACCACCGACTCCGGCGACCTGCCGCTCGTGGGCCGCGTGCAGGTCACGGATGCCCGGCTGCGCTATCGCGATCCCGATCCGAACCTCCGAGTGGACGTGACCGTGCAAGCATTGACCGCCGCCGATCGGCAGGGCAAGGAGAGCCTGGTCTTCGCCGGCGACGGCACCTTGCGCGGCAGTCGGTTCGAGATCGCGGGCGAGGGCGAAGGCCTGGGGGCGCTGCGGGACGTCGAAGCGCCGTTCTCCCTCGTGTTCCATGCGCGCGCCGGCGCCACGCGCGCCTGGTTCGATGGCGCCGTGGTGCCCAACCAGCCCGACAACGTGCGCGGCTTCATCAAGGTGAGCGGGCAGGATATGGCGCAGCTCTATCCGCTGCTGCCCGCGCCCGTGCCATGGACGCCGCCCTACTCCCTGCAGGGCAGGGTCGCGCATCTGCCCGACCGGTGGGAGGTGACGCACTTGACCGGCAAGGTGGGTCGCAGCGATGTCGCGGGCACGCTCGCCATCCTCACTGACCAGCCCCGGCGCAAGCTCGTGGCCGATCTCGCCTCCGCGCGCCTCGACTACCGCGACTTGGGCGGCTTCGTGGGCCTGCCGCCGGGCCGCGACCCGGCGGTGCGCTCGCCCCCGCAGAAGGCCACCGCGCAACGTCTCGCGCGCTCGGAGCGCGTCTTCTCCACCACGCCGCTCGACCTCTCGCGTCTGCGCGACTACGACGCCGAGTTCCGATTCCACGGCAAGAGCATCCACGTGGACCGCGTGCCGATGGACAACGTCGAGATGAAGATCGTGCTCGACCAAGGCGTGCTGCGCTATGACCCGGTCAGGATCGGCATCGCCGATGGGCAGGTGATCCTGAACGGCACGCTCGACGCCACGAGCGACACACCCCGCTTCGACGCCCGCCTGGAAGGTCGCAACCTCGATCTCGCGCGCCTCTTCCCCGAACTCGCCTCACCTCGCGGCAAGACCGGCCGCTTTGGCGGCTACGTCAAGGTCGGCGCCCACGGCACGAGCCTCGCGCGGATGGCCGCCGACGCCGACGGCGAAGGCGCGCTCGTCATGTCGGGCGGCGAAGCGAGCGCGCTCGCGCTGCTGCTCACCAACCTCGACCTCGCCGGCGTGGTACCGCTCGTGATCGGCGGCGACCGGACGGCTTCGCTGTACTGCGCCGTATCGGCGTTCGCGATCGGCGACGGCGTGATCGCGCCGCGACTGCTCGTGATCGATACCTCGCGCGTGCGCATCGACGGCGAAGGCACCGTCGACCTGGGACGCGAGCGCTACGATCTCGCGCTCAAGTCGAAATCGAAGCAGTTCAGCCTCTTCGCGCTGCGCGGCCCCATCGTGATCGGCGGCTCGTTGCGCGATCCCACCGTCGCGCCCTCGGTGGCGCCGATCGCCACCCGCGTGGGCATCGCCGCGGGGCTCGCGGCCGTGTCACCGCCGCTCGCCATCCTCCCGTTCATCGACCTTGGCGGCACACCGGATGTGGACTGCCGGCGCGTGCTGGGCGCTTCGGACAATGCTTCGGTGCCGGTGAAGGACGAGCACGCGGGGGAAGCGGAGCCCCCCGCGGTGGCCGAGCGGCCGCGCAGCGGCACGCACGCGCCTGGAAGCTGACCCGCCGGCGCCCGAGGGCGGCTCACGCGACCGGAGCACGGCGCGCGTGCGCGGCGAACCACGAAGCGATCGCTGCGGCCAAGCCTTCCATTTCGGAGGCAGGCAAGTCGCCCGGCGCCACGCGCACGACGTTGCGTCGCGTGACGGGATCGGTAAACCACTCCAGGGCCGTGAAGTCGAAGCCGAAGGACCCGGCGTGCCGCACGGCAAGCCCTTCCGCGGAAAGGGCCTCGCTGAAGGCGCCCACCGTGCGCTTGACGTCCTGCACGCGCAGTTCGGCGCGCGGCGCCAGCGTGAGATACAGGGCATGCGGATAGAGCTTGACGGCGTCGCGCAGCGGTGTCGCGCGCAGGCGCCGCGCCAACAGCCGCGCATTGCGCATGATCGCCGCGGTACGCGCCGCGCTCGCGCGCCGATACTCCGGCGTGCCGACGAAGGGCGGCAGGTGGGCCGGGATGGCTGCCGATCCCAGCAGGCGCACGCTGTCGCGGCACTCGCGTACGAGGCCGCGCGAGTAGGCGGCCGGGCCGGCCCGCCGCCACGACAGGACGATCGACCCGAGCCGCCCATACTCGATGCCGAGCGCATCGAGCTTGGCGTGACTGCGCACCAGCGCGAGCGGCACGTCGTGGCGCCGCGCCCACGCCACGACGCGACGGATGCGTCCCGATGCGGCGGCAAAGCACGTGGTGTCGAAGATCACGAGGCGGGCCGCGCGCGGGAGCGGATCGTCGCGAAAGGGAATGATGTCAGAGACCGAGTCGACCAGCACCGCGCAAGGCGCGTCGTCCGCGCGTCCGCGCGTGCGTGACCAGGGCGCGAGCCGCAGGCGTCCGCCAAAGCGCTGGACGAGCTCGCGCGTTTCGCCGTAACCCGCGCGCGCCGCGCGGATCGTCGGTGGACCCTCTTGCGCGAGCGCCGTGAAGAGCGCGGCGAGCGCGCTCATGCCGGACGTGGTGTAGAGCGTCTCCTCGGCAAAGCCAGCGGCGGCCAGAAGCGGATACACGGGCGGGCCGCGCACCTCGAGGTCCGCGCGCTGGTATCCGTAGCGCAAGGTGAAGGCGCCGCATTGCCACGTGTCGCGCTCGGGCCGCGCCGTCTCGGTGATGGCCCAGCTCGCGAGCGAGCGCTCGGCGCGCAGCGCGGCACCGAGCTTGAACTTCTGGTCGATCACCTCCGCCGCATTGCGCAGCGAAGGCACCGGCGGCGGCGCCTCCAGGCAGTTCGCAAGCAGCGCGATCTCCGCCCGCTTGCGCGCGACGTAGGGCGCCAGATCGGAGGCAAGGCGGGAAGCCGCGAGCATCGTGTCCACCTGCGCGATGGTAGTCGGGCCGGGCGCGGGACCGACCTTACCGACCGGTCCGCCGCAGTGCGGCTGCGTGCGCGTGCGGCCGTCCGGCGCGCAAGCGGCGTGATGGTGATCACGCGGGTGGAACGGGTGCCCTGAGCCGCCTCGCGCGGAGCGTCAGCCGGCGCGGGCCTCGATCCACGCCACGGCTTCGGGGAGGCTCGCCGTCACCACGGTCGCGCGCGCGAAGTCGTGATGGCGTGACATGGCGTGGGGAACGGCGACGCACGCCACCCCCGCCGCCGCCGCCGCGTTCACGCCGTGCTCGGTGTCCTCGATCGCCACGCACTGTGCGGGAGCGAGTCCGAGCCGCCGCGCCGCGAGGAGGTAGCCCTCCGGCGCGGGCTTGTTGCGCACGACGTCTTCCGCGGCGACGACCGTTTCGAAGTATCGGGCGAGCCCGTGCTCGCGCAGCGTCGCATCGATGCTGATGCGCGCGGTGCCGGTGACCACCGCCAGGCGCAGGCCGTCGGCGTGCAGGCGCGCGACGGCCTCGGCGACGCCCGGCAACAGGGGAAACGCCGCGCGCGTGACGAACTCGCTCATCGCTTGGTGCTTGGCCAGCGCGAGCGCCTCCACCGGCACGGCAAGGTCGTGGCGCGCGACGAGATCCTGCGCATTGGCGAGCGTGGGTACGCCCGAGTAGCGCTCCTTGTACTGCGCCTCGGTGAGCGTGACGCCGTGCGGCACGAGCACGTCGCGCCACAGGCGGAAATGGATGGGCTCGGAATCGACGAGGGTGCCGTCGTGGTCGAAGCACACGGCGCGAAAGTGAGGTGACATCCCGACATGGTAACGGCAAGGCCCTACACTTGACTGACCGCCCTGCTCCTGGAGCCCGCATGGACCCCATCGAATCCCGCCTCCCCTCTTCGCTCGAGCAGCATCTCGTCGACGAGCTGTTGCGCGACCGCAAGCGCGATCGTCGCTGGCGGATCATCCGCTTCTGCGTGATGTTCGGCACCTTCATCGGCCTGTTCGTGGTACTGCTGGTGGCCGGACGGCCCGAGGGCGGCACCGCCACGCCGCCCGGCGGCCGCTACGCCGCGCTCGTGCGCATGGAGGGCACCATCTCTCCCGCCGACGGCATCAACGCCGCTCGCTTCAATCCCGTCCTGGCGGATGCCTTCGCCGACACCAACGCCGCGGGCGTGGTGGTGGTCATCAACAGCCCGGGCGGAACGCCCGTGCAATCGTCGCTGATTCACGATCGGCTCGTGCAGCTGCGCAAGCAGTACCCGCAGCGGCGGCTCATCGTGGTGGGCGAGGACATGCTCACGTCCGGCGCGTACTTCATCGCGGTGGCTGCCGAGACGATCTACGTGAACCCGTCCTCGCTCACCGGCTCGATCGGGGTCGTCGCGCGCAACTTCGGCTTCGTGGAGGCGATGAAGAAGATCGGCGTGGAGCGCCGCACGCAGACTGCCGGCGACCGCAAGGACCAGCTCGATCCATTCGCGCCCGAGACCGAGGCCGACCGCGAGAAGCTCGCGACGATCCTCACCGGCATGCACCAACACTTCATCTCCGTCGTGAAGGAGGGCCGCGGCGCAAAGCTGCGCGGCAGCGACGCCGAGCTCTTCTCCGGCGATTTCTGGCTCGGTACCCGCGCGGTGGAGCTCGGCCTGGTCGACGGGCTGGGCTCGCTCGCGGAGGTGCTCGACCGCGAGTTCCAGGTCACGCGCGTGCGGGAGTTCGAGCCCGCCGAATCCTGGCTCACGCGCATCGTGCGCGGGGCGCGCAACGAGATGCGTGCGTTCGTGCAGGTCGCCGAGCCGTTCGTGCTGTTGCCATACTGACAAGCGCGGGAGGCGGCGTGAAGCGCATCGGCCTCATCTCCGACACGCATGGCCTCCTGCGCCCGCAGGCGCTCGCGTTCCTGCAGGGCTGCGAGCATATCGTGCATGCCGGAGACATCTGCGACGACCGCATCCTGCGCACGCTCGGGGGCATCGCACCGCTCACCGCCGTGCGCGGGAACAACGACCACGGGGCCTGGGCGGAAGCGCTGCAGGACATCGAGCGCGTGACCATCGACGGCGTGACGATCCTCGCGATCCACGACCTCGCGCAGCTGCGCCTCGGCCGGACGCACGGCCACGTGGGCGTAGTGGTGTCCGGGCACTCGCACCGGCCGCACATCGAGCGGCGCGACGGCGTGCTGTACATCAATCCCGGCAGCGCGGGGCCGCGCCGCTTCACGCTGCCCATCGCCATCGGCGAGCTCACCATTGCCGCGGGCGTATGCACCGCGCGCACGGTGGAGCTGCACGACGCCCGCTAGGATTCGTCGTGCTCGACCCCGCCGCCCCCTTCGCCCTCGAGCGCTTCGTCACGGCCCAGGCATCCGACTACGCCCAGGCACTGTCCCAGCTGCGCGCCGGGCACAAGCGCACGCACTGGATCTGGTACGTGCTGCCGCAGCTGCGCGCGCTCGGCCGGAGCCCGCGCGCCCAGCACTACGGGCTGGGCTCCGCCGCGGAAGCACGGGCCTACCTCGCGCACCCGGTGCTGGGGCCGCGGCTGCGCGAGTGCGCCGCCACGATGAATGCACTGGTCACACACGACCCGGTGCAGGTGCTAGGCCCGGTCGATGCCGCCAAGTTCCAGTCGTGCCTCACCCTCTTCCTGGCGGTGGCACCCGAGGAGGACACGCTGCGCACCGCGCTCGACAAGTTCTACGGCGGCGTGGCCGATGCGCGCACGCTCGCGCTCCTGCGCGGCTGACGAACCGTCAGCCCACCCGGCGTGTGGCACGCCGCAGCGGCGGCAGCGGTCGGCGCATGGCGGCCTCGCTGCGCCGCGCGGACACGCCGAGCGCGCGAAACACGAGCCGCGCGACGTCGTCGGTGAAGCGCGCCGGCACTGCACCGGCCGCCATGCGGCGCATCGACTCGTGCAGCGTGCCGATCAGCACGTCGCGCGCGGACGGCAAGGAGGCGAACGAGAATCCGCCGGCGCGCAGCCCGCTGCGCAAGTCGGCCTCCACCGTGGCCTCCACGACATCCCCATGGCGGAATGACCGGGCCACGAACGCGCACCACACCTTGTCCGAAGCGGCCTTGTGCAGCCACAGGCGCACGCCCAGCATGAGTCGATCGACGGGGTCGACGAGACCGTCGAGCTCCCGCTCGATGGACATCATAAGATCCTCCTCCAGCCATTTGGTGGTGGCCTCGAGGAGCTCGTCCACGCTCTCGTAGTAGTTGTAGAACGTGCCGCGCGCCACGCCGGCGGCCTTGATGAAGTCGTCGATCACGGGCGTGGAAGGCCCCTTCGCGGCGAACACGCCCAGCGCCGTCTCCAGGATGCGCGCCTGCGTGCGCGCACGGCGCTCGCGTCCCACGCGCGTGCGGTGATCCACGACGGCGCACGCCCTGGCGGGAGGCGACGTCATGCGGGGAGGCGATGCCATGCGGGCAAGCGCCGGCACGCGAATGACCATGGACAGGGATCAGGATGACATTTCGTCAGTTCCGGCCGGGGGTCATCCCGGAGATGCGTTCGTATTGACATTTTCGTCAATTCGGGTCGACAATCCGCCGCCCTCGTGATGACAATAGTGTCATTATTGATCCGCCAGGCCGCCGGCGAAAGGGCTTTCGGCGGATCGTGCCAAGGAGTTGCTCAACATGAACCTCGACTCGTGGAGCCGCCCGCTGCTGCAGGCGTGCTTCGTCCTCCTCGCCGGCATCGTCGCCACGGGCTCGCACGCCGCCCCGGCGCCGCGGCCCAACATCGTCTATATCGTGGCCGACGACTTAGGCTGGAAGGACGTCGGCTTCCACGGCTCGGACATCGCCACGCCCAACCTCGACGCGCTCGCCAAGGGCGGCGCGCGCCTGGAGCAGTTCTACGCGCAGCCGATGTGCACGCCCACCCGGGCGGCGCTGATGACGGGACGCTATCCGTTCCGCTACGGCCTGCAGACTGCCGTGATCCTCTCCGGTCATACCTACGGCCTTGCCACCGACGAGTGGCTCCTGCCGCAGGCGCTCAAGGAGGCGGGCTATCGCACCGCCATCGTGGGCAAATGGCACCTTGGCCACGGCGACCGGAAGTACTGGCCGAAGCAGCGCGGCTTCGACTCGCAGTACGGCCCGCTCATCGGCGAGATCGACTACTTCACGCACGCGCAGCACGGTGTCATCGACTGGTATCGCGACAACCGGCGCGTGAAGGAGCCCGGCTACTCCACGACGCTCCTCGGCAACGAGGCGGTGAAGGTGATCGAGTCGAGCAAGCCGACGCAGCCGCTCTACCTCTATCTGGCGTTCAACGCGCCGCACACGCCCTACCAGGCGCCGCAGGCCTACCTCGATCGGTACAAGCACATCGAGGACCCCGCGCGGCGCGCCTACGCCGCGTCCATCACCGCCCTCGACGACCAGGTGGGCCGCGTGGTGGCGGCGCTCGAGCGCAAGGGCATGCGCGACAACACGCTCATCGTCTTCCAGAGCGACAACGGCGGCACGCGCAACGCCATGTTCGCCGGGGAAGGCGACATGTCCAAGATCAAGATTCCCTGCGACAACGGCCCCTACCGCGATGGTAAGGGCTCGCTCTACGAGGGCGGCACCCGCGTGGCGGCCTTCGCCAACTGGCCGGGCCACATCAAGCCGGGCAGCGTGGTGGGCGAGATGATGCATGTCGTGGACATGTATCCCACGCTCGTGGGCTTGGCCGGCGGCTCCACTGCCCGGTCGAAGCCCCTCGACGGCCTGGACATGTGGCCCACGATCAGCGGCGGGACGCCGTCGCCGCGCACGGAGGTCGTGTACAACGTCGAGCCTTTCCGGGCCGGTGTTCGCCAGGGCGACTGGAAGCTCATCTGGCGTTCGCCGCTGCCGGAGGGTGTGGAGCTGTACGACATCGCGAAGGACCCGGGCGAAGCCACCAACCTCGCCGCCGCGCACCCGGACAAGGTCGCGGCATTGCGCAAACGCGCCAACGAGCTCGCAGGGCAGATGGAAAAGCCGCTCATGCTCATGACGGAGTTCGAGGCCATGCGCAAGCGGCTGCACATGCCGCCGGCGTTGCCGGGCGACGAGATGTCGTTCAACGAGGAGCGGTAAGGCCTCTTCGCACGGGGGGCGGCACTTGCAGGCGGCGGCGACCCCGGTTGTTCGGGCGCGGATCTTGCATCAAGATCGGGAGTGGCGACCCCCTCGCCTCCCATTCCTCAAGCCGCCATGTCCAAGCTCCCCTCCCTTTGCGCACGCCCCTTGCGCGCGCTCGCCCTCCTGCTCGCATGCGTGCTCGGAGGGATGGTCGTCCCCGCCATCGCCGCGCCGGCGCCGCCCCCCGCCGGCACGCCCAACATCATTTTCATCATCATGGACGATGTGGGCATCGACCAGATGCGCCTGTTCGGCTATGGCGGCGCCACGCCGCCTCCCACGCCGAGCATCGACCGGATCGCGCAGGGCGGCGTGGCCTTTCGCAACGCGTGGGCGATGCCCGCGTGCTCCACCAGCCGTGCCGCGTTCTACACCGGTCGGTTCCCGTTGCGCACGGGCGTATTCGGCGCCCTTGGCCCCGACGATCTCGCCAATTCGATGCTTTCTCCCTATGAAACGACGGTGCCGCGCCTGCTGAAGCAGCGTGGCTACACGAGCGCGCTCTTCGGCAAATTCCACGTGGGCCTGCAGGGCAACAATCCGTTCGGATTCGCGATGCCGGCGTCGCTCGGATGGGACTACTACGCCGGATGGCTCGACGAGACGGGCGACCCGTCGTCGATCGACACCACGGCAGGGGGCGTGGGACCGACGGGCAAATACTCGTGCGGCTTCGTGCCGGCCGCGGCCGACGGCGGCGCCGACTCCGGCGCCTGCTACACGGCGCTCGGTGCCTGCGAGCCGCTCGCCACGAGCGCGGCGGGCATCCCGCCCGGGCGCACGTGCCGGGACCGGGGCGGCCTTTTCGATCCGGGCAATGCGTGCGCAAGCAAGTTGCCGTCGTACCTCGACTTCCAGACGCTTTCGGGCCACTACGTGTCGCCCCTCGTCATCAACCACAGCAACGGCCGCGCGGAGGAAGTGCCGCCGACCGACATCCGCGCGCGGACCTTCCGCGGCACCTACCCCGTGGACGCCGCCATCCAGTGGATCAAGGCGCAACCCGCGCACAAGCCATGGATGGCCACGGTGAGCTTCGCCTCCGCCCACACGCCGCTGATGCAGCCGCCCCCGGCCCTGCTCGCCTCCGGCGCCGCCGCCACGAGCGGCCTCGACTGCGCCAACGCCACCGAGCAGCGCGTGCTGATGAACCAGATGGTGGAAGCGCTCGATACCGAGGTGGGCCGCATGCTGGTGTCGCTCGGCATGGCCACGCGCGGCCCCGACGGCGGGCTCGTGTACGACCCTGCCAAGAGCAACACCATGATCGTGATCCTCGGCGACAACGGCTCGTTAGGCTCCGTGGTGAAGGCTCCCTTCGACACGAGCCGCGCAAAAGGCACGGCGTACCAGACCGGCGTGTGGGTGCCGCTCGTGGTGGCGGGGCCCCTGGTGACCCGGCCCGACCGCACGGTATCGAGCATGGTGAACATCGTCGATCTCTTCGCGCTCTTCGGCGAGATCGCCGGCATCGACGTGAACAAGGCCGTGCCCCGCGCCATCGATGCCGCGCCGATGCTGCCCTACCTCACCAATCCCGCGCAGGCGAGCCTGCGCAAGTGGAACTTCACGCAGGTCGGCATCAACTACCAGGCCAACGGCTCGCTCAACGGCCCGTGCCAGATCTCGAACACGTGCACGCAGATCCCGGTGACCAAGGGCGTGTGCGAGGACAACGGCGGCATCTGGTGGGGCGCGGGCGCCACCGATCCCCTCACGGCGGGCATTCCCGCCGCCGGCTTGCAGTACTGCTGCCAGGTGAACATCTGGCGCACCAACCAGGGCCAGTCCACCTACACGCTGCAGCCGCTCGACTCCGTGGCGGTGCGCAACGATCGCTACAAGGTCGTGAGCAATTACTTCAACGACTACGACGCGGCCACCAATGCCTGCGCACCGCTGACCACGAGCGAGTTCTACGAAATCAACGAGGACGTGCCCGTGCCGCTCCTCGACGATCCGCAGTACGACCTCCTCACCATCGCCAAGCTCACGCCGGTGCAGCAGCAGAACTACGACCTGCTCAACTACCAGATGCGCATGGTGCTGGGCGCGCAGCCCGCGTGCCCGGGCGATGGCAACGTCGACAACACGGTGAATCGGCTCGACCTCGCGAACTGGCTCGCCTACGCCGCCGGGGACGGCAAGTCGAGCTGGTACGACGTCGACATGGACGGGCTCACCAACGTGCGTGACCTTGCGCTCATCCGGCAGAACATGGGCCCCTGCCCGCCTGCGGTGTCGACCAACGGCACGGGGCCGTAAGACACGCTCCCCGCTATAGCGCAAGCGCGCCGGGCGTGAACCGCTCCGGCGCGTGCGCCTAGATCGCGCCTTCGCGGCGCCAGCGCGCGATGTCTTCCGCCGCAAAGCCCAGCTCGCGCAGGATGGGCTCGGTGTGCGCGCCCAGCGCGGGGACGTCGTCCATGCGGGGCGGCATGCCGTCGGGCATGGCGGGCGGCACCAGCGCGGGAATGGGTCCTGCCGGCGTGCCCACCTCGGTCCAGCGGCCGCGGGCGGCGAGCTGCGCATGGCGCCACACGTCGTGCATGTCGTTGACGCGCGCATGAGCGATGTCCGCCGCGGTCAGGCGCGCCCCGACCTCGTCGGCCGTGAGTGCCGCGAACGCCGCCACGATGATCGCGCGCAAGGCGTCGCGCTGCGCGGAGCGGCGCGTGTTGTCGCCGAAACGCTCGTCGGCGGCGACCTCGGGACGGCGCAGCACGATCCGGCAGAAGGCCGCCCACTCGCGCTCGTTCTGCAGGCCGAGCATCACCGTCTTGCCATCGCCCGTGGGAAACGGACCATACGGATAGATCGTGGCGTGCGCCGCGCCGGCGCGCGGCGGAGGCGGCGCGCCCTCGAAGGCGTAGTACAGCGGAAAGCCCATCCACTCCACCGCGGCCTCGAGCATGGAGATGTCGAGGTGGCTCCCCTTGCCCGTGCGTCCGCGCCGGATGAGCGCGGCGAGGATGCCGGAGTAGGCGTACATCGCGGCGGCGATGTCGGCGATCGAGCAGCCGGCCTTCGCGGGCTCGTCGGGGCTTCCGGTCACCGACACGAAGCCCGCCTCGCTCTGGATCAGGAGGTCGTAGGCCTTGCGATCCCGGTAGGGCCCGTCGCTGCCGTAGCCCGAGATGTCGCACACCACGAGGCGCTCGTGCGTATCCCGCAACGCTGCGTAGCCCAAGCCCAGGCGCGCGGCGGCGCCGGGCGCCAGGTTCTGCACCAGCACGTCGGCCTCGCGCAGGAGCCGCGCCAGCACCTCGCGCGCGTCCGGATGCTTGAGGTCGAGCGTGAGGCTCTCCTTCGAGCGGTTCGCCCAGACGAAGTGCGAGGCGAGACCGCGCACGCGGTCATCGTAGGCGCGGGCGAAGTCGCCGGTGCCCGGCCGCTCGATCTTGATCACGCGCGCGCCCTGGTCGGCGAGCTGGCGCGTGCAGAAGGGCGCGGCGATCGCGTGCTCGAGCGTGATCACCGTGATGCCGTCGAGCGGTCGCATGCCCGCATCTTAAGCCGAAGTGGCGATCGGGACGTGGCACGGCCTCACGTAAACTCCACGGCATGACTCCCGAATCCGCCACCGCCGCCGCCGCCGACCTCCTCACGAGTCGCTGGCACGCCGGCACCCGTCTGCGCGAGCTCCCCGAAGCGCTGCGGCCGCGCACCCGCGCCGAGGGCTACGCGATCCAGGCGCAATGGATGCGCCGCACGGCCGTGCCGCTCTTCGGCTGGAAGATCGCCGCCACGAGCGTGGCCGGGCAGCGTCACATCAACGTCGACGGACCGATCGCGGGGCGTCTGCTCGCGGAGACCCTCCTCGCGGACGGCGCGACCATGCCGCTCGGCAGCGGCCTGATGCGCGTGGTGGAGGTCGAGATCGCCTTCCGCTTCGGCGCCACGCTCGCGCCGCGCGCGCGAGCTTATGCGCTGGACGAGGTCATGGCCGCAGTGGCCTCGCTGCATCCCGCGCTCGAGCTGCCCG
>CALFEY010000116.1 GCA_937958295.1 uncultured Pseudomonadota bacterium
CCGCGATCCGACCGCGGCCACCCGCGCCGACACCGCGACCAAGGCCTCGAGACGCCCGCTTTCGGCCGCGGTCGAAGCCACGCGCAGGGAATCGAGCGGGTCGTTCATCGCGCAAGTATGCCGCGCGGCGCCTACTTCCGTTGCAGGCTGTCCACGACCTTGCCCAGGACCGCGCCCACGACGAGCGCGGTCCCCGCCGTGGCGGCCGGATGGCGCAGCGCGGTAGCGGCCAGACCGTCGGCCGGCTGCTCTATCGCCGCGCGCGCCGCAGGCGCGACGGGGGCCGGGGACGCCACGCCTTGCGGCTTGGCGGTGGTGGCGAGCGTGGCCTTCACCGAGGCCGGCATCTCCTTGCCGCGCCGCGAACCGAACCGATGCGCATAGACCCAGGTGAACTCCGCGCCAAGCAGGAAAATTTGCGCGGAGTAGTAGACCCACACGAGCAACACCGCGAGCGAGCCCGCCGCGCCGAAACTCGAGCCCACGCTGGTCTTGCCGATGTACAGGCCCACGAGAAACTTGCCCATGCTGAAGAGGATCGCCGTGACCAGCGCGCCGATCCACACGTCGGGCCAGGCGATCGACACACGCGGCAGGATCTTGTACATGAGCGCGAAGAGCACCGTGGCAACCGCGAGCCCCACGAGAAAGTTCACGACCTGCAGAAGCCACTCGACGTTGCCGAAGGCGCTGCCCCACATGCCCGTGAGCGCGGCGAGGGCGGCACTGATCACGAGCGAGGCAAGCATCACGAAGCCGATGCTCACCACGAGGCCGAGCGAGAGCACCCGGCTGCGCAGCAAGCCCCACAAGCCCTCCGGGCGCTTGATGGCGGGCGCCTTCCAGATGCGGTCGAGGTCGGACTGCAGCTCGGCGAACACGGTCGTCGCACCCACCACGAGCAGCACGCCACCGATCACCGTGGCGATGATGCCTTCGCCGGGATCGCGGGCACTCGCCACCATATCCTGCACGGCCTTGGCGCCGTCGCGGCCCAGCAGCCCCGACAGTTGACCGTAGAGGTAGCCCCCCGCAGCCTCGTGACCGAAGAAGAAGCCGGCGATGGCGAGCACGATCACGATGAGCGGTGCGATCGAGAAGGCCGTGTAGTAGGCGATCGCGGCCCCCATGCTCGGTGCGAAATCGTCGCTCCACGCGGTGACGGCATCCTTGCACAGGGACCACAAGGCGGTGGGGGTAAGCGCGGCGGCGTTCATGGATAGGACCTTCGGACGTAGGTGGATTCCCGCGACGCTGGCAAATGCTGCACGCGGGGCATGCACAAATGGCCCGGCGACGCGCAGCAGCGCCCACGGCGCGTTGGCTTGCCGCCATTGCTCGCAAGAGTCGTACCCTTGCGGCCATCCGGCTCCCCACGGCACCGCGATGACATCGGCACCTTCATTGCGCGCGGGTCGCCGGCTGACGGACAATCGAGCCTCCCGTCCACGCACGCTCCCCATGCTGCAACGAATCGTCCCGATCGTCCTTGCCCTGCTCGCCACCGCGGCGCTTCCCGCCCAAGCCGAGGACGTCGGCTGCACCTCGACCACGTTCCGACTCTTCTCCCCCAACGACAAGGTATGCGTGCAGGCCTTCGACGATCCGCGCGTCCCCGGGGTGACGTGCCACATCAGCCAGGCGAAGACGGGCGGCTGGAAGGGCGCCGTGGGTGTCGCCGAGGACCCGTCGCGCTTCTCGATCGCGTGTCACCAGGTAGGACCGATCGCGCTCCCGGCCGGGATGCCCGGCGAGGAGAGCGTCTTCAACGAGAGCACGTCGCTCGTGTTCAAGAACACGAAGGTCGTGCGCATGGTCGACATCAAGCGCAACACGCTCGTCTACGTCGCCGTGAGCCGGCGGGTGCTCGAGGGGTCGCCGATGAATGCCATCTCCGCGGTGCCGATCATGCCCTGGCCCGCGAAGTAGCAGGTCTCTAGCGCGACGGCGGCGCGCCGGGCGCGAGCGTAGGCGCGAGCGCGGCGCGCTCCGCGTCGGTGGGGAGTTGCGGCCGATCACGCTCGGCCGGCACGAGGCACAGGAAGCCCAATGGCGCATCGGCGGCGGCATGGAACTGGTGCCAGGTCATGGGCGGGACGCGCACGAGATCGTGCACTGCGAGCTCGTGCACGGCATCGCCCACGAGGCATCGACCCGCGCCGCGGATCACCATCACATTGTGGACATGCTCGTGGCGCTCGAGCGTGGTATAGCCGCCGGGCGCCACCTCGAAGTAGCGCCATTGCGCACCGATGCCCTCGCCTTCGAAGAGCACCTGGCGCGTGACGTCCCGGAACGGCGCCTCGCGCTCCTGCTTGTAGCGCAGGACGTTCACCCCGTCCCACTCAAATGCGCCACGATGACGGCGCACCACGGACTCGCCCCCGGGTTCTGCGCTCGACGTTCCAGGCCCCGCGCCCGAGTGCTTCAAGCGGCTGTCCCCCAGGTTGCGGCCCGCACGCGCTGCACGAACGTGCCCGCGGCCGCGGGCAGTCCCTCGTCCGCCGCAAGCAGCGCGCCACCGACGAGCAGCATCACATCGCGACCGTAGAACGCGAGCATCTCGTCGGCACGCTCCGCCGACATGCCGCCCGCCGGCACCGGAAGCGCGGCCGGCAGCCCCGCAAGCGGCGCGGCGAGACGGCAAGCCAAGTCCCGGCACGTGCGCTCGTCGTAGCTGAAGCGGCCGCCATGATTGGGAAAGATCACGGCGTCCGCGCCAAAGAGGCGGAACAAGGTACCGAGCAGGAGATCGGGGGCGATGCGCTGCGCGCCGGCGAACGATGGATGCGCAAGCACCGGCACGTGCAGGTGCTCGCGCACGAGCTCCACGAGCACCGGGATGCCGGCGAGCATCGGCGCCACCAGTACCATGCCCACGCCCTCGTCGCGGGCGAGGCGCGCCTGCGCGATCATCTGGGTAGGCCCGCCGGAGAGCGTGGGCGCGTACACGGTGCGATGTCCGGTGGCCGCATTGGCCTCGCGCACGGCGCGCTGCACGGCCGCGACACGCTGCGCGAACGGGGCATAGGCCTGGTTCGCGATGCCGTGGTCGTCCTTGATCACGTCGATCCCGGCGCGGGCGAACGTGCCGGCGAGCGCCGCGAGGTCCGCGGCATGAAGGCCTTGCGGCTTGAGGGCGCTGCACGTGAGCGCACGATCGTGCGCACCGCAGGCCAGCCGCATTCCGGCGCTGCCGAAGCGCGGCCCGGGCATGGCCGCCAGCAGCGCGCCGGGAAGCAGGAGGTCGACGAGCTCGACATCGGCCTGCAGCGAGCTGTTGCCGAACGCCATGTTGAGAAGCTGTCCAGCCTCGAGGCCCGTCGTGGCCGTGGCAAGCGCAATGCTCACGCGAAAGTGAGCGGGACCGTCCGGCACGATCTGCGCGACCTCGCCCACGATATGCTCGCGCACCCATGGGTCCCGTACCGCCGGCAGCGGCATCTCGACGCTCTGCTCCACGGCGATGGCCTGTGCCCGCCGCTCGATGTCGGCGGCGATAGCGGCAACGCGATAGGTGGCGATGAAACGATCGCTGGCAACGGGCACGGTCATGCGCGTAAGACTACCGCAACCGCCCGGGCCGTAAGCGCGAGGGCTTGCACGATGGAGGGATAATGGATCGGTCCCGTCAGCATTTGCCGCGCCGACCGTGCCGAGTCCTTCGCTCCTCCCCCCCGCGCATCCGCCCGTCACGCTCGAGTCCTGCGCACAGGAGCCTATCCACATTCCCGGCGCCATCCAGTGCCACGGTGTGCTCGTCGCGTGCCGCGAGGGCGACCTTGCGATCACGCAGGTGAGCACGTCCTGCGCCGACCTCGTCGGCATCGAAGCGAACGCACTCTTGGGGCGGTCGCTGGCGGTGGTGCTGGCAGACGAGGATGCCGAGCGTGTGGAGACGGCCTTTCGCAGCGGCCGCTTGCGCGAGTCGAGCCCGATGCAAGTAAGCAGCCGGGCGGGGCGCCGCTTCGACGCGGTGCTGCATCGCCCGCCCAACGCGGGCATCATCATCGTCGAGCTCGAGCCGCAGCACGGTGACGACGACGGCGGCAGCGTGTTCGATCCGCGGCTGCGCAACGCGATCGTGCGCATGCAGACGTCGCGCGACGCGCTCGAGCTCCAGCAGATCGCCGCCGAGAGCGTGCGCGCCATCACCGGCTTCGATCGCGTGATGGTCTATCGCTTCGATGCCGAATGGAACGGCGAGGTGGTCGCGGAGGACAAGCGCGCCGATCTCGAGCCGTTCCTGGGCCTCCACTATCCTGCCTCCGACATTCCCGAACAGGCGCGGCTCCTGTACACGCGCAACTGGCTGCGCTTCATCGCCGACGTGGCCTACGCGCCCTCGCCGCTGGTGCCGCTCGCCGATCCGGACAGCGGCATGCCGCTCGATCTGTCGCACGCCGTGTTGCGCAGCGTCTCGCCCATCCACATCGAATACCTGCGCAACATGGGCGTCACCGCCTCGATGTCGATTTCGCTCCTGCGCGACGGCAAGCTCGCGGGGCTCGTCGCGTGCCACCACTACGGCGGGCCGCACCGGGTGACGTATCGCATCCGCGAGACGGCCGAGTATCTCGGGCAGGCGCTGTCCTGGCAACTCGCCACGCTGGACGCCGCGGACGCCGCCCGCCGGGCCGCCGATACGCATCGCATCGAGGGCGACCTCGTGCAGTCGATGCTGGCGGCGCCCGATCTCCTCGACGGCCTCGCCGTTCCCGCCCTGCTGCACCTGACGCGCGCAACAGGTGCCGCGATCGTGCTGAGCGAAGGCACGCGGCGGATCGGCGCTACGCCCTCGCAGGCGGACGTCGGCCGCATCATCGAATGGCTGCGGGCGCAACGGCGCGACATCTTCGCCACCCACGGGCTCGCTGGGCACTTCCCGGAGGCCCGCCGCTTCGAGGGTGACGCGGCCGGGCTCATCGCCGTCGCCATCTCCGCCGAACTCGGCGAGTACGTGCTGTGGTTCCGCTCCTCGCAGGAGCGGGTCGTGGACTGGGCGGGGGACCCGCGCAAGAGCGTCCTGAACGATCCCGCCCACGGCGTGCCTCCGCGCTTGAGCCCGCGCGGCTCGTTCGCACTGTGGCGCGAAACCACCAAGGGGCGCGCGGAGCCCTGGGACGCATTCCAGGTGGAAGCGGCATCGCGCCTGCGCCTGCTCCTCCTGGGCGGCGTGCGGCGGCGGGCGGTGGAGCTGCGCGACATGAACGAGCGCCTGCAGATGGCCGACCGCGCAAAGGACGCCTTCGTGGCCACCGTGAGCCACGAGCTGCGTACGCCGCTCAACGCCATCACAGGCTGGGCGCATCTCCTGCGTTCCGGCCAACTCCCGGCGGAGCAGTGGCCGCGGGCCTTCGAGGTCATCGCCCGCAACGCGCAGGCCCAGGCGCAGATCGTGGACGACCTCCTCGACGTGTCGCGCATGGAGAGCGGCAAGCTCAAGCTGGAGGTGGACAACGTCGACCTCGTGGGCGTGATCGAGCAGTCGCTGCAGGCGCTCGCGCTGTCGCTGGAGTCAAAAGATCTGCGCGTGAAGAAGGTGCTCGACCCCAACGCCGCGCAAGTGCTGGGTGACGCTACCCGCTTGCGCCAGGTGGTGTCCAACCTCCTCACCAATGCGGTGAAATTCACGCCGAAGTCGGGCTCGATCACATTGGTCCTGCGGCGCCTGCGCTCCGACGTGGAGATCGCCGTCACGGATTCCGGGCAAGGCATCGCCCCCGCGTTCCTGCCGCACATCTTCCAGCCCTTCTGGCAGGGCGACCAGCGCATGAACCGCCGCTCCCAGGGACTGGGCCTGGGGCTCACGATCGTGCGTCGCCTGGTGGAGCTGCACGGGGGCCGCGTGGCGGTGGAAAGCGAAGGCGAAGGCCTGGGCGCCACCTTCCGCGTGCAGCTCCCGCTGGCACCGATCGCCCGCAACCCGCCGTCGCCCACGCCCAACGAGCGTCGCCCGCAAGAGTGCCCGCCGCAGCTCGATGGCCTTGCGATCCTCGTGGTGGAGGACGACCCCGACGCCCGCGAGCTGCTGCGCTTCGTGCTCGACGAGTGCGGGGCCAAGGTCACGACCGCGGGTGATGGCCCCGAGGCGTTGCGCGTTCTGGAGCACCAGCGCGTCGACCTCGTGATCTCCGATATCGGGCTGCCCGGCATGGACGGGCTGCAGCTCCTGCGGGCGCTGCGGGAGCGCGAGGGCAGCGGGCCGCGCGTGCCGGCCGTGGCGTTGACGGCCTACACGCGCGCGGTCGATCGCACGCGCGCCTTGCAGGCCGGATTCCAGGCGCACGTACCCAAGCCCGTCGACCCGAACGAGCTCATCACCGTGGCGGCGAGCGTGGTCGGCCGATTGCAGCCCTCGAGCGACGACGAGTAAGGCCGGGCCGAGACGCGCGGCGAGACCCGCCGGGCCCGCGCGTCACCTGCGCCAGCGGGCCCAAAGATCCACAGCGTGCGCAACCAGCGCCGCCAGGAGGAGGAGCGCGATCCACGGCCACGCCGCCCCGGTGAGCGCACTGCGCAAGGCGGCGAGCAGGAAGGCACCCGCCAGCAGGTTCGCGACCAGCCCCCGAAGCAAGGACGTTCGCCCGGAGCGCACCGCCACGATCGCGAGCACGACGAGCTCGACGGCGACCAGCAACAGGATGAGGTCGACGATGCGGCCTTCTGCAAAGACCTCGCTCATGGGCCGGGCACGCGTGCCGGCAACGACGCGACCTCAACGCGGACGGCCCGCCTCGCATCAGCCGTGGGCGGGGTCGCCACGCCCCGCTACGTCTTGGGCTTGGCCACGAACACCGCGCACCAGGCGTTGGGGCTGATCTTGCCCTCGACTACCTTGCAGCCGTCGGGGGCCACGAACTGCAGGCAGTCGCTACACTTCTGCCCGTTCTTCGGCGTGTCCTGATACTGCACGAGCTTGCGATCGATCTTCTGCTGGGCCGCCGCGCGCCCGCCCATGCCGGCCGCGAGGGCGGCAAGGCTGCCCTTGAGCATCGACCGCCGGGACAACGCACCTGCCTTGGGTTGCTTCATTGCACATGCCTCCATGTTTGCCACGAGTCTCGCCGGCCGCACGGGCCGGCATTGCGCGCACGCCCGCTAGCCAGCGAACGGCCCATTCAGCCGCACCACGGCGAGATTGAGCACCGCCGCAAAGGTCACCCACGCGAGGTAGGGCACGAGCAGGACGCTCGCGAGCCGGGAATGACGCCACAGCCCCGCGATGAGCAGAACGATCGACAGCCACAGGAACACGACCTCCACCAGCGCGAAGTCCGGGCGCTGCAGGCGGAAGAAGAGCCCGCTCCACAGGATGTTGAGGTTGATGTTGAGCGCGAACAGCAACAGGATCGCCACCTGCGCGCCGCGCGTACGCGCATTGCGCCACGCGAGCACGCCGGCGATCGCGGCGAGTGAGAAGATAAGGGTCCATGCCGGCCCGAAGAGCCAGTCGGGCGGCTTCCACGGCGGCACGCGCAGGCCGTAGTACCAGGGACCGAGCTCGGTCATCCAGGCACCGAAGGCGCCCACCGCCAAGGCGGCGCCCGCTGCGACGAGGATAGGCTTCCAGTACCGGCCGCGCGCGGACATCAGGGACGGACGATGCCCGCAAGGTGCGCGAGGTCCTTCACGAAGATGCGCACGTGTGCGAGCGGCTTGGCGCGCACGAGCTTCTTGTGCATGTACGCCTGCCAGGTGAGGTCCTGCACGTCGCGGTCGCGACAGATGCTCACGAAGCGCTCGCGCCGCTTGTCGTTGGCGTACCAGAAGCGCTGCATGATGCCCAGGATCCAGAACACGCGGCCGTGGGCCTTCATGAAGCGCTTGCGCGCGGAGGCGAGCGCGCGCGCATCGCCGGTGGCCAGGTATGCCGCCACGGCATCCGCCGCGAAGCGGCCGCCGGCCATCGCGTAATAGATGCCCTCGCCCGACGCGGGCGCGACCACACCGGCGGCGTCGCCGGCGAGCACCACGTCTCGGCCGTTGTCCCAGCGGCGCAGCGGTCGCATGGGGATGGGCGCGCCTTCGCGCCGCAGCGTCTGCGACCCGGCGAGGCCGGCGGCTTCGCGCAGGGCGCCCACGGCATGGCGGATGCCGAAGCCTCGGCGCGCAGTCCCCATGCCCACGCTCGTCGTCTCGCCGTGGGGAAACACCCACCCATAAAAGTCGGGCGACAGCGGGCCCTGGTAGTACACGTCGCAGCGCGTGCCGTCGAACGTGCCGCCGGCCTCTGTCCCGGCCGGCGCCGGCGAGCGCACGATCTCGTGATATGCGTACACATAAGGCACGCGCTCGCCGCCGGGAATGGTCTTTTTCGCGACCACCGACTGCGCGCCATCGGCCCCGATCACAGCGCGGGCCCGCACGCGTTCGGACGTCGCGCCCTGCGACGCCTTTACGCGGAAGTGCACGACCGCCACGCCGTCGGGATCGCGCTCGATGCCCTCGAATTCGCCTTCGCGGCGCGTGGCGCCGGCGTCACGTGCCCGCTCGCGCAGGAACTCGTCGAAGACCTCGCGATCGACCATGCCCACGAAGCCGCCGTTGATCGGCATGTCCACGCACCGGCCAGCAGGCGACACCATGCGTGCCGAGCGGATGCGTGCCACGAGCAGCGAGGCGGGAATGGCGAACTCCTCGATCAGCACCGGCGGCACCGCGCCACCGCAGGGCTTGATCCGGCCCGCGCGATCGAGAAGGAGCACCGAATGCCCGGCGCGGGCGAGATCGGTGGCGGCGGTGGCGCCGGCCGGCCCGCCCCCCACGACGACGACATCGAAGATGGAGGTCACGGTGATCATCGTCCCGAAAGCGAGGCGGTCATGGAGGACACGGGGAGCGCGCGCTCCGCGCGCGGCGCGATCGCCCGCGCGGCAAGCCACGCGGACAGCAGGACGAGCAACGCTTCGCAGGCGAACACCGTGGCATACGCACGTCCGGTATCGGCCACGAGCGCGCGGGCGAGATCGCTCGCCGCGGCGCCGGCGAAGCCGCCGGTGCCGAATGCGATGGCCTGTGCGGCGCCCCACAATCCCATGCGCACGCCCTCGCGGTTCTGGCGTCCCGCGCTGGCGAGCATCATCATCGAACCGATCGCGGCAATGGCGAATGCGCCGTTGGCCACGCCGAGCAGCGCGACGGAGCCGCGCAGCGGCCACGCCGGCCCCACGAACCCCGCGACGGCGAGCGCGGCCAGCGCGATCGCCGACACGATGCAGCCACCGATCGCCCACGCGCGCAGCGAGCCCATGCCCCTGCCACGGAAGAGCGTGCCCGCGACGGCCACGAGCACCATGCCCCCGAGCACCGCGCCGTGCTGCAATCCGGACAGCCGCGTGGACTCGCCCGGGGTGAGGCCGAAGATGACGCCTGCGAAAGGCTCCAGGATGAGGTCCTGCGCGCTGTAGGCGAGCATCGAGACGAACACGAAGATCGTGAAGCGCCGCGCCTGCGGCTCGGCCCACGTCTGTGCGAGGGCCGCGCGGAACGGTACCTTCGGCGCAGTAGGCGGCGCCGCCTCGACGGCCTGTCCCTCGACGTTCCACACAGCGAGCACCGTCAACACCACGGCCGCGAGGCTGATGGCCCCCGTGACGGTCACCATGCGGGCCAGCGAAAAGGGATCGAGGAGCCGGCCGGCGACCGCGGCCGTGATCGCGAAGCCGGCGATCATCATCATCCACACGATCGTGGCTGCTGCCGCGCGCTTGCGCTCCTCCACGCGCTTGGCGAGGAGCACGAGCAGCGACGTCCCCGCCGCGCCCACGCCGATGCCGATGGCGGCAAAGGCCACCACGGCGAGCAGGATCCCGGGCACGAGGGCGACCGCCATCCATGCGGTGGCTGCGGCCGCCAGCGCGCCGCCGGCGGCGAGCAGCGTCATGCCGCCCACGATCCACGGCGTTCTGCGGCCGCCCAGATCGGAGCCATAGCCCAGGCGCGGGCGAAGCACCTGGAGGGCATAGTGGAAGCCCACGAGCGCACCCGGCAGCATCGCGGGTAACGCGAGCTCCACCACCATCACGCGATTGAGCGTGGAGGTGGTGAGCACCACGATCGCGCCGAGGGCCATCTGCACGAGCCCGAGGCGCACGATGCCGACCCAGCCGAGCGGCGGCGGCGGGGACGCCGGCCCGGCGCCCGGCGCATGCCTCGCCTGGCCCGCGCGCACGCTCACGCCCCTCCCTGGATCACGCCGCGCAGCGCGAAAGCGCTCACCAGCATGCCGATCACGAACAAGGGCACGCCGAAGCCGCTGTAGAAGAGCGCGCGCGCCCGCGGCATCTCGAGGAAGCGATCCATCAGCACGAGCTGCACCAGCAGGAGGAAGGCCACGGCGAGTCCGTGCACGGGGCGTCCCCAGCCGATGAGCAGAAGCACCACCACCACCTGCGGCACCGCCATGATCACGCACGCCGCACGGGCGGCGCCTTGCACGCCGAGCTGCACGGGCAGCGACGCGATGCCCATGCGACGGTCGCCTTCGAGGGCCTTGAAATCGTTGAGCGTCATGATGCCGTGCGCGCCGGCGCTGTACAGGAAGGCGAGCAGGAGGGTGCGGGCGTCGGGCATCGCGCCGCCTGCCATCACCGCGGCGCCGGTGACCCATGCAAGACCTTCGTAGCAGAGCGCGCAGGCCGCATTGCCCCACCAGCCGTTGCGCTTCAGTCGGATGGGCGGCGCGCTATAGGCCCAGGCGAGCGCGAGCCCCAGGGCCGCGGCCCCGAAGGCCCAGGGTCCGAGCACGGCGGCGAGGGCGAGCGAGAGCAGGGTCCAGATGCAGGCGATGTGCAAACCCCAGCGCCCCGGCATGCGGCCCGAGGGAATGGGGCGCTGCGGCTCGTTGATGGCATCCACGTGGCGGTCGAACCAGTCGTTGGCAGCCTGGCTCGTGGCGCACACGAAGGGCCCGGCCAGGAGGATCCCCAGGACGGCGATGCCCCAGTGGCCCGCCAACGGTACGCCGGACGCCACGACACCACAGCCGAACGCCCACATCGGAGGGAACCACGTGATCGGCTTGAGGAGCTCGGCCACCGTGGCCAGCGAAGGTATTGCGTGCCGTCCGAGCACGGGGCTCGTTCCTTCGCGTGGCATGGTCGTCTCACAAGGCGAGCGCCGCCCTACGGCGCCCGGCTATTCCTCGGCATCCGCAAGATCCCCGAGCCCATAGCGACGCAGCTTCACGTACAGGCTCTGCCGGCTCAATCCAAGCATCTCCGCGGCGGAAGCGCGGTTGTCGCCCGTGAGCTCGAGCGCGGCTTCGATGCACAGGCGCTCGATGAGGTCGGTGGCCTCGCGCACCAGCTCCTTCAGCGGGACGCGCCCCACCAGCTCGGTGAGCTGCTCGACCGAGCGCGGGAGCGCGCGCGTGGCCTGTCCTTCCGGGTTGAGGCGGCGTCCCACGTTGCGGATGGTGAAGCCCATGCACGGCTGTTCGCCGCCCGGCACGGCCACGGCGGAGATCTCAACGTCCACACTCGAGCCGTGCTCGCCGCGCAGCGTGGTCGCGAACAGGCGCAGCGTCCCGTGCTGGCGCAAGTTGGCAATCATCACGCTCAAGTCGACACCTGGCCGGCCGAGCCAGCGCTCGAGCGACTCGCCGCGCGCCTGCGCCTCGGAGGCAAGCTGGGCAAGCTCCACGAAGGACGCATTGGCGGCGAGCACATTGCCGTCGAGGTCGGTGACCACGAACGAGTCGGGCGCCACGTCGATCACTTGCGCGATCAGCGCGGCGCTCGAGCGCGGCACGTCCACCGCACCGGCCTTGGCGGGCAACGGCGACAGGCGCACGAGAAAGAGGGTGGCGGTCTCGTGGCGGAAGAGCGACGCGGAGGCCACGAACTGGCGCTCGCTCTCGCGCAGGCGTACGCGGATGTCCTCGGAGCTGCCCGTGACCTTCACGCTCGCGAGCAAATCCTGCAGCGTGCGGGAGCTGGCGGCATCGAAGGCTTCGCCGAGCTCGCGGCCCACGATGCGCTGGTCCGTGTCCCCCAGGAGCTCCACCGCCGCCGGATTGGCCTCCATCACCTTCTGCGTAGAGGCATCGACGACGAGCACCGCCTCCTTCGCCATCTGGAACAGCAGGCGGTAGCGGGTCTCGACGTGACGCAGGCGCCAGTAGTCGCGCTCCATCGACTGCTGCGCTTCCACGAGGCGCTGCTGGAGGGCCGCGACCGAGCGCAGGTCGCTGCCCACGGCCACCACGCGGCCATCGGTGCCGACCTGCACCGCCGAATAGACGATGGGAACGTCCTGCCCGCGCGAGGAGGGATGATTCACGTGGCGCCAGCGC
>CALFEY010000117.1 GCA_937958295.1 uncultured Pseudomonadota bacterium
CGCCAGCGGCAGGGCTTCGTCGGCACGACCCTGCTCGCGCAGGGCCTCGGCCAGCGCCACCTTGCGGGCGGCCGGGCTCGCGCGAAGCGTGGAGCCGGTCACGGTGAGCCGCTTCATCATGATCGCCCGCATGTCGAGCTCCACGGTGCTCGCCTGCAGAAAAGCGATCTGCGCGAGACGCCCGTCAGCGGCCAGCGAGCGGATGTTCTTGGCGACGTAGTCGCCCCCGACCATGTCGAGGACCACGTTCACGCCCTTTTTCTGCGACAGGCGCCACACTTCCGCGGCCCAGTCCTGCGTCTTGTAGTTGATGGCGTGATCCGCGCCCATCTTGCGGCAGAAGGCCACCTTCTCGTCCGAGCCCGCCGTGGTGTACACGACCGCACCGAAGGCCTTGCAGAGCTGGATCGCCGTGAGGCCGATGCCGCTCGTGCCGCCGTGGATCAGCACCGACTCGCCCGCGGCGAAGTGCAGGCGCTCGAAGAGGTTGTACCAGACGGTAAAGTAGGTCTCGGGCACGCACGCGGCCTCGCGCAGCGACAGCCCTTGGGGCAGCGGCAGGCAGAAGCCCTCTGGCGTGGCGCAGTACTCGGCGTAGCCGCCTCCGGGCACGAGCGCGCACACGGCGTCCCCGGGCGCCCATGCGGTCACCCCTTCGCCGATCGCGGCAATGCGCCCCGATACCTCGAGGCCCAGGATCGGCGAGGCGTCCGGCGGCGGCGGGTACTGCCCGGAGCGCTGGATGCAATCGGGGCGGTTGACTCCCGCGTAGGCCACGTCGATCAGGACCTCACCCGGCCTGGGCGCGGGTACCGGGCCCCGGGCCATCCCGAGCACCTCCGGTGGACCCGGCTCGCGGAAGTCGACGTGACGCATGGTGGTGGGCAGGGACATGGGAGCCTTCGGGTCAGTAGACGATCTCGACGTTGTCGCGCGCAAGCCACTCGCGCAGGCGGGCGACCAGCGCGTCGTCGAGGTTCACGCGCCACTCCGCCGACAGCTCTACCGCGCCCGTGACGCCGGCGTCGCTGCGATACACCACGGTGATCGGCTTGTCGCCGGGTCGGTGCGGCGCCAGGATCTCCGCCAGCCGATCGGCGGTGGCATTGCCGTTGCATGCGATCTTCAGGCGCTTGGCACGCATGCGACGCACGGTGGCGAGGTCGTACAGGTTATCGACGATGATGCGCAGACCCTGCGACTCGCCGTCCTCGGTGATGCGCTGCGACACTTTCACTTCCGCCACCACGAGCTGGTCCTCGCGCAGCAGGGGCCGCACGGCATCGAAGGTCTCGTTGTAGACCATCATCTCCTGCGAGGCATGGCCGTCGTCGAGCGTCACGAATGCCATCTTGCCGCGCTTGCTCGATTGCACGCGGAGCTGCGTGACGATGCCAGCCACCAACACCTTCTCCTGCCGCGGCGCGAGGCTCGCCAGCGTGGTGCGGGTCACCTCGGCAAGCTCGACGGCGTCGGCATGGAACGGGTGCCCGGAGAGGTAGTAGCCGATGGCCGTCTTCTCCTGCGTGAGGCGCTCGGCCTCGGTCCACTCGCGCGTGTCGACGAGCGAGTTCGCGGGGCTCGAGGGCTCCTCTTCGCCGAAGAGCGAGACCTGCGCGGCCGAGGCCTGCGCCCGCTGCGCCACGTCCAGCGCCACGCCCACGGTGGCGAGGAGCGCCGCGCGTCGCGGCTCGATCGCGTCGAACGCCCCGGCCTTGACCAGCGCCTCGATCGCGCGCCGGTTGACCACGCGCTTGTCGATGCGACGGGTGAAGTCGAACAGATCGCGGAAGGCACCGCCGGTCTTACGCGCCTCGACGATCGCCTCGATGGCGGCCTGGCCGGTGCCCTTGACGCCCCCCAGGCCGTAGCGGATGCGCGTGCCGTCCACCGGCTCGAAGCGATAGTTCGACGCGTTGATGTCGGGCGGCAGGATCGCAAGCCCCTGCGCCAGGGCGTCGTCGCGGAAGATGCGCACCTTGTCGGTGTCGTCCATCACCAGCGTCAAGTTCGCCGCCATGAACGCCGCGGGATGGTGCGCCTTGAAATATGCGGTGTGGTAGGCAACGAGGGCGTAGGCTGCGGCGTGCGACTTGTTGAAGCCGTAGCCCGCGAACTTCTCCATATGATCGAAGAGCTGCGTGGCCTTGGCCTCGGCCACGCCGTTCTTCGCGGCGCCGTCCACGAAGATGCCGCGGTGCTCGGCCATCTCCTCTGGCTTCTTCTTGCCCATTGCGCGCCGCAGGAGATCGGCGCCGCCAAGCGTGTAGCCGCCGATCTCCTGGGCGATCTTCATCACCTGTTCCTGGTACACCATCACGCCGTAGGTGGGCGACAGGATCGGCTCGACACGCGGATCGGGGTACGCTGCCTTCTCGCGTCCGGACTTGCGCGCGACGAAGTCGGGGATGAGCTCCATCGGCCCCGGGCGGTACAGGGCCACCAGCGCGATGATGTCCTCGAAGCGCGTAACCGGTGCCTGCTTCAGCAGCTCGCGCATGCCGCGCGATTCGAACTGGAACACGGCGGTGGTATTGCCGGCCCGGAAGATGGAAAAGGCCTTCTGGTCGTCGAGAGGCAACGCCTCGAGGTCGATCGTCGAGGTGGGATCGAGCATGCGTACGTAACGCAGCGTCCAGTCGAGGATCGTGAGGGTGGTGAGGCCCAGGAAGTCGAACTTGACGAGGCCCACGGCCTCGACGTCGTCCTTGTCGAACTGCGAGATGAGCGAATCGGCGTTGGGCTGGACGTAGAGCGGGCAGAAGTCGGTGAGCTTGCCGGGCGCGATGAGCACCCCGCCGGCGTGCATGCCCACGTTGCGCGGCAGGCCTTCGAGCTGCTCGGCGAGGCTTAGAAGCTCGCGCACCTCCTCCTCGGCGGTCTCCCGCTCGTTGATGAGAGGCTCGACCTCGCGCGCGTAGATGGTGTTGGACTCGCCCTCCCCCTCACGCCGCTTGAGCGTGACGACCTTGCCGGGCTGGAAGGGGATCAGCTTGGCGATCCCGTCGACGAACGAGTAGGGCAGGTCGAGCACGCGGCCTACGTCGCGCACTGCCGCCTTGGCGGCCAGCGTGCCGAAGGTGGCGATCTGCGACACCGAGTCGGCGCCGTACTTGCGCTTGACGTAGTCGATGACGCGATCGCGGCCGTCCTGGCAGAAGTCGATGTCGAAGTCGGGCATCGACACGCGCTCGG
>CALFEY010000118.1 GCA_937958295.1 uncultured Pseudomonadota bacterium
CGCGCGGCTGCTCGAAGATCTCCTTCTGCATGAAGTGTCGATAGGGCCCGAGCTCGACGGCGGCGGCGGAGGCCGGCACCGTCACCACCGCGCGCGGGGCAACCTGTCCCTGCGCATCGTAGATGGCGTAGCGTTCGCGGCGGATGTCGGCCACGTCGCCTTCCTCGAGATACACCACGCGTTGCGTGACCGGCACGAGCGCGGCGGCGTCGGAGGCGAGGAAGTGATCGTCCTCGCCCAGACCCACCACGAGGGGACTGCCCTGCCGCGCGCCCACCACGCGGCCGGGCTCGCGGGAGGAGATCACGGCGATGGCGTAGGCTCCCGTGAACTCGGCCACGGCCAACTGCACCGCGCGCAGGAGATCCTGCTTGGCCTCGCCGTGCCAGTACCAGTGCACGAGGTGGGCAATGGTCTCGCTGTCGGTCTGCGTGTTGAAGGTGTAGCCGGCGGCCTGCAGCCGCGTGCGCAGCGCCTCGAAGTTCTCGATGATCCCGTTGTGCACCACCGCGATCTCGCCGCTCGACAGGTGCGGGTGCGCGTTCACCGGCGACGGCGCGCCGTGGGTGGCCCAGCGCGTGTGCGAGATGCCGGTGGTGCCCACGAGGTGCTGCGCCTCGGCCTGGGCGGCGAGGTCGGCCACGCGCGCGGTCGACACGAGGCGCTCGAGCGACGTGCCCTGCGCGCCGTTGAGCACGGCCAGGCCGGTGGAATCGTAGCCGCGGTACTCGAGGCGGCGGATGCCTTCGATGAGGATGGGAACGACGTTGCGCGTGGAGGCCGCGCCTACGATGCCGCACATGGTTACGTCCTTTCCGCCGCCTTTTTGGTGGGGCGCTGCCAGCCTTCGACCACGGTCTGGCGCGTTCGTGCCACGGTGAGCGCATCGGCCGGGGCATCTTTGGCGATGACGCTGCCGGCGCCGATGGTGGCCCCTTCCCCAATCGTGATCGGAGCCACCAGCACGCAGTTGCTGCCGATGCTCGCGCGGTCGCCGATCACGGTGCGATGCTTGTTGGCGCCGTCGTAGTTGGCGGTGATGGAACCGGCGCCGTAGTTCACGCCGGCGCCCACAGTGGCATCGCCCACGTAGGCGAGGTGATTGGCCTTGGCGCCCTTGCCGAGGGTGCTGGCCTTTACTTCCACGAAGTTGCCGATGTGCACGTCCTCGGCGAGCGAGGCTCCCGGGCGCAGCCGCGCATAGGGGCCGATGCGGCAGCCGGCCCCCACCTGGGCATCGACGAGGTGGGAATACGCCTCCACCACGGTGCCGGCGCCGAGCGCCACGTCGCGCAGAACGCAGTAGGGACCGAGGCGCACGTCGTCGGCCAGCACGACGTTCCCCTCGAACACGCAGCCCACGTCCACGAACACGTCGTGGCCGCAGGTGAGCGTGCCGCGCACGTCGATGCGGGCGGGATCGGCGAGGGTCACGCCATCGCGCATCAGCGACTCGGCCTGCCGCGCCTGCAGCACACGCTCCACGGCGGCGAGCTGCGCGCGATCGTTGATGCCGCGCACGTCGCGCTCGTCGGCGGCGAGCTCGGCGACCACCGGCACGCCTTCGGCGCAGGCCATCGCCACGATGTCGGTGAGGTAGAACTCGTTCTGCGCGTTGCTGGGTTTGAGCTTGCTCACCCACAGGCGCAAGAGCGCGGTAGGTGCGGCCACCACGCCGGTATTGATCTCGTCCAACCGCCGCTGCGCGTCGTCGGCGTCGCGCTCCTCCACGATCGCGCGCACGCGGCCGGCGCCGTCGCGCACGATGCGCCCGAGACCGGTGGGATCGGGCACCTTGGCCGTGAGCACGGCGAGACGGTTCCCGGCGGCCGCCGCCACCACGCGCGCGAGCGCCTCGGTCGGCACGAGAGGGATGTCGCCGATGGTGACGAGCGTCACGCCATCGTGGGGCAGTGCATCGAGGCCCACGCGCGCGGCATCGCCGGTGCCGCGGGGCGGGTCCTGCACGGCAAACGTGACGTCGGCTGCGGCGAGCGCGTCGCGCACGCGATCGGCGCCATGGCCGATCACCACGGCGATGCCGCGGGGGGAAAGGCGGCGCGCCGCCGCCAGGACGTGCGCCACCATCGGCCGCCCCGCGAGCGGATGCAGCACCTTGGGCAGCGACGAGCGCATGCGCTTGCCCTGGCCGGCGGCCAGGACCACGACATTCAAGGGGACGGGCACGATTCCGGAGTCGCTTGGCGAGGCGGAAATGATACGCCACGGCAGGGGCCGCCCCGCGGCCCGTGCGCGCCGCGGCGGGCGATGCTACATTCGAGGTGCGCGCCGCAGGCCCGTTGTCGAAAAGAGCCGCGGCCATCCCCAAGGAGGAACCGATGAAGGTCCGTACCCTGCTGTCCGCGCTCGCCCTGTGCGGCGCCGTGCAACTCGCCCCCGCTGCGTTCGCCGCCGATGCCTGCACCAATCGCGGCGAGCTCGACACGATGTACTGCGACGCCAACAAGGATCTCGTGGCCGACGTGCCCACGGATCCCAAGAAGTGGAAGAACCCGTCGACGATCGTGTTTACCTACACGCCGGTGGAGGACCCCGCGGTCTACGAGAACATCTTCAAGCCGTTCACCACCTACCTTGCCAAGTGCCTGGACAAGAAGGTCGTGTTCTACCAGGTGCAGAACAACGCGGCCGAGATCGAGGCCATGCGCTCGGGCCGCCTGCACGTGGGCGGCTTCTCCACCGGCCCCACCGCCTTTGCGGTCAACCTCGCGGGCGCCGTGCCCTTCGCCATCAAGGGCACGGAGAAGGACTTCCAGGGGTACAACCTCATCGTGGTGGTGAAGGCCAGCTCGCCCTACCAGAAGCTGTCGGACCTGAAGGGCAAGAAGGTGGCGCACACCGCGCCGTCGTCGAACTCCGGCCACTTGGCACCCCTCGCGCTCTTCCCCGGCGAAGGCTTGGCGCCCGACAAGGACTACAAGCCGCTCTTCTCCGGCAAGCACGACCAGTCGATCCTCGGCGTGGGCTCGGGCGACTACGACGCCGCCGCAGTGGCCTCCGACGTGTTCCACCGCATGGGCGTGCGCGGCCAGATCAAGGAAGCCGACTACCGCATCATCTACCGCAGCCAGAAGTTCCCCACGTCGTCGTTCGCCTACGCGCACGACCTCGATCCCAAGCTCGCGGACAAGATGCTCGGCTGCTTCTACGACTATCGCTTCCCGGCCGAGATGGTCAAGGCCTTCGACGGCGCCGATCGCTTCTTCCCGATCAACTACAAGACGAACTGGGAAGTGGTGCGCGCGGTGGCCAAGGGCTCCGGCGGCGGCTTCGACAAGGCCACCTACGAGAAGGAAACCAAGAAAGAGGCGGAAGCCGCCGCGAAGAAGAAGGGCTGATGCTCGAGCTGCGCCGCCTGTCGAAGTCCTACGTCGCGGGCAAGCCGGTCCTGCGGGATATCGACCTTGCCGTGGCCGGCCAGGGCATCACGGCGATCATCGGTCCCTCGGGCACCGGCAAGAGCACGCTGATCCGCTGCATCAACCGCCTGGTGGAGCCCACCGCGGGCGAGATCGTGTTCGAGGGACGCGATCTCGTGCAGCTCGACGCGCGTGCGCTGCGCCGCGCGCGCCGGCACATCGGCATGGTGTTCCAGGAGTACAACCTCGTGGAGCGCCTCACGGTGATGGAGAACCTGCTGTCGGGGCGCCTGGGCTACGTCTCGCCCTGGCGCGCCTGGCGGCGCAAGTTCCCGCCCGAGGACATCGCCCGCGCCTTCGAGCTCCTCGCCGTGGTGGGGCTCGAAGGCTTCGAGCTGCGGCGGGCCGACGCGCTGTCCGGCGGGCAGCGGCAGCGCGTGGGCATCGCCCGCGCGGTGATGCAGGAGCCGCGGCTATTGCTCGCCGACGAGCCCACGTCCTCGCTCGATCCCAAGACGTCCGTGGAGATCATGGGCCTCATGGCCGACGTGGGCCGCACGCGCAACATCCCCGTGCTCGTGAACATGCACGACGTGGAGCTCGCGCGCCGCTTCGCCGATCGCATCGTGGGCATGTCGGGTGGGCGCATCGTGTACGACGGGCCGCCCGACGCGCTCACCGACGACGTGTTGAAGCAGATCTACGGCGGAGAGGGCTGGCTGCACTAGCCGCAAACCACCGGCATGACTACCGCTGCCGCACCTGCGCATCCCGATCCCTTCCGCCGCAGCCTCTGGCCACGCGTGGGGCTCGTCGCGCTCGTGATCTACGTGATCTATGCCTGCGCCCAGATGCAGATCTCCTGGGAGCGCGTGCTGGTGGGCATGGACAATGCCCATCGCTTCTTCGGCCGCTTGTTCCCGCCCAACTTCGAGCGCTGGGAGCTCCTCGTCAAGGGGCTGCTCGAGAGCTTGCAGATCGCCGTGCTGGCCTCCGCGCTCGGCATCGTGCTGGCCCTTCCCATCGGCCTCGCGGCGGCGCGCAACCTCATGCCGCCGTGGGTGAGCTGGCCCGCGCGCGCGCTGATCGTGATGGCGCGCTCGTTCCACCCGGTGATCGTGGCGATCCTCTTCGTGAAGGCCGTGGGCTTCGGCGCGCTGGCCGGCGTGCTGGCCTTGACCGTGGCATCGATCGGCTTCATCGGCAAGCTCTTCACCGAGGCCATCGAGGAGATCTCGCTCAAGCAGGTGGAAGCAGTGCGCGCCACTGGCGCGCCGTTCGCCTCGATGATCTCCTTCGGCGTGCTGCCGCAGGTGTTCTCGCGCTTCATCGGCTTTGCCACCTACCAGCTCGACTCGAACCTGCGCAACTCCACCATGGTGGGCATCGTGGGCGCGGGCGGCATCGGCGGCACGCTGTTCGCCGCATTCCAGCGCTTCGACTACGACTACGTGTGCGCGATCCTCATCTCGATCATCTCGCTCATCATGATCGGCGAGGTGCTCGCCACCGCCGTGCGCGCGATCTTCATCGACAACGCCACGTTCGGCGATCTCGTCCGCCGCCGCGGCGCCGTGGCGCGCGAGCGCCACCTGGAGGACGACTGATGGACGCCGCCCCGGCGGCGCGCCTGCCTGTGGTCGAGCGCGCGTGGCATCGCTTCAGCTTCGCGCAGCGGCTCACGCGTTTCGTGGTGTACCTCGTGATCGTGGCGGCGATCGTGCTGTCGTTGCAGACGATCGAGGTGATCCCGGAATTCCTGTACGACGCGCCGGAACAGATGGCCGATCTCTTCGCGCGCATGTGGCCGGTCGACTGGGCGTACTACCCCGAGTCAGTACACGCCGCCCTGATGGAGACGATCCACATCGCCTCCCTCGGTACCCTGCTCGCGCTGATGCTGGCGCTGCCGGTGGGCATCCTCGCCGCCCACAACCTGGTGCCGTTCACGCCACTCAATCTCCTGGCGCGGCTGATCCTCGTGTCGTCGCGGTCGGTCAACTCGCTGGTGTGGGCGCTGCTCTTCGTGGGCATCTTCGGGCCGGGCGCGCTCGCCGGCACGCTCGCCATCGCCTTTCGCTCCATCGGCTTCGTGGGCAAGCTCTTCGGCGAAGCGCTGGAGGAAGCGCAGCCGGGCCCGGTGGAGGCGCTCACCGCCGCCGGGGCGCCGTGGGTATCGCGCATCACCTTCGGCTTCTGGCCACAGGTGAAGCCGGCCTTCTGGTCGATCGCGCTCTTCCGCTGGGACATCAACGTGCGCGAATCCGCGGTGCTGGGCCTCGTGGGCGCCGGCGGGATCGGCATGACGCTCGATTCCGCGCTCAACCTCTTCCAGTGGGAGCGCGTGGCGCTGATCCTGGTGGCGATCGTGGCGGTGGTGGTCATCGCCGAGGTGGTGGTCACCCAGGTGCGCAAGCGGGTGATCTGACGGCGAGCCTCAAGGCCGCCTCAGTCGATGCCGAGCACCCACTGGATCACCTGCTTCAGCAGGAATCCCAGGATCCCGAACGCCAACACGAAGAACAGGATGAACGTGCCGAATCGCCCCGCCTTCGACTCCCGCGCCACGTTCCAGATCACGAACAGCATGAGGACGATGAAGCCGCCCACGCCCCACGTGAGGCCCCAATGCGCGATCTGCGCCTCGGTAAGCCCGAAGACGGTGCCTTCCATCGCGGCTCACTCGTAGCGAAGAGGTACGCCGTCGGTCACCACGAGCTCCTTGTATGCGTGCCACGTGGCATGTCCGATGAGCGGTACCGTCACGATGAAGCCCAGCATCGCGGTGGCGAACGAGAGCGCGATCGCCACCATGATGAGCGCGGCCCATAGCGCCATCGTGATGGGATTGTCACCCACGGCGCGCACGCTCGTGAGGAGCGCCCGGCGCAGTCCGATGCGCCGGCCGAGCAGCAGCGGCGGCGCCACCGCGGACAGCGCGAACACCACGCCGCCGCCGAGCGCGCCCACCACGATCCACATCGTGAAGAGGACGTTCCCCTGCTCCACCGCGGCGTAGCGGAGGAACTCGAGCGGCGTGCGCAGCGGCGCCTTGAGGAACACCCAGAAGAGCAGCGCGGTCACGGCCACCCAGGCCGTGCCGAGCACGAGCAGCAGCACGCCCATGCGCAGCAGCGGGCGCGACTCGCGACGCCAGGCATTGAGCACGTTGGCAAGGCCAGGACGCTCGCCGCGCGCCGTGAGGCGGCTCAATTCGTAGAGCCCGGTGCACAGGATGGGCGCCACCAGCACGAAGCCCGAGATCGCCCCCGGACCCAGCCACCACCAGCGCTGCGCGAGGAGCACCACGATCCAGCCACCCGCAGCCACGATAAGGCCCTGGGCCAGGCTCGCGAGCGGGGTCGCCGCCAGGTCGGCGAAGCCGGCGGCGAGCCATGGTCCGATGGAGGCGGGCGTGACCTGCCGTACCGGCAGGGGGTCACTCTTCACGTCGGGCTCGCCGTGGCCGCCACCAGCCAGTCGACCACGCCGCGCATGGCCTGGTGCGGCGTTTCTCCTCGTGCCTCGAAAGCGCGGTACAGCTTCACCTGCTTGTGCGCGCTCGTGCCTTCGGCCAGGATCGCCCGCACTCGCGCGAGCTCCGTCGCGCACTGCAACACCTCGGCGTCCTCGGCGACCATCGCCAGCAACGACTCCGTGACGGCCCTCATGGGCCGTGGCGGGCTGCCGTCCTCGCTGATGAACTCGGCATCGACCCCCGAGCGCTTGGCGCGCCAGCGGTTCTCGTCGATGAGGCGTCGCGTCCAGGGCGTCCACGGCGGGACGAGATCGGGACGACGGGTCAGGCAGCGGACCACGCAGCGGTAAAGCGCCGCTACCGCCAGCGTATCCTCGGCAAGCGTGCACGCGTCGCAGATGCGCAGCTCCAGGGTGGGATAGCGCAGCGCAGGCCGGATCGCCCACCACAGAAAGCTCGCATCCTTCACGGCGTTGCCGGCCGCCAGAAGCTCGGCCAGTCGCATGTACTCGGCCTCGTTCGCGAAGTGATCCGGGATGCCCGTGCGTGGCCATTCGTCGTACGCCGCCTGCCGGTAGCTCAGCAAGCCCGTCATGCTCCGGTTCCAGAACGGCGACGACGTCGATAACGCGAGGAATACCGGCAGGAAGTGCATGACCCTGTTCATCAGCATCACGCGGTCCACGTCGGCGGGAACGGCGACGTGTACGTGCAGCCCGCACAGGACATTGCGGCGCGCGACGATCTGGAAGTCTTCCATGATCTTGCGATAGCGATCCTTTGGCGTCTCCGCCTGTTCCCCCCATGCCGCGATCGGATGCGTTCCGGCGGCAAGCAGCGACAGGTGCTTGTCGTGCGCGACCTCGGCCACGCCCCGCCGCATGCTCACGATCTCCTCGCGTGCCTGATCGTGCCGCGAGAACACCGAGGAAACCGTTTCTACCTGCGACCACAGGAGCTCGGGAGCGATGCGATCGCCGAAGCGCCGCCTGCAGGCGCGCAGGAAGGACCGCGGGACCTCCACCGCCAACGTGCGCGAGCGCGGATGCGAGAGAAAGAACTCCTCCTCGATTCCGAACGTATAGGGAAAGGCTTCATGCATGCGTCGCTCCTCTTCGCCGGAACACGGCCGCGCATCACGGTCCGTGTGTCCTGGGTGTTGAATTGTCCAGGCGAATGGTGGCATGAAACGCCGAACTGCGAGGACGACGCAGTCCGGTTGCGTGGCGCGAAGCCACGCCTGCGGCGCGGCGACGAGCTAACGCCCGAGACGCTTGAGCAGCACTTCGGAGGTCCGCGCCCCCGCCGCCGCGCCGGGGTGGAAGACCTGCTCCAGCTCGGCTAGCGTGACCGCGCTGACGGTGAGTCGCTCCGCCTGGACGTTCTCGTCCAGCCGCTTGCGCTTGCTCGTCCCGGCGATGGGGACGATGTCGTCGCCACGTGAGAGCACCCACGCGATGGCGAGCTGCGCGGGCGTGCAGTTCTCCCGCTCCGCGAGCTCGTGCAGGCGTGCCACGAGCCTGGCGTTGTGCGCGATGTTGGCGTCGTCGTTGAAGCGTGGCATCGTGAGGCGCACGTCGTCGGGATCGAGCGCCTTCTGGTCGACGGCGCCGGTGAGAAGGCCGCGACCGAGCGGTGCGTAGGCCACGTAGCCGATGCCGAGCTCCCGGCACGTGGGCAGGATCTCCGCTTCCATGTCGCGGGTGAAGAGCGAGTACTCGGACTGCAGCGCCGCGATGGGCGCGACTGCCTGGGCCTTGCGCAGCGTGGCCGCCGAGACTTCGGACAGGCCGATGTGGCGGATCTTGCCCTGCTCGACGAGCCGTGCCATCGCACCCACGGTGTCCTCGATGGGCACCGCGGGATCGAAGCGATGGAGGTAGTACAGGTCGATGTGGTCCACGCCGAGCCGGGCAAGGCTCGCCTCGCAGGCGCGGGGCACGTACTCCGGGCTGCCGTCGATCTTCGGCGTCCCGTCGGGCAGGCGCAGGTTGCCGAACTTGCTCGCGATCACGTAGCGGTTGCGCTGGCCGCGGATGGCCCGTCCGATGAGCTTCTCGTTCTCGCCCTTGCCGTAGGCATCCGACGTGTCGAGGAAGTTGATGCCTGCGTCGGGGGCGTGGCGCACGGTGGCCTCGCCTTCCACGGGGTCGGCGCCGCCGTAGAACGGGGTCATGGTCATGCAGCCCAGTCCCATGCGAGACACCTCGAGGTCACGCAGCTTCACTTTGCGCATCGCACATCTCCGGAAGAAGTCAAAGGTCGAGCACCAGCTCGGGCGAGAGCGCGCGCGAGCAGCAGGTGGTCATCGCGCTGTTCTCGGCGCGCTCCGCGGCGCCCAGGAATTCGTCGCGATGGTCGACCACGCCTTCGAGCACGCCCACGCGGCACGTGCCGCACAGGCCCTGCTCGCACGACGAGTCGAGGTAGTAGTCATGCTCGCGCAGCACCTCGAGTACGGTCTGGTCGGCCCCCACGTCGAAGGCCTCGCCGGTGCTCGCGATGCGGATGCGGAAGGGACGATTGCCGCCCACGTCGTCCGGCTCCGAACGCTTGAAGTGCTCGAAGTGAAGGTGCGCCTCCGGCCACCCGGCCGCCCGGGCGGTGCTCGCCACGGCGGCCATGAGGCCGTTGGGACCGCAGCAGTAGAGGGCCGTTGAGCCATCGAACGGGCCGATGGCCTGCGCGAGGTCGAGACTGTGCGCGGGATCGCCACCGTCGTGCACCAGGTGGACCGAAGCGGCGAAGGGCGGCGCGCGCAGGTCATCGATAAAGGCGGTGCGCCCGGGATCGCGTGTGCAGTAATGGAGCGTGGCGGGCGCGCCGCGTGCGAGCACATCGCGCAGCATCGCGAGGATTGGCGTGATGCCGATGCCGCCCGCGATGAAGCGGTAGCGCGGCGCGTCCACGAGTGCGAAGGCATTGCGCGGCTCGCTCACGGTGAGCGTGCTGCCCGGCTGCAGGTGGTCGTGGATCCACGCCGATCCCCCGCGGCCTTGCAGCTCGCGCTGGACGGCGATGCGATAGCCCCGACCATCCGCGGTAGGCGCGTGCACCGAGTACTGCCGCACGGCTCCGTTAGGCAGGATCAGGTCGAGGTGCGCCCCCGGCGGCGCGGCCCGCCAGACGGCCGCGGGGTCGGCCGGCACGAGGTCGAGTCCCACCACGCCCTCGCACAGCGCAACGCGCGCGGCGACAAGGGCGGTGTGGTGCGGAGCGACGGGCGGTCCCGTCACGGGCGATACCGTCGCGTCACGGAGCGCGGGGGCCGTTGCGGGCCTCCGCCACCTGCGTAACCGGGTGATCGATCAGAGGCGTGACGTCGATCTTCATGTACGGGAACATCGGCATCGACTGGATGGCGTCGTGGAGCGCCTCGAGGCTCTCGGCATGCCAGAGGCTGAAGTTGGCCACACGCCCCACGATGCGCCAGATTCGCACGAGCGTGCCCTTGGCGATCAGCTCCTCGGCGCGGGCGTTCTCGCGCTTGCGCAGGGCATCCTTGTCCGCCTGGGGCATCTCGGATGGGACGGTCACATCGATTCGCAGCATGAACAGCATGGGGAATGACTCCGGTAGAGAAGTCGGCGCAGGACCGACAGAACGTGAACGAGACTTACACTTTCACGAGAACTTTGGCGTTGGCGCCCTGCTCCACGCGCTCGTGGGCCGCGACGATGTCGGCGAGGTCATACACGGCAGTGGGCAGGTGGCGCAGGCGACCCTGGACAAGCAGCGCGGTGGCGCCATCGAGCGTGCGGCGCATGAGGGCCGGGGGCAGGGCATACACGACGAAGAAATACAGGGTGGCGAACTTCCCCAGCATGGGGCGGAAGGGCACCGGGATGTCCGCCGCGCCCGACCCGTACACCACCACCGTGCCGCCGAAGGCCAGGATGTCGGCATAGCGATGGACGTTGGCGGCCGCATCGACCTCGATCACGAAGTCGGCGCCGCGCTTGTCGGTGAGCGCGGCCACCCGCTTGCTCACGTCCTCGGTGCGGTAGTCGATGGTTTCGGCGGCGCCCGCCGTCGTGGCCAGGGCGGCCTTCTCCGCGCTGCTCACCACCGCAATCACGCGGGCCCCCGCGAGCGCCGCGAGCTGCGTGGCGTAGTAACCCACGGCGCCGGCCGCGCCGAAGACGATCACGGTACGGCCAAGGAGCGCGCCGCAGCGGTCGATTGCGTGGAATGCGGTCAGGAGCGGAATGCCGAGCGACGCGCCGGTCTCCAGAGGCACGCCCGGCGGCAGGGGCACGACCTGCGCCGCGGGCAGCACGATGTACTCGGCGGCGGTGCCGTGCGGGCGGTTCCATTGTCCGTTGTAGACCCACACCGGCGTGCCCACTGCCAACGCGGCGACTTCGCCGCCCACCGCATCGATCACGCCTGCGCCGTCGCTGTGCGGCGTGACGAATTCGAACGGCATCGCCGGGCCGGCCGCTCCCGCGCGCGACTTCACGTCGGACGGGTTGACGCCGGACCAGGCAACCTTTACCCGTACCTCGCCGGCTCCGGGCTCGGGCCGCGGCAGCGTCTCCACCGCGAGCACGTCCCGCGCGGCGCCCTTGCGGCGGTACACCGCGGCGCGCATCGTGGGCGCGACCGCAGCGCGGCCGGCGTCGGGCGCGGCTGCCGTCATTGCGGCTTGCTCCCCGCCCCCTCGATGACCTTCTTCCACTTCGCGCGCTCACCGTCGATGCGCTGGAGGATCACTTCCTGCGACGAGGTTCGGGGGACGATGCCGAGGGCGATCATGCGCTCGCGCACGTCGGGCTGCTTGATGACGTTCTCGAAGGCCTTGTTCAGGCGGTCGGTCACAGCCTTGGGCGTGCCGGCCGGAACCGAGACGTAGTTGATGGAGGTGCCGTCGAAGCCGGGGAGCGTCTGGGCGATGGTGGGCAAGCCTGGCATCGCGGGCACCGGCTCCAGCGTGGCCACGGCGATCGCGCGGAGCTGTCCCGACTTGATGAAGGGCGAGAGGCTCGAGATCGAGTCGATCGCCATCTGCACGTTGCCCGCCACGAGATCGGCGATGCCGGCGCCGGTACCCTTGTACGGCACGTGCGTGATCTCGATGCCGGCCTGCTGCTTGAAGAGCTCGCCCGACAGATGCGAGCTCGACCCGATGCCCGAGCTCTCGAAGTTGAGCTTGCCCGGGTTGGCCTTGGCGTAGGCGATGAGCTCCTTCGTAGTGGTCGCCGGCACGCTCGGATGCACCACGAGGATGTTGATCGCGTCGGCCATCGGCGCCACCGGCACGAGGTCCTTCACGGGGTCGTAGGGCAGCTCCTTCATCAACAGCGGATTGGTGATCTGCGGACCGGGCGTGGTGTAGAGAATGGTGTAGCCATCGGGCTTGGCCTTGGCCACGATGTCCGCCCCCAGCACCGCGCCTGCCCCTGGCTTGTTGTCGATCACCACCTGCTGGCCGAGCTCCTTCGACAGCGGCTCCTGCAACAGGCGGGCGGTGATGTCGGAGCCGCCGCCGGCCGCGAACGGGATCACGAAGCGGATCGGCCGGTCGGGATACGCCTGGGCGTGCACGGTGGCCGCGAAGGCCAGGGCGGCGAGCACGAGGCCGGCGCGCTGCGCGAATCGAATCGTCATGGGTAATCCTCCTGGGAACGGCAGCGCCCGCGTTCCGCTCTAGCGGCGGAAGCGCGTGCGGATCTCGTCGCGGAAGTAGAACTCCGCGACCTGGTCGAAACGTTCGGGTGCCACCGCGTTGTTGAACCAGCCCACGCTGCTGTTCGCAAGGCCCGTAGAGCGCCGCAGGTCCACCATCGTCTCGGTCATTTTGAGGGTGATGCCGAAGCCGTCGATCACCGGCGCGTCGTCGACCCGATTCACGCCTTCGTTGGCGAGGAGCAGGTTGAGCGGCAGCTCGCCGGGCACGATCACTTCCGCGCCCATCGCGATCAGGCGCCGCGCCGAGGCGCGGAAGGTGTCGATGAGGCGGCCCGGTTGGTCGTACTCCGCCACGAGCTCCTTGAAACTGAAGCCCACCTGCGTGGTTCCGACATACGAGTCCGCGAGGCCGCAGCGATAGGCGAGCTCGCCGTAATACGCCGAGAAGCGATCCATGAACAGAGTAAGGCCGAAGCGCCGCCCCACGAGGCGCGCAGTGTGGAAGCTCGCCTCACCGGCGCCCACCACCGGAATGCCCGCCAGCGACTTGATCTCGGCGAGGAAAGGGTCCACGAGCGTGCAGATCGCGATACCGTCGTAGCCCTGCGCGGCGGCGGTGCGCGCGTTGAGCATCCATTGCGATCCATGCATGGCGAAGAGCGGGCCGAAGGCCATGTCGTCGCCAGGATAGTTTGCGGGGAACGTCCCCGGCATCATCCCGTGCAGGTCCACCACCGTATCGGGACGCACCACGCGGCGCGCGTGATCCTGCATGCGCGCCACGTACATCGGCACGTCCTCGAGCACGGTAAAGCTTTGATGCCAGATGCGCATGCCCATCGTGAGCGCTTCCTTCGGATCAGACGGGTGACGAACAGCTCGTGGGACCGAACTGCATGCGCGAGGGCTCGAACGAGTCCTCGACGTCGGTCTTGCTCCACTTGAGCTCGATGGGATGGGCCGTTTCCACGAAGGTCATGAGAAGCCAGAACAGGTGCCGGTCCTCGGGCGAGAGCGTGTCGACGTCGAGGTCGTTCAGGCGCGCCGCCATCGCATCGCTGCGAGGGCTGACCGCATCGAAGAAGCCCTGCAGCTCGTCGATCGACGAGTGCATGAGCTTGAAGAAGCGGTCGCGCTCGTTGGACAGGCACCACTGGGCAGTCCACGGCTGGAGGTCGGCGAAATCGGCGGGAAGGGGCTTGGTCGTGCTCATCGTGGATCCTCGCGTCTTGGGGCGTGGTTTCAGGCTGCGGAGCGCGCGACCATCTTGACCGGCTTGGTGCCGCCCGCGTTCGTCATATCGGCGGCCACGCGATAGTGGTTCTGGATCAGCATCTCCTGCTGCGACAGGATCACCTCGCGCATGGCGCCCGCCTTGAGGTTCTGGTGGCAGGCCTCCATCGTCCCCACATCCTCGCGGAACACCTCGCGGTTGCGCACCCTAAAGTAGGCGTGCGCCAGGTGGTCGCCGACCGTCTTCGCCTTGTAGCCGAAGTACTCGATGCGGATCTCGGTGGTGTCGGCGTCGATCGGCCAGAACCACATCGTGGCGTGCCAGTACGCGCCCATCAGGACCACCGTGCACGGGAAGAGCTCGAGCACGTCGAACGCCCACCACTCCTGGCTGCCCGGGTTCACGCCCTTGGGCAGGGAGCCCAGCTCGCTCATCGGCGGGAAGGCCGGGAAGAGCTTGCGCCCATAACGGTAGGCGAGATCCTCCACAGGCGTCATCTTGTGATTGGGATTGGCCTTGGCCGAGTAGCGGCCGTGCCGCGGCGTAACCTCCAGATACGGCCGGTGCCGCATCGGATTGCCCTTGCCGCCCTGGTAGTCGGGCACGCTGTTCTTGTGCAGGAAGGCCGAGTGATAGCCCTCGGTGAACGCATTGGTGGTGATGTTCCAGTTGCTATTCACGCGGATGCTGTAGCTGCCCAGGCGCTGGCGATCCCCGAAGTAACCGGCGTACTCGTCGTACAGGTGTCCCATCCACTCCTTGAGCGGAGCGGCCGCCGGGTCGAAGCTGACGAACACGTAGTCCTGCCATACCTCGCACTTGACCGGGATGAGACCCGCTTCCTCCTGCACCAGCTCGGGGAACTGGGTCTTGTCGGTGACGCCGATGAGGCGTCCATCGGTGGCAAAGGACCAGCCGTGGAACGGGCAGGTGAGCGCCGCTTTGCAGCCGGCGGTGCCGGGCTGCGCGAGACGGTTGCCGCGATGGGTGCACGCGTTGTGGAAGGCGCGGACCGCGCCATCGGCGCCGCGCATCACGAGGAGCGAGACGTCGAGGGGCGGGACGTCCGTGGCCACGAAGGCATTGGGCTTGTCGAGGTCGGACACGCTCGCCACCGGCAGCCATGCGTGGCGAAAGATGCCGTCGATCTCGCGACGGAAGTAGTCGGGCTGGAGGCGCTCGTGCACGTTCACGCGCGACTTGCAGTGGCTCATGTCCCCCACGAACTGGGTGGTGGTCATCGGCGTCGCCATGGGCTTTTCCTTTCGATGCGTATGGACGGAGAGGGGGGCGCGATCACGCCTCGTCGAGATAGCTGAGCTGCAGGAGCTCGGCGTACAGGCCGATGCCCAGCAGGTCCTGCGCGCGGCGCTTCAGTTCCTCGTTCAGCACCTGGCGCGACAGGCGCACGAGGGCCGGCGGCCGCTTGGCGATGAGATGCGCGATCTCCCAGGCCCGCGGCATGAGCTGGTCCGCAGGTACGACCTCGGACACGAGACCGAGTTCGAGCGCCTTGGCAGCGTCGATCACCTGCCCCATCAGCAAGAAGTAGCGCCCGCGGTTCGCGCCGAGCAGCAGCGGCATTACCACGTGCATGCCGTCTCCGGGCACCTGGCCGCCCGGAAAATGAGCCGAGTCCTGGAACTTGACGGTATCGGTGGCGATCACGATGTCCGCGAGCAGGGGCAGCTCCCCATGTCGCCACGCAGGTCCGTTGAGCGCGCTGATCACCGGCACGTCGATGTTGAGGAAGTTCATCATCCCCGCCTTGCCTTCGCGGATGATGCGGTCGGCGGTTTCGAACTTCATCCGCTCCTTGAAGAGAAGCGGTTTGTCCGTGAGCACCCGCGGCCCGGAGAACTCGGCGCCGGTCCCCGTGAGGATTACGGCCTTGTTCTCGCGGTCCTCTCCGATGTCGTGGAAGAGCTCGGGCAGCTCCTTGTGCGGGGCGAGGCCCCAGCGCAGGGAATCCCCGTTGGTGTGCAGCGTGATGCACAGCACGCCGTCGCGGCGCTCGAGGTTCGCGATTTCGTACTTCGTCTGGTAATCGGCCAAAACGGTCATGCGGTCTCCTGTGGCGTGATGCGCGGCGGCGCGGTGGGTGCGGCGTCAGCCGCCGAGATAGGCTTCCTGGATCTGCGGGTCGTTGGCGAGCGCGGCGGCCGGCCCCTGGTGCACGATCTCGCCGTTCTCGAGGATGTATCCGTAGGCGCTCACCTCGAGCGCCATGCGGGCGTTCTGCTCCACCAGCAGCACGGGCATGCCGTCGGCATGGATGCGCGTGATGATGGCGAAGAGCTGCTCCACGAGCACGGGCGACAGTCCGAGGCTGGGCTCGTCGAAAAGCATGAGGCGTGGCCGCGCCATCAGGGCGCGGCCGATCATGAGCATCTGCTGCTCGCCGCCGGAGAGCGTGCCGGCATGCTGCTGGGCGCGCTCCGACAGGCGTGGGAACAGCGCGTACACGCGATCGAGCGCGCCGCGCCAGTTCGGCTTGCGGCGCTGCAGCCAGCCGCCCAGGAGGAGGTTGTCCTCCACACTCATCTGCGGAAAGATCTCGCGGCCCTCGGGTACCTGGACCACGCCCTCGGCCACGATGCGCTCCGCGCGCACGTTGGTGATATCCACACCGTCGAACTCGATGCGCCCGCGGCTGACCGGCACCATGCCGGAGATGCAGTTGAGGGTGGTGGTCTTGCCGGCGCCGTTGGCGCCCAGCAGGCACACGATCTGGTCGGCCGCCACCTCGAGCGACACGCCCTCCAGGGCCTGCACTGGCCCGTAGCCGGCGTCGATGGTCGACAGCTTAAGCATGGGCGCGCTTGCCGAGGTAGGCCTCGATCACCTCGGGGTTGGCGCGCACTTCCGCCGGGGCCCCTTCCGCGATCTTGCGACCAAAGCTTAAGACGGTGATCTTCTGCGCCACCGACATCACGAGCTGCATCACGTGCTCCACCAGCACGATGGTCATGCCGCGGGCGGTCAGCTCGCCCAGCAGCTTGTCCACCTGTGCGATCTCGCGATTGCGCAGACCGGCGGCGGGCTCGTCGAGCAGCAGCAGCCGCGGCTTTGCGGAGAGGGCGCGCGCCACGTCGAGGAGCTTCTGGTGCCCGAAATCGAGATCCCCTGCCAGCGTGTCGCGATACCCCGTGAGGCCCGTCAGCGCGAGGACTTCGTCGGCGGCGTCGACCGCCTCGCGCTCGATGCGCCGGCGGCGGGCACCCGGCAGGAGCGGGAAGTAGCCCGGGACCCGGCTCGACATGCCCACGAGCACGTTCTCGAGCACGGTCAGGCGCTGCAACAGCTCGATGTTCTGGAACGTGCGCGCTACACCGCGCTTGGCTATCGCGTACTGCGGATCGGCCAGGAGCGACTCGCCAGCGAAGCGCACGTCGCCGGCCGCGGGCGTGGTGAAGCGCGAGATGCAGTTGAAGACCGTGGACTTGCCGGCGCCGTTGGGGCCGATGAGCGCGTGGATGCGCCCCTCCTCCACGTCCATCGAGAAATTGTCCACGGCCACCAGCCCGCCGAAGCGCACCGTGATGCCGTCGATCGACAGCAGCGCGCTCACGACGAGGCCTCCGTCGAGGCCTTCGCGCGCAACCGGGTATCCTGCGACGCCTGCGCATCGCGCTTGTCCGCCGCATGCCGCGCGCGATCGCGCCAGGCCTGCCACGCGCCGAAGAAGCCGCGGGGCATGAACATGATGGCGAGCACGAGGATCAGCCCGTAGAAGAACTCCTGCCACACGAGCATCGACCGGGGCGCGGCACGCAGCACCTCCGGGAGGATGCCGATGAGCACGGCCCCGAGCACGCAGCCGGCGATGCTGCCCGAGCCCCCCACCACCAGCATGGTGAGCACGAGGACGAGCTGGGCCACGCCCAGGATGTCGGGATTGACGAACGAGTTGAAGAGCGTGTACACCCCGCCCGCCACGCCAGCATAGATGGCCGACAGCGTGAACGACAGAATCTTGACGCGCTTCACATCGATGCCCGATGCCGAGGCCACGTGCTCGCTCTCGCGGATGGCGCTCATGCTGCGGGCGAAGCGCGAGCGCTGGAGGTAGAGCGTGGCCGCCAGCACCAGCGCGAGGATGATCGCTACCACGGGGAAGGCGTGCTGGTCGTTGCCCACCGCGTAGCCCAGGATCGAGGTGGGCGGGATCTGCAGGCCGTCCGCGCCCTTGGTCACCGAATCCCAGGTCCGCGCCACCCACTGCGCACACTCCGCGAAGGCGAACGTGGCCAGGGCGAGATACACGGCCCGCAGCCGCGTGGCGGGGAACGCGATGAGGAAGCCCACCGCGCCCGCGAGCATTGCCGCGACGGGCATCGCGATCAGGAAGGGCAGGTCGTAACGCGTGCCGAGGATCGTGGTCGCGTAGATCCCGATGCCGAAGAAGGCGATGTGCGCGAACGCGAACTGTCCCGACCACCCGATGAGGAGGTCGAGTCCGATCACGAGGATCACGTACATCATGAGCAGGTTGCCGACGTACAGGAAGTACTGCGGCAATAGCTGCTGGAGGGCCAGCGCCCCCAGCACGAGCGCCAGGAGGGGCGCGAGCTGACGAAGAGTGGGCGAACCGAACATGCGAGGTCCCCCTAGACTTTCTTGAGGGCGATGGCATCGCCGAACAGGCCCTGCGGCCGCAGCAACAGCACCACCATGATGATGAAAAACGGCGTCACGGAGATTGCCTGGGGCGCGATGAGCACACCCACGAGGTTCTGCGTGACCCCGAGCACGATGCCGCCCACCACGCATCCGGGCAGCGACGTGAATCCACCCACGATCGCCGCGGCGAAAGCGAACATCACGAGCGTCCCGGAGTCGGGCGTGATGAGGAGCTTGGGCGCGAACAGCACGCCGGCCACGGCAGCGATGCCGGCGGACAGCCCCCACACCACCATGCGCAGCGTGCGCACGGGCATGCCCGACAGGCACGCGGCACGCGCGTTCTGGCTGATCGCCCGCAACGCGCGTCCGGCCATGGTGAAGCGGAAGAACGCCCAGAGGCCGATCATGATGAGCGTGGTGGCGACCACGATCACGACGTCCTGCGCCTGGATCACGACGTCGCCCACGAAGATCGGCGGCGCGTTGAATAGCGGCGGGATCCGGCGCGGCTCCTCGGTGTAGGGCACCACGCGCACGATGCCCTTCAGCAGGTAGGACAAGCCGATCGTGGCCACGATGGTGGGCACGAGCTCGGTCTGGCGCGTGTACAGCCGTCCGCCGATGCGATTCATCGTCACCGCATCGAAGGTGACACCGAGCGCGAACATGGCCACCGCCGCCAGCAGCAGCGCGAGCGCGTAGCCCACGCCGAGGTACACCAGCGCGAAGAGGGCGAGGAAGCTGCCCACCATCACGAACTCGCCGCCGCCGAAGTTCACCACGTCGGTGGTCTTGAAGATGATGACGAGCGACAGCGCGACCAGCGCATAGATGCAGCCGGTCACGATGCCGCTCACGACGGCCTGGACGATGATGGTGGACATGACGTGCTCCGCAGGGGCGGGCGGGGGACTACATCCCCGACTTGCCGTCCCACGAGTACACGCCCGGCATGGCCTTCTGCGTCTTGCCGTCGTACTTGATCACGAGCATGTGCCGCAGGCCGTCGCGACGATCGGGACCGAACTTGATCGGCCCGGCCATGATCTCCGGCTTGATGTCGAGCGATTCCATCGCCGCCACGAACGACTCGCGGGTCACGTTGCGGCCGGCTTTTTCGAGCGCCGCGATCGTGGCGAGCGCGGACGGCGCGCCGCTGATCATGAAGGGTCCCGGCTCGCGTCCCGGATTGGCCTTCTTGTACATGGCGCTCCACTTTTCCTTGAGCGCGGGGTCGCCGATGTCGTTGAACGCCCACGTGTGGTAGAAATTCTTCAGCACCGCGTCGTTGCCGACGTTCTTGGCGAACACCGACGGCGTGGGGATGCCCTGCGCCGCCTGTAGCAGCGGGATGTCCGTCATGCCGTACTCGCCGTACTTCTGGGCGATCAGCACCGCCGGTGCGGGATAGGCGCCGGACAGGATCACGTCGGGCTTGGCCGCGCGGATGTTGAGCATCGGCGCCGTCACGTCGGTGATGTTGGGCGGAATGCGCTCGGCGGCCACGACCTGCATGCCGAGCGACTCGGCCACGGCCCGCGCCGTGGCGAGATTGGCGCGGCCGTAGTCGTCGTCGTGCACGATCACCGCGATGCGCTTCGCCTTCAGCTGCTTCTGGGCAAACTCCGTGAGCGACGACGCATAGGTACGCTGCGTGCCCTGGAACGAGCCGAAGATGTAGCGCTGCGGCGGGAACACCGCATTGTCCCCGGCGGCGTTCAGCATCATCATGGGCATCTTCTCGCGGCCCACGAATTCCTGCGCGGCCGCCACCGCGGCGGTGCACGATCCCCCGTGCAGGATGAACACCTTGTCCACCGTGGTGAGCTTCTTCACCACGGCCACGAGGTCGTTCGGCGTGCACTTGTCGTCCTCGATCACGAGCTTGACCTTGCGACCGTGGATGCCGCCGCGCGCGTTCACGTCCTCGTAGAGCATCTTGGCCGCGTTGAGCGGATCGATGCCGTAGGCGATGAGCGGCCCCGAGAGCGGGCCGAAGAGGCCGATGGTGATCTCGTTGTCGGTGATGCCCGGATCGGCGGCCTGCGCACCGAGGGGCAGCAGGGTCGCGAAGCCGAGCAGCGCGGCGGCAACCGCACGGCGCCCGGCGATGGTGGCGAGAGCTTTCATTACGTCCTCCTAAAGGTTGGCCCGCCGCGCCGTCTTCATGCGGTCGCTGGCGGGGAGTGTTGCTGGTGGCTCGAGTGCGGTGGCGCGTCCCCTGAGTCAGGGCACGTGCCTAGCGGCCGCCGCCGGTCTCGGCGTCGGCCACGAATTCGTTGCGGGCGAGCACGGTATCCGCGGCATCGCCCAGGTCATGTCCGATCGCCTCCGCCACGCCGATGCCGTCGCGGCGGCGGGCCGCCTTGAGCACTTCAGCGTGATTGTCGCTGGCGTGGCTCACCCCCGCGGCATTGAACACGCCGTTGAGGAACGGGCCCACCTGCATCCACAGCGACTCCACGATCGGGAGCATCACGAGGCTGTGTGCAGAGTCGTAGAGCGTAAAGTGGAAGCGGTGATTGGCGATGAGATAGGCCTTGACGTCGCCGCGTTCCACCGCCTCGTGCATGTCGTTATTGACGCGCTCGAGCGTCTCGATGTCCGCCGGCGTGATGTGCTCCACCGCCTGCCGCGCGAGCATGCACTCCACCGCCAGGCGCACGTTGAGGATCTCCTGGAAGCGCCGGCGCGTCATCGGTGACACCACCACGGTGCGGTTGGGCAGCATCGTCAGCGCGCGCTCCGCCACGAGGCGCTTGAGCGCATCGCGTACGGGAATCATGCTGGTGCCGAACTGGTCGGCGAGCGTGCGAATGGATACCGCCTGCCCCGGCACGAGATCGCCGGCCATGAGCGCACGGCGCAGCGCCGCGTAGATGTCGCCGTGCAGGCTGCGGAAGGGCGCGTCCTCGCCGTGGAGGTGCACGACATGCGCCTGCGCGAGCCCGCGGCGGGGCACTGGCGTGCTCATCGCGCGCACTCCGAACGAAGGAAGGCCGTCACGCTCATGTTATATCTATTGTGACCACCGGTTGGAGGTCAAGTCAACACTGTTATAACATGTGATCCAACGCGTGGGCACTTAAGCTCAAATGGTGCGGCGCGTTATAACATTGAGAGGCGCCGCCGTCGCGGCCGCCACCAGGAGGAGCAGCGCGCATGGCAGAGTCACGCAAGGTCATCATCACCTGTGCGGTCACGGGGTCCATTCACACGCCTTCGATGTCGCCGCACTTGCCCGTCACGCCCCGGGAGATCGCCGATGCCGCGGTGGCGGCGGCCGAAGCGGGTGCCGCCATCGTCCACCTGCACGCGCGCAATCCGAGCGACGGCAGCCCCACGCAGAATCCGGACCTCTTTCGCGAGTTCATCCCCGAGATCGAGGCGCGCTGCAACGTGGTGATCAACATCACCACCGGCGGCGCCGCTACCATGTCCCTCGAGGAGCGCCTGCAGCCCGCGCTGCAGCTCAAGCCCGAGGTGGCGTCGCTCAACATGGGCTCGATGAACTTCGGTCTCTACCCGATGCTCGAGCGCTTCAAGACGTTCAAGCACGACTGGGAGCGCGAGTACCTCGCCACGTCCGACTCGCGGGTGTTCCGCAACACGTTCAAGGACATCGAGCACATCCTCACGGCGTGCGCCGCCAACGGCACGCGCTTCGAGTGCGAGTGCTACGACATCGGGCACCTGTACACGGCGCATCACTTCTTCCAGCGCGGCATCGTGAAGGCGCCGCTGTTCATCCAGAGCGTGTTCGGCATCCTGGGCGGCATCGGCCCGCACCCGGAGGACGTTGCGCACATGAAGCGCACGGCCGACCGCCTCTTTGGCGACCAGTATCTTTGGAGCGTGCTGGGCGCCGGCCGCCACCAGTTGCCGATCGCGGCACAGTCGGCGGCAATGGGCGGCAATGTGCGCGTCGGCCTCGAGGACAGCCTGTGGATCGGCCCGGGACAGCTCGCGCCGTCCAATGCCGCCCAGGTGCGCGCGGCGCGCCAGGTGATCGAAGGGCTGGGGCTTGCAGTGGCCACGCCCGACGATGCGCGCGCCATGCTGAAGCTCAAGGGCCGCACGCCGCGCTGACCGCGCGGGCGGCCGCCCGCGACATTGGCGTCGCGCCCCAACGTTGGCGCGCGCGCGGCAGGTGTGCTTGAATCGACGCCTTTCCACCGCGCGCCCGCGCTCTGCGGACACGATGCCCACGACCGGGAACTCTCCGCTGCCCCTTGCCAACGAAGCGCGCGCCTTTGCCGCCACCGCGTCGCTCGTCTCGTACTACGACCGTCATCTCGCACTCGTCGACGGGGTGGCCCTCGGATGGACCGGGCAAGGGTCCCCGCGCCCCATGCTCGCGGGCTGCCGCCAGGCGGGCGTATCGAAAGACGCCTTCTTCGCGCTGCGCGACACCGGTGAGCTCGTCACCTGGGAGGACAGGGCGACCGCTCCGCGCACGCTGCGCGCAGGCGTGCAAGCGTTCGCCGCGGGCGCCACCGGGTGGTTCGCGATCGACGCGCAGGGCGCGCTGTGGCACGCCTCCGCCACCGGCGCGCCCACGCGCGTGGCGCAGGACGTTGCCGCCGCCTGCATCGGCGACGGCGCCGACTACTACATCGGCCGCGACGGCCGGCTCTTCGTGCGCGGACTCGCGCACCGGGGACAATACGGCGACGGCGCGCTGCATGCCACGGCCGACTTCGTCTCCACCGCCCGCCACGCTGTCGCGGTGAAGGCGCACACGGGCCACGCGATCTACCTGCGCGACGACGGAACGGTGCACGGCACCGGCGGCAACCGCTTCGGACCGCTCTCCTCGCACGGGCTGGGCGACATGGCCACCCAATGGGGCGCGATCTTCGATGGCTGCGTGGCCATCGCCACGGGGTCGCGGCACTCGGTCGCGCTGCGCCCCGATGCCTCGTTGTGGGCGTGGGGCGAAGGCTTTGCGATCGCCCCCGCGCGCATCCACGGCAACGTGACCGCGCTGGCGGCGGGTGACACGGTCACGCTCGCGCGCACGGCCGACGGCGCGCTGTGGCAATGGGACCGCGGCGCAGGACCGCGCCGGTTGCCCATGTGACTCGACGCGGGCCGGGCTGCCTCAGCCCGCGTCCGGCGCGAGGTGCTTGGCGAGGAAGCGCTCCATCGCCTCGTAGAACTCGAAGCGGTTCTCCTCGTTGCGGAAGCCGTGCCCCTCGTTGTCCTTCACGATGTACTCGACCTCCACGCCCCGCGCGCGCATGGCCTCGACCATCTGGTCGCTCTCGCTCTTCACCACGCGCGGATCCTTGGCCCCCTGCGCGATGAGCAGCGGCGCCTTGATCCTGTCGGCGCTGAAGACGGGCGACGCCGCGCGCAGCATCGCCTCGTCCTTCTCCATGTCGCCCACCATCTCCTGCAGCATCGCCAGCATGGGCTTCCAGTAGGGCGGGATGGCCTGCATGAACGTGAGCAGGTTGGACACGCCCACGTAATCGATGCCGGCGGCGTAGAGGTCGGGCGTGTACGCGAGGCCGGCGAGCGTGGCATACCCGCCGTAGCTGCCGCCGTAGATTGCCACCCGCTTCGGATCGGCGATGCCTTGCGCGATGAGCCACTGCACGCCGTCGGTGATGTCGTCCTGCATCTTGCGGCCCCACTCCCGGAACGAGGCCTCCCAGAATGCACGGCCATAGCCGGTGGAGCCCCGGAAGTTCACCTGCAGCACGGCGTAACCGCGGTTGGCGAGGAACTGCACCTCGGCGTTGTAGCCCCAGACATCGCGGTGCCAGGGGCCGCCGTGCACGTTGACGACCACGGGGAGGTCGCGCGCCGCCACGCCCTTGGGCAGCGTGAGGTAACCGTGGATGACGAGGCCGTCGCGGGCGGTGAACGTGACCGGCTGCATGGGACCGAGCTCGCTCTCGGGTAGCCAGGGCTTCACCTCCGCAAGGAGCTCGAGCGTGCGCGCCTGCCGGTCGTAGAGGTAGCGCTTGCCCGCCGTGCGGTCGCTCGTGCTGGCCACGATGAACTTCTCCTCCGCCTTGTCGGCGGACACGAAGCTCACCTCGTAGCCGGGCAGCTTCGCCTCCACGTCGGCGAACATCGCCTCTGTCTGCGCGTCGAAGAACTTGCGCTGCAGCTTCCAGGTGGTCCACCGCGCGGCCGTGAGCACGCGGCGCTTGCGCGAGTACGACAGGGAGTCGACGTCGGCCTCGTCGCTCGCAACCAGCAGCGCGCCCTCCTTCGCGGTGGCGGGATCGAACTCGAAGATCGCCGACTTGTCGCGCCCGCGATTGGATGACACGTACAGCCTGCGGTTGTCGAAGGTGAAGAAGAGCGGCGCCACGCCTTCCTTGAAGCTCGTGGTCACGATGGCGCGGAAGGGCTCGTCCTCGCTGTCGCGGTAGAGCAGGGAGGTATTCACGCCGTCGGTGGTCCCCGCGACGCGCAGCTTGCCGTCGTGGTCGGTGCCCCAGCTCACGATGTTGCCGGGATTCTCGGCAATGAGGATCTCCGCGCCGGTCTTCATGTTCACGCGGAAAACGTCGAACACCGACTCGTCGCGACGGTTGTGCGACAGGATCATGTGGTCGTCGTCGTCCTCCAGAATGTCGACCACGTCGGCCTTCACCCTCTCGCCGGGGGTGAGATCGCGCGCGTCGCCGCCAGTGCGATCCGCGGTGACCACGTGGAAGTTCTCGTCGCCGCCGAAGTCCTTCACGTAGACGATGCGCTCGCCCTTCCAGAAATAGCCGCCGATGTCGCGCTCCGTTTCCGAGGTCACTCGCACGGGCTCGCCGCCGGCCGCGGGCCGCACGAACACGTTGAGGCGCCGCTCGTAGGGACCGAGCCACGAGATGTAGCGGCCGTCGGGAGAGACCTGGAAGGCCGTCTGCTGCGGGTTGCGGAAGAAATCGCGCAATGGCAGGCGGCGGGCGGGAGTGGGCACGGGGAACCTCGCAAGGGGAAGGGGAAGGGCGGGGATTGGGGGCCGGACTGCCGGCAGGATCGCGATTGGGGGCGGGCGGCGAGCGATTGGCGACGGATCAGGCGTCGTCAGAAGCGGAGATGGCGTCGCGAGCGCCCCAGTGCAAGCCCCGGCGCTCTCGCTGCGGGCGAGCGCCGAGGTGGGCAGACGCCAACGCGGTGGACCTGCGCCGGCCGCCCGCTACAACGTCCAGAACGCCTTGAGCTTCGGTGCCTCCACGCCCGCGCGGGCGTACCCCGCCTTGATGGCCGGTGCGATCTGCGCCGGATCGAGCAGGCTGATGCCCGGCGGGGTGCCGGCAATGATCAGCATCGCCCTGGTCCCCGTGGCCTCGAGGGCGGCGATCTCCTTGTGGATGTTGTGCGGAATGCCGCTTAGAAGGCTGCCTTCGTAGCCATTGGTCAGCGTGATCACCACCGCGCGCTTCGATCCCGCGACGAGATCGGTGTGCGCCCACGTCTTGGCGATGCCGCCGTCCATGCAATAGCGCTGGCCGAGCAGGGTGGGTCCCATGATGCCGGGCAGCGACGAGCTCGCCGCCGCCGCGTGCGCGAGCGGAATGCCGTTCTTCTTCGCCACGGCCTGATGCACCACGAGACGCTCGCCGGTGAAGCAATCGTTGGCGGTCGTGTACATCTTGGCGGGCGGCCAATCCGTCTTGCTGTCTCCGGTAAGCAACCAGGCGAGCCGCTCGACGCCGTCGCCGTTCAGGTGATTGTCCGCGGCCAGGGCGGCATGGCCGATCGCGCGGATCGTGGCCGGCTCGGCGTTCTTCACGCCGAAGTTGATCTGTTGCGCACGCTTCTGGCTGGCGTTCGGGGCACTGAGCGGCGCGAGCTTGGCAAAGAGCTTCGGAAACTCCCCGAAGAAGTCGAACTCCCGACGCAAGCGCTCGAAATGTCCGGAGGTCAAGGCCGAGCCGGCATACGCGCCCGCCGAGGTGCCCACCACCATCTCCGCGGCGTTCGGATCCACGCCGCGCTCGATCAGTCCGTGGAAGAAGCCGCAGTACCACGCGACGTAATACTCGCCGCCACCCCCGAGCACGAGCGTGCGATCCAATCCCTTGGCGAAGGCCGATGGCGTGGGGTTGCCCGGCAGCGGGACGGCCAACCCGTCGGCACCGAAGAGGGTTGCATTGGCACGCTCGGTGAGCCGCCTCAGCGCGGTCGTGTTGGACCCCTGCGCTGCCGCCGGGTTCGACACCCCGCCCGCACAGACGGCGGCCGGGAGCATGGCCGTTGCCTTGAGAAGATCACGTCGTTTCATGCGGGTTCTCATCCTCGTTGAAATAGGGGCTGGCATGCCTGCCATGCCCCGCACGATCATCGCCGGACCCCATCATGCCTCGCGGGCGACGCGAACGCCCTCGAGACACGCGCGAGCGCCCGACGCCAGCGCCTCGGCCACGAGCTTCACCACCGGCCCTGGCGGCTTGGTGGCATTGATGGCCACCGCGATGGTCTGCGGTTCCGCGCCCTCGTCGCGAATGGGGATGAAGCGCAAGGAGCCGTCGAGGATCTCGGGCGCGGCGTCGAGCTCGGAGGTGAAAGCCAGATAGCGCCCGGCCTTGGCGAGTTGCTTCACGAGTTGCAGCGAGTTCGTCTCCACCCGGTTGCGCGGCTCCGAAAAGAGCCACCCGTACTGCGCCTCGAGATAGCGACGGATCGCCAGCGCCCGGCTCTGCAGTGCAATGGGGTGGGACGCCGCTTCCTGCAGGCTCACCGAGCGTCGGTCGGCGAGCGGATGGCCCGGAGCCACCACGCACCCCAACGGCAGCTCGGTCTTCCACAGCGTGAGGAGCTCCCGCCGCGGCGGCAGGTTGAAGGCGGCGGCCACATCCACCCGACCCGCCACGAGGCCGGCGACGGCGTCGTCGGTGGCACCGATCTCCACCGAAAGCATGACGAGCGGATGCGCGACCGCGAGCGCCTGCACGACACCCGGGAGGAAGCTCGTCGAGTGGCTGTCCATGGCCATCAGAGACACCTGCCCTTGATGGACGCCCTCGAACTGGCGCAAGTCGGCCAGCGCGCGCCGCTCGTCCTGCCGCCAGCGCCGCGCCAGCGTCACGATCGCCTCGCCACTCACCGTGAGCCACATGCCGCGTGGATGCCGGTCGAACAACGGCACGCCGAGCTCGCTCTCGAGCTGAAGGATCTTCCGATCGATGGCGGAGGCGGCCACGTGCAGTTCGCGCGCCGCCTTCTGGATCGAGCCCGAGCGCGAGACCTGGTCGACGTACCTGAGGCTGGCGGGGACGAGCGAATGCATGCGGCCGACTCCTTGCCTGAAAGGGGACATCGCGACGCGACGACAGCCTCGACCGGCACCGACGAGCATACGCTTTTTGCGAATGCAACATTGCCGATTCTGCGATGGACGGCAATAGTCGGCCCTGCCTAGGATGCGGCATCGTGCCCCCGACCGACGCCCCCGACACCCCTCGAAAGCCCGCCATGACCGCACGTCCCCGCCCTTCCCTCTCCAGCACGCTGCGCCGCCGCCTCGTGGTCACGGCGGTGGCGCTCGCCGCCGCCGTTCCTTTTACTCACGCGTTCGCGCAGGCCGCCTCCTGGCCCTCCAAGCCGGTGCGCATCGTGGTGACGTTCCCCCCGGGCGGCACCAGCGACATCGTGGCGCGGCTCCTCGCGCAACACCTGTCGGAGAAGTTCGGCCAGCAGTTCCTCGTCGACAACCGCCCGGGCGCGGGCGGGACGGTGGCCGCCGATCTCGTCCGCAAGGAGCCGCCGGACGGCTACACGCTGATCCTCGCCAACAACGCGCCCTTCACCATCGCCCCCACGCAGTTCAAGAAGATTCCCTACGACCCGCTCAAGGACTTCACGCATATCGCCTACATCGGCGCGTCCGCCCCCGCATTGCTCGTGCAACCCTCGCTCGGGGTGAAGGACTGGAAGGCCTTCGTGGAGCTCACGAAGAAGGATCCCAAGATCACCTACGGCTCCTCCGGCGTGGGCTCGATCACGCACATCCTGGGTGAAGGCGTGAAGAAGAAGACCGGCGTGCAGATGACGCACGTGCCCTACAAGGGCAGCGCGCCGGCCATCCAGGACTTCAAGGCCGGCGTGCTCAAGACGTACTACGACCTCCTCGCGCAGAACATGCCGATGGTCAAGGCGAACGAGGCGATCGCCATCGCCGTGGCCGCGCCGCAGCGCATTTCGCAGGCCCCCGACGTGCCCACCTTCCGCGAGCAGGGCGTGGATATCGTGCTCGAGAACTGGCTCGGCGTGTCCGGGCCCGCCGGCATGGCGCCCGACCTCGTGGCGAAGATCCGCGATGCGATCGTTGCCGCGGTGGCCCTGCCCGCGGTCAAGGAGAAGCTCTTCACGTGGGGCGTGGAGACGCGCACCATGACCTCGCCCGAGTACGCCACCTTCGTGGCCACGCAGATCGACGTGTGGAAGCCGCTCATCATCGAGGCCGGCGCGCAGGAGAAGTAGCCAGGCGCTCCACCGCAATCGTCCCCGTTCGCTTCGAGGAATCGTCATCATGGCCGTGCTGCGCGCGCTATTCGATCGCAACGAGTTCCTCTCGGGGCTCTTCGTGCTGGTGATCGGCGGCATCTGCCTCGCTGCCGTGGGGGATCTCGAGATCGGCACCGCGCAGGAGATGGGACCAGGCTACGTCCCACGCGCCCTTGCGTGGTTTCTCGTGCTGGCCGGCGTGGGGATGAGCGTCGTGGGCGCGCGCACCGCATTCCCGCGCCGGGCCACCTTCGCGTGGCGCCCCGTGCTCTTCATCGGCGCCGCGGTGGTGATCTTCGGCGCCACGGTGGACCGCCTGGGCATCGTGATCGCGGTGATCCTCTCCACCATCGTGGCGAGCCTCGCGAGCCCCATCAGTCGCTGGCGCGAGACGCCGGTCCTCGCGTTGGCGCTGGCCGCGCTCGCAGCGATCGCCTTCGTGAAGGGCCTGGGGCTCGCCATCCCCCTCTGGCCCCGCTGAGCGCGACGCCACGGCCGCCGCGGACGCCACGATGGACCTCCTCACCAACATTGGCCTCGGGCTCTCGGTGGCGGCGCTGCCGCAGAACCTCCTGTTCTGCTTCATCGGCGTGCTGCTCGGCACGCTCATCGGCGTGCTGCCGGGCATCGGCGCCGTGGCCACGATGGCGATGCTGCTGCCCATCACCTTCCACCTGCCGCCCGCCACATCGCTCATCATGCTCGCAGGCATCTACTACGGCGCGCAGTACGGCGGCTCCACTACCGCGATCCTCGTCAACCTGCCGGGGGAAGCCAACTCGGTGGCCACCACGCTCGACGGCTACGCGATGGCCCAGCGCGGACGCGCCGGCGCGGCGCTCGCCATCGCCGCCATCGCCTCGTTCGTGGCCGGCACGGTGGCCACCCTGCTCATCTGCGTCTTCGGCCCCGCCATGGCAGCGCTCGCGCTGAAGTTCGGCCCCGTCGAGTACTTCTCGCTGATGGTGCTGGGCCTCGTATGCTCGATGGTGCTCGCCAACGGATCCCTGTTCAAGGCCGTGGTGATGATGGTGGTCGGCATCTTCGCGGGACTCGCCGGCACCGATGCGAGCTCGCCCATGCCGCGGCTCACCTTCGGCGTGATGGAAATGACCGACGGCATCGACTTCGTGGCCGTCGCCGTAGGCCTCTTCGGCCTGACCGAGATCATGATCAATCTCGAGGGCAAACCGCGCAAGGTCGAGGCGGTACCGCTGCGCGACCTCTTCCCCACGAAGGAAGAGTTGAAGCAGAGCACCGGCCCCATCGCCCGCGGCACGATCCTGGGCTCGCTCCTCGGCGTACTGCCGGGGGGCGGCGCCCTGCTCGCCTCGTTCGGCGCCTACGCCCTCGAGAAGAAGATCTCGAAGACGCCCGAGCGCTTCGGCAAGGGGGCCATCGAAGGCGTGGCCGCGCCAGAGGCCGCCAACAACGCCGGCGCGCAGACCTCCTTCATCCCGCTCCTGACGCTCGGCGTGCCGTCCAACGCCATCATGGCGGTGATGGCCGGCGCCATGACGATCCAGGGGGTGGTGCCCGGCCCGCAGGTGATGGTCGAGCACGCCACGCTCTTCTGGGGAATGATCGCCAGCATGTGGATCGGCAACGTCATGCTCGTGGTGCTCAACCTGCCGCTCGTGGGACTGTGGGTCAAGCTGCTGCAGATGCCGTATCGCCTGCTCTTCCCCGCGATCGTGTTCTTCTGCGCCATCGGCATCTACAGCATCAACAGCCGCGCGCTCGACGTGTACCTCGCGGTGGGCATCGGCGTGGTGGGCTACCTCATGGTCAAGCTGGGCTTCGAGGCCACACCGCTGGTGCTGGGCTTCATCCTGGGGCCGATGCTCGAGGAGAACTTCAAGCGCGGCATGCTGCTCGCCGGAGGCGACGCGATGACGTTCCTCGAGCGCCCGATCAGCGCCGGTCTTCTCGTGGCCGCAGCGCTCATGCTCGCCGCGATGCTCCTGCCCTCGGTGAAGCGCACGCGCGAAGTGGCCCTGCGCGAGGACACCAGTCCCACCCCGACGCCGCCATGAACCCCGCCCCGCCCATGCGGCTGCGCTTCATCCTCAACACGTTCTGCTCGGGACCCCAGGCCTGGTTCTTCGTGGCCGACGACCGCGGCTACTTTCGCGACGAGGGCCTCGCCGTCGACTTCACCGAGGGCGACACGCTCGCCAACGCCGTGCCCAAGCTCGCCGATGGCCTCTACGACGCCGGCTACGGCGACATGAACGCGCTCGTGGAGTGCGCGGCCGCGCGTCCCCGCGACGCCCCGGTGGCCGTGTTCGCGCTGCACAACCGCTCGCCCTACACGCTCGCGGTCGCGGCCAACGGCCCAGTGCGTACCGCGCGCGACCTCGCAGGCACGCGGCTCGTCACCCACCCCAACGATGCCGCCTGGCGCATGTTCCCGGAGTTCTGCGCCGCCTGCGGCCTCGATCCGGCAAGCGTCACGATCGACGTGTCGTCGCAGCCGCACCGCGAGCTCGTGCCGCGCGTGCTCGCCGGCGAATGGACGGGCCTCTTCGGCTTCGTCAACACTATCAACGCGCAAGCGCTCGAGGCCGGCGTGGACCCGGCTGCAGCCCTGCGCCACCTCCAGTGGCAGCACGTGGTGCCCTCGCTGTACGGCGGCGCGGTGATGGTCACCCCGGCGCTCGCGCGCGACCATCCGCAGGCCGTGCGCGGTCTCGTGCGCGCCATCAACCGCGGGCTCGTCGACGTGATCGCGGACATCGACGGCGCCATCGACGCGGTGGCGCGGCGCAATCCCGCCATCGACCGTGCCGCCAATCGCGCGCGGCTCGCCGGCACGCTGGCGCTGGAGATGGCGCATCCGGAGGGCGCGCGCATCGGCATCGGGGCGGTCGACCCCGACCGTCTTGCCGCCACCGTGGCGCTCATGGCACGCGCCAAGGCCCTGCCGGCGCAGCCGCCGCCCAGCCGGCTCTTCGACGACCGCTTCCTTCCTCCCGTGGGCGCGCGCGTGCGCACGCTCGCCACCTGACGACCGCCGAAGGCCCCTCGATGTCTGCCGTCTCGCCTCCCACCCTCGCCAGCCTCAACACGTCCTCGCGCGAGGCCTTCATCGCGCAGTTGCACGACGTGTTCGAACACGCGCCCTGGGTCGCCGAGGCCGTGGCCGACGGCCGCCCCTACGCGAGCGCCGACGCGCTCCATCGCGCCATGATCGACGCCGTGGCCGCGCGTTCCGAGGACGAGCGCGTGGCGCTCTTCGCCGGGCACCCCGAGCTCGCCGGCAAGGCAGCGCGCGCCGGCCTCATGACCGCGGACTCGACCCGCGAGCAGGGTGCGCTGGCGCTCGGCGCGCTGGCCGAGGCCGAGGGCGCGCGCTGGGATGCGCTCAATGCCCGGTACCGCGCGCGCTTCGGCTTTCCGTTCATCCTCTGCGTGAAGCGGCACACGCGGGCATCGGCGCTGGCGGCCTTCGAAGCGCGACTGCGCCACGACCGCGCCACCGAGCTCGCCCACGCCTTGGAGGAGATCCGCCGCATCACGCGCCTGCGCCTCGCGCAACGTATCGCGGGCCACGGCTTCGACGACATCGAGGGCCGCCTGACCATCCGCGTGCTCGACACGAGCCGTGGCACCGCGGCGGCCGGGATGAAGGTGAGCCTGCACGAGGTCGGTCCCGACGGCCGCGCCGATCCCGCCGCCGCGCCCATCGCCGCGGCCGTGACCGACGCGCGCGGAGGCACCCAGGATCCGTTGCTCGCGGGCGCCCCGCTGCGCATCGGCCGTTACGAGCTACGGCTGGCCGTGGGCGACTACTACCGTGATCTCGGCATCGTCGACGGGCCGTGGGCCTTTCTCGACGTAGTGCCGATCGTGTTCGCCATCGCCGAGCCCGAGGGCCGCTATCACGTCCCGCTGACGGTCACGCCCTGGGCCTACGCCGCCCACCGGGCCGCGTAACGGCAACGGCGCTCGCCGGGCCGCGCTCCCGCCGGACGCTCCATGTCGCGCCGTCCCGGCGTGGGCGCCAGCAACCCACCCGCCGCAACGTCGGTGCACGGGTCGCGTGCGCTATCCTCATGACGTGGCCATCGTGGCGGTGTTCAACCAGAAAGGGGGCGTGGGCAAGACCACGACCGCGCTGAACCTGCTCGCCGCCATGGCCCAGCGCAAGCAGCGGCCGCTGGCCATCGACCTCGATCCGCAGTGCCATCTCACGCAGATCTTCGGGGTTCATCCGCGTACCGCCGACGACTCCATCTACAGCTTCTTCGTCCGCCAGCGCCCGCTCGACGACATCGCGCAGATCACGCGCAGCGGCGTGATCCTCCTGCCGGCCCACCTCGAGCTCGCCAAGCTCGACTCGCTGCTCGGCAAGGGCGTGAACGTGGTCACGCGCCTGCGCCAGGCGCTGCACCCGCCGGGCGCCGCGCCGGGCCCCGTGGTAATCGACTGCTGCCCGCTCCTCAACGTGCTCTCGCTCAACGCGATCTTCGCCGCCGACCTGATGCTCGTGCCGGTGTCCGCGGACTTCCTTTCGCTGAAGGGTGCGGAGCAGGTCGAGCGGGCCCTCAATGCGCTCGAACCCGTGTTCAAGCGCCGGATGCCGCGTAGGTATGTGCTCACTCGCTACGACGTCCGGCGGCGCATGAGCGAGGCGGTGGAAGCGCGGATGCGCGAGGTCCTGCGGGCGGACGAGCTCTGCGTCACACGCATCCGGGAGAACGTCAAGCTCGCCGAGAGCCCGGCGATGGAGCTCGACATCTTCCGCCACGCGCCGGGCAGCCGCGGCGCGCACGACTACGCCGCGCTATACGAAGAGCTACTGGGTGCCGGCCTTCTGGGCTGACGTGCCGGCGCTGATGAGGCCGATGACGTTGTTCACGTCGAGCGCCTCCAGGCGCGGCGGCACGCCGCGCGTCTCGACCTCGGTGATCACGCACTGGTAGTACATCTGGCGCAACCGCCGTTCGGCGTCGACTTGCGTGGCCGCCATGATCAGAATGTTGTCGACGCGCTGGCCGTGCTTGGTGCGGATGGAAAATCCGTAACGGTTCACGTGGCACCCTCCCGAAGCGCCCTCGTTGACGAAGGCAGTGTCCTTGCCGATCAAGACGTTGGCGCAGAACGTTTATACGTTGGGGTCAAAGGTGCATGCAAATCGCGTACCGCGCGGCGGATGGTGGTCCGTCGCGCGGCAAGGGCCCGCGGCGCCACTCCTCCCGTCGGGCTTCTGCTGACGGTACTCTCGCATCAGTCAACATTTATGACGATAGTGGGCAATCACTTACTTAGAGGGTCGGCTCGGCCCCACCGCACGCTGCCGACGATGCGCACCTCCGGCAACGCCGCCCCTGCGCGACCGATTCGGACGCCCCACGCACCCCACGCACCGCTGGCCGGTTTGCACGACGGCTGGCAGGGGGGTCGCGATCTCGTGCATTCTTGCGCGCGATGACGCCCACTACCATCAATCGGATCCACGCCCGCCGCGTCTTCGATTCGCGCGGCCGGCCCACCGTCGAGGCCGAGGTCTCGCTGGCCGGCGGCGCGGTGGGCCGCGGCATCGCGCCGGCCGGCGCCTCCCGCGGCTCCACCGAAGCCATCGACCTGCGCGACGGTGGTACCAGGCTCGGCGGCTACGACGTGGCGCAGGCCATCGCCAATGTCCGCGGGCCCATCGCCCGCGCGCTCTTCAGCCTGGACGCGCTCGAGCAGGTCGCCATCGATGCCCGGCTCGTGGAGCTCGACGGCACGCCGAACAAGGCCAAGCTCGGCGGCAATGCCACCGTGGCCGTCTCGCTCGCCGTGGCGCAGGCGGCCGCGCATGCCTTCGACATGCCGCTGTGGCAATACCTGGCCGGCGACGAGCCCGTGACGCTGCCCATGCCGGAGGTGCAGATTTTCGGCGGCGGCGCGCACGCGGAACGGCGCATCGACATCCAGGACCTCATGGTCATGCCCGTGGGCGCCTGGAGCTACGACGACGCCCTCACGATGGTCGCCGAGGTCTACCGCGCCGCCGGCGAGCTCATGCGCGAGCACGGCCGCATCGCCGGCGTGGCCGACGAAGGCGGCTGGTGGCCGCTGTTCGCCAGCAACGAGGAAGCCCTCGACGCCACCGTGCGCGCCATCGAGCGCGCCGGCTGCCACCCGGGCAGCGACGTGGCCATCTCGCTCGACATCGCCGCCTCCGAGTTCGGCCGCGAAGGGCGCTACCGCCTGGGGCTCGAAGGCCGGGAGCTCGACAGCGCGGGCATGAGCGAGATGCTCCTCGACTGGATCGAGCGTTATCCCATCGTGTCCATCGAGGACCCGCTCGCCGAGGACGACCGCGAGGCCTGGATGGCTTTCACCCGCGCCGCGCGGCACCGGGTGCAGGTCATCGGCGACGACCTTCTCACGACCCACGCCGGGCGCGTGGCCCAGGCGGCCGCCGACGGCGCCTGCAATGCCGTGCTCGTGAAGATCAACCAGGCCGGCACGCTCACCGAGGCCAAGGCGGCGCTGGACGCCGGCAAGGCCGCGGGCTTCGGCACCATCGTGTCGGCACGCTCCGGCGAAACCGAGGACGTGGCCATCGCCCACCTCGCCGTGGGGTGGAACGCCGGTCAGCTCAAGGTGGGCTCCTTCGCGCGAAGCGAGCGCCTGGCCAAGTGGAACGAGGTGCTGCGCATCGCCGACGCCATGGGCGACGACGCGCGCTTCGCGGGCATGACCCTGCTGCCGGCGCGCAAGTAGCGCACGCGGGCGCGGCCGTTTCAGGTCACGGGCTGCTCCAGCCTTGCGATTCGTTGCCGCACCTTCGGATGCGTGCGCAGGCACAGGCGACGCACGCCGGGCACGAACAACATGGGCCCGAACTCCTCGGCGTACGCCGCGCTCAGCGTGCCCCCGTCCGGCTCCGCCTCGACCCGGCGCAGCAGGTCGCGCACGGCGACGGGGTCGCGCGTGTACTGCACGGCGGTGGCATCGGCGAGATAGATGCGCTGCCGCGAGGCCAGCGCGCGGACGAAGCGCGCGAGGACCCCGCCCACCGCGCCGATCAGCATGACGACGCCGCCGGCCACCGCGATCGGTAGCGAGAAGAAGAGCATCGCCTTGCCGAAATCGCCGACGCTCTCGCCGGACTCGCCGCGCCGGAGGACGAAGGCCGGCGCCCGCAGCAGGGCGCGGCCGAGCGCCGTAATCACGGTGAGGCCCGCGAGCCAGCTCACCAGGCGGAGATTGAGCGTCGCGTCACCGTTGCGCTGCTGACCGATGCCGTAGGCGACGAGTGCCTGCAGTTCGTCGCGCTGCAGCCCGTCGACCGCCCCGCGGGTAACGACGAGAAAGGGTTCCCGTGCGCTCGTGCCGGAGAACGCGTTGATGGCGCGCTCGCCGTCGAGGACGTAGAGCGCCGGCGGCAATCCGCCGGCGGCGAGCGCCATCTCCTCGACGACGTTGCGCAGTTGTTTCTCCGCAGGCGGCAGGCCGCTGGCGGACACCGCGCGCGCGCCGATCGACAGCGCAAGCGTGTCGCTGCCGTGCTGCAGCTCCTGCGCGCGCGTCCACGTGCCGCGGATGACCATGAGCAGTGTCACCACAGCCGTGCCGAGCATGAGGTCGCGCGGGGCGGCGAGCAGCGCCTCCTCCCACGGCAGGGTATCCCGCGACTGGGCCAGCGTCACCCACGTCGAGACCAGCGCGACGTAGACGACCATCACCCCGACCACCGCCACCACGCAGCCCGCGAACACCACGAGCCAGCGGCGGGCGCGCCAGCGCGCCGCATCCTGGGCACTGAAGAAGTCGGAGGCGGGCGGCGCCGGCGGCGCCGCGAGCGGATCCGCGGCCAAGCTAGCCGAAGCTCACGCGGACCGGGGCACGCTCGGCAGGCGAGTCGGTGGCGAATGGCGGCGCCGTGTCGAACCGGAAGAACCACGCCAGCACGTTGTCCGGGAAGCTCTGGACCTTGGTGTTGTACGTCAGCACCGCATCGTTGTAGGCCTGGCGTGCGAACGAGACCTTGTTCTCGGTAGCGGTGAGCTCTTCGGTCAGCGTCGCGATCGTGCGATCGGCCTTGAGGTCGGGGTACGCCTCGATCACCGCGAGCAGGCGCCCCAGCGCACCGCTCAATGCGGCATCCTGCGTAGCGAGCCCCTGCAGCTCCGCCGCGCCGCCGGGACGGGCGGCAAGACGCTCGCTCGCACCCACGGCGGCGGCGCGCGCTTCGATGACGTGCGTGAGCGTCTCGCGCTCGTGACCGAGATAGGCCTTGGCGGCCTCGACCAGATTGGGAATCAGCTCGAAGCGGCGCCTGAGCTGCACCTCGATCTGCGCGAACGCATTCTGGAAGCGATTGCGCAAACGCACGAAGGCGTTGTAGCCGCCGATCGCCCACAGGAGCAAGACCAGCACGACCACAACCGCAGCGACGATCCAGAGCGTCAGCGTCATCCAGAATTCTCCCCAGAACGAACCGAGCCCAACGAGCCGTCAAGCGACGGGCGGCGCAATTATGCCCCGACTGCGCGGAGGTGCAAGGGGAGTGGACCAACGGCGACGGGACGCGACGGACAGCGACGTCGCGGTCATGACGTGCGGCTCCCGCCGAGGAGCTCCCTCAGTCCGCGAGCAGGAAGTCGGCGAGCTCGACGAATCCTGCGCCCGCCTCGCGCGTGGTGACATACCGCGGCGGCGTGGCGATGCGGTCGAGGAAGGGCACGACGTTGGCCACGCCCACCGCGTTGGGGAAATAGCCGAACATCGGCGCATCGTTGGGCGAATCGCCGGCGAACACGAAATGCGCCTTGTCGCGCTCGAGGTCCACGCCGAATGCTTCGGCAAGGAGGACCTTCGTCATGCCGAGCTTGTCGTAGGCGCCGAACCAGCCGTTGACGTGAATCGAGCTCACCTTGGCCGTCATGCCCTGCGCCTCCATGAGCGCCACGATGCGATCGATGGCGGCGCGCGGCAGGGGCGGGACATCCTCGCAGAAGTCGATGGCGAGGTCGCACTCGCGATAGTGCTGGTCGGAGGCGAGCGCGGTGCCGGGCACCGCGGCGAGGATCGCCTGGCCGATGGTGCCAAGGCGCGCGCGCTGCGCGCGGCGCGTGGCGTCGTCGACCACGAAGCGGCGCACGAGCCTGCGGGCAGCGGCGTCGTAGCGCATGAAGAAAGCGCCGTTCTCACCCACCACCGCATCGACCGGCCACATGCGCGCAATGTGATCGCACCAGCCCGCGGGCCGGCCGGTGATGGGGATCACGAGCTTGCCGGCCGCGCGCAGGCGTGCCAGGGCCGCATAGGCCTCGGGCTGCAGCGTGCCGTGGGTGGTGATGGTGTCGTCGATGTCGGCGAATACGCCGCGGATCGCCCGACGGACGTTCGCCGGCATGGACGCGAGGGGCTGCATGACGCCGCGGGCGGAGGTGTCCACGCGATGCACGGCCGGCGCTTAAGGCTTGGGCGGCTGCGCTTGCAGCCATTTCGACACCGGCGGTGCCTGCCAGCGTTCGAGGGCGGCGAACACGTGGGCGACCGAGGTCACCACCTCGACCATGGTGCGGTGCTCGGCCTTGAGGAAGCCGTCCTCCACGCCGCGGTCCACCTGCGCGAGGAAGCCGTCGAAGTAGCCCTCGATGTTCACCAGCACCAGTGGCTTCACGTGGATGGCAAGCTGGTTCCAGGTGGCCATCTCGCAGAACTCGTCGAAGGTACCGAAGCCGCCGGGCAAGGCCACGAAGGCGTCGGCGCGGTCCGCCATGAGCTTTTTGCGCTCGTGCATCGTGGGCACCACCGTGAGCTCGGTGAGGCCGGGGTGGCCCACCTCGCGCACCATGAGCTGCTCGGTGATCACGCCGATCACTTGCCCGCCGGCGCCAAGCGCTGACTCGGCGGCGATCTTCATGAGGCCTACGCTGCCGCCGCCGTAGACGAGCGTGGCGCCGCGCGCGGCGAGCAGGCGCCCGAAATCCGCCGCCGCCTGCGCGTAGGCGGAACGGGTGCCGGCATTGGAACCGCAGAAAAGGCAGATGCGCTTCATCGTGTCCCCGCAAGATACGCCGCGACGGCCGCGCGCTGCGCGGGCGTCATCGGCAGGCCGCACTTGGTCCGGCGCCACAGCACGTCGTCGGCCGTGCGCGCCCACTCCTCACGCACGAGGTAGTCCACTTCACGTCCGGTGAGGCCCGCGCCAAAGTCGGGACCCAGGTCCGCCGCCGTGCGGGCGTCGCCCAGCACGGCGAGCGCCCGCGTGCCGTGGCGATAGGCGAGGCCGTGCAGCACCGACGGGGGCAGCTGGGGATAGCGCTCGCGCAACCGCGCCTCCCAGGCTGCGGGATCGCGCTGCGGCAGGTCACCGCCGGGCAGCGGAGCGGTGGCGGTCCAGGGGGCCTTCATGCCGGGGAAATAGGGAGCAAGCTCGCGCAGCGCATGCTCGGCGAGCTTGCGATAGGTGGTGATCTTGCCTCCGAAAGATGACAGCACCGGGGCACGGTCGGGCCCGGGCGGGCCGTCGAGGGCATCCACCTTGAGCACATAGTCGCGCGTGACCGCGGAAGGATCCTCCGAGCCGTCGTCGTAGAGGGGCCGCACGCCGCTGTACGTCCATGCGATGTCGGTCTCGGCGAGCGGCTCGTCGAGGTAGGTGTTGACGAGCTCGAGGAGATAGCGCGTCTCGTCCGCGCCGATGTGCGGATGCTCGAAGGCCTCGACCGTGATATCGGTGGTCCCGATGAGCGAGTAGTGCTCCTGGTAAGGGATAACGAACACGATCCGGTTGTCCGCGTTCTGCAGGATGTACGCATGTCGCTCGCCGTGCACACGCGGCACCACGAGGTGGCTGCCTTTCACGTGCCGCACGTTGCCCTCGTTCGCCTTGGCCGGCCGCACGAGGTCGAGCACCTCCTTCACCCAGGGGCCGGCGGTGTTCACGAGCGCCCTCGCGAGCACTTCGGTGGTGGTACCGTCCTCGCTGTCGAGCGTGGCGCGCCAGCAGGGGCCGTCGCGATGCGCCGCCACGAGCTTGGTGCGCACGCGGATGTCGGCACCGCGTGCCTTCGCGTCGAGCGCATTGGCCACCACGAGCCGCGCGTCGTCCACGCGGGCATCCGAATACACGAAGCCCTTGCGGAAGCGCGGCTTCAACCCCGCGGCATACGCGCTGCCGGCGAGGCGCACGCCGAAGGACTTGGGCAGCGTCTTGCGCCCGCCCAGATGGTCGTAAAGGAAGAGGCCGATGCGGATCATCCACGCGGGACGCAGGTGCGGCTCGTGCGGCAGCACGAAGGCGAGCGGTTGCACGAGATGCGGCGCGATGGCGAGCATCACCTCGCGCTCCGCGAGGGCCTCGCCCACCAGGCGGAACTCGTAGTACTCGAGGTAGCGCAACCCGCCGTGGATGAGCTTGGTGCTCCATTGCGACGTGGCCGAGGCGAGGTCGTCCTGCTCCACGAGCACCACGGACAGCCCGCGGCCGGCGGCATCGCGCGCGATGCCGGCGCCGTTGATGCCGCCGCCGATGACGAGAAGATCGTGGACCGTGGCGCTCAAGAAGGACTTCGCAGAGGAGGATGCGGCCCCGCGGGCGGGGGCTACGTCGCGACGGCCGATTTTACCGGATGCGGTAGGATGGTCTCCCGCTCGTTTTCCCCCGTTCCCGGCGCCGCCATGAACCTCCCGCCCGAGATCCTCGCGCTCGATGCCGACATGCGGCAGTGGCGCCACCACCTGCACGCGCATCCCGAGACCGCCTTCGAGGAGAAGGCCACGAGCGCCTTCGTGGCCGACAAGCTCGCGAGATTCGGCCTCGAGGTGCACACCGGCATTGCCGGCACCGGCGTGGTCGGCGTGCTGCGGCAGGGCACGAGCGGACGGGCCGTGGGGCTGCGTGCCGACCTCGACGCCCTGCACATCCACGAGCAGTCGGGCGTGCCCCACGCCTCCCGCCACGACGGCAAGATGCACGCCTGCGGCCACGACGGCCACACCACGATGCTGCTGGGCGCCGCCCGCGCGCTCGCGCAACGGCGCCGCTTCGACGGGACCGCGTACCTCATCTTCCAGCCCGCCGAGGAGAACGAAGGCGGCGGCCGCGTGATGGTCGAGGAGGGCCTGTTCGAGCGCTTTCCGATGGAGGCCGTGTACGGCATGCACAACTGGCCCGAGCTGCCGCTGGGCAAAATGGCACTGCGCGCCGGCCCCCTCATGGGCGCCTACGACATCTTCGAGATCGTGGCCACCGGCCGCGGCGCGCACGCCGCCATGCCGCACCTCGGCCGCGATCCGATGCCCTTTGCCGCGCACGTAATCAACGCGCTGCAGACGATCGTCTCCCGCAACCTGCATCCGCTCGAGGCCGGCGTGGTGAGCGTCACGCAGGTGCACGGGGGCGACACGTGGAACGTGATCCCGCAGGAGGTGGTGCTGCGCGGCACCGTGCGCTCGTTCCTGCCCGCGGTCCAGGACCTCATCGAGCGGCGGATGCGCGAGATCGTCGACGGGCTTGCGGCCACCTTCGACATGACAGCCACCCTGCGCTACGAGCGGCGCTATCCCGCCACGATCAATACGGAGGCGGAAACCGGGCACGCGCTCGCCGCAGCCAGCGCACTCCTGGGCTCCGCCAGCATCGATACCGACCCCACGCCGTCCATGGGCTCGGAGGACTTCGCCTTCATGTTGCAGGCCCGGCCCGGGTGCTACGTATGGCTGGGCGGCGGCCGGGGTCCGGGCACGTACAACCTGCACAACCCCCACTACGACTTCAACGACGAGGCCCTCGCCATCGGCGCCGGCTACTGGGTCACGCTGGCCGAGTCCCGCCTGCCCCTGGACCCCTGAGCGGGTTGATCAAAGGCAAAGCGCGGCGCCCCCGAAGCGGGGTATCATCGAAAACGAGAGATCAGAAACGAGAACTGTTCGTATTCTGATTGACGATCCGGGGTTTTGCCGGGTATCTTGCGGCCCCGGTCCTCACCTGTCTCGGAGCCTTGCCATGCCTCGTCTGTCGCCCGTTGCTGCCGCCCTTGCGGCGGCGGCCGTTCTCGCCACCTCTGCCGCCCACGCGGCCGAGGAAGCCGTGCTCAACCTCTACTCGGCCCGCCATTACCAGACCGACGAGGCGCTCTACACCAACTTCACCAAGGCCACGGGCATCAAGATCAACCGCATCGAGGCCGGCGATGAACAACTCCTCGAGCGGCTGAAGACGGAAGGCGCCAACAGCCCCGCCGACGTCCTGCTCATCGTGGACGCCGCCCGCCTGTGGCAGGCCCAGCAGCTCGGCCTCTTCCAGCCGATCAAGTCCGAGGTGCTGGCGCAGAAGATCCCCGCCAAGTTCCGCGACCCCGCGGGCAACTGGGATGGCTTCTCGTTCCGCGCCCGCGTGATCATCTATGACAAGGCGAAGATCAAG
>CALFEY010000119.1 GCA_937958295.1 uncultured Pseudomonadota bacterium
TTGCGCTCGCACATCACGTCGAGCAAGTCCGAAGTGCGCAAGATCACGCTGCACCGGCTCTACACGGCGCGATCGATCGAGGGCTGAGCGCGGCCTCTGCCGCGTCATGCGGAGCGCGCTTCGCCCGCGTCGCCGCCACGCGCGCGCCTCCCCTGGCGCAACGTCCACCGCCGGGGCAGTCGCGACGCCCGGCCGCCGCGCCGGGCCTCCCGCCGCATCGAACTTTGCGCTGCCGCTGCCGGCACGACCACACCGGTTGCCAGGGAAAACGCCGCGCCGCCACGCCATTGCATAAATTAATCTATACATTAAAATATACATAATTCTCATCCCCATTTCGCCTGTGACCCTCCCTTCGGCCAAGGTCGTTCCGCTTATCCCCCCCACCCGCGGCCGCACCGCGGGCAAGGGCCTCACCCCGTTGGCCGAGCGGGCGTATCGCGAGGTCAAGCAGATGGTGCTCGACAACCGCGTGCACGGCGGCGAGTACCTCCTCGAGGAGGAGCTCGCCAAGGCAGTGGGCATGAGCCGCACGCCGTTGCGCGAGGCCTTGGTGCAACTCCAGAACGACGGCCTCATCGACATCGTGCCGCGGCGTGGCATTCGCATCGTCCCCCTCACGGTGGAGGACATCCGCGAGGTGCACGACCTCATGCAGTGGCTGGAGTCGCAGGCTGCCTATGCCCTGGCCACGCGACCCGACCGGGCGGAGCGGGTGAAGGCGCTGCGCCAGATCGTTGCGCAGATGCGGCGCTTGCTCGTCGCGGGCGACATCACGGGGTGGGCCAAGGCGAACGATCGCTTTCACATGGAGCTCGTGGCCTCCGCAGGCAACGGGCGGCTCGAGCGGATCTGCGAAAACCTGCTCGACCAGTCGCAGCGCGTGCGGATGTTCACGCTGCGCATGCGCAAGCCCCCCACCCGTACCAACGAAGCGCACACGGGCATGCTGCGGGCGATCGAGGAAGGCGATGGCGAGAAGGCCGTGGCCATTCAGATCGCCAACAAGAAGGCGTGGCTGGCCGAGCTCGAGGAGATCATCGAGCGGCTGCAGCTGCGCTATTTGTAAGGAGGAAGGCATGAAGATGAGCATCGACCCGATCGACGCGTCGCGTCCCGGATTTGCCGGCCGTGTCACGGGGCTGGACCTGCGGCAGCCGCTGCGTCCCGAAGAGGTCGCCCGCATCGAGGCGGGCATGGATCGCTTCGCGGTGCTGGTGTTCCCCGGCCAGGACATCACCAATGAGCAGCAGATCGCCTTCACGCGCAGCTTCGGCGAGATCGAGCCCGCGTACTCCGTACCGGGGGACAACGTCCAGGTAGGTCGCATCCCGGCCGAGATCAATGACGTGTCCAACCTCGATCGCGACAACAAGCCGTTGCCCCGCGACGACCGCCAGCGCCTGTTCCAGCTCGGCAACCTCCTCTGGCACTCGGACAGCTCGTACAAGACCGTGCCCGCGAAGTACTCGATGCTCTCCGCTCGGGCCATTCCTGATCGCGGAGGCGACACCGAGTTTGCCGACATGCGCTCCGCCTGGGACGCGCTCGACGCGGAGACCAAGGCACTCGTGCGCGACCTCGTGTGCGAGCACAGTCGCCTCCATTCGCGCGGGGAGCTTGGCTTCCGCTTCACGGAGGAAGAGGAGCGCAAGTTCGTCCCGGTGGCCCAGCGCCTGGTGCGCCGGCACCCCGTGAGTGGACGCCTCTCGCTTTACCTGTCGTCGCATGGCGGCGCCCTGCAGGGGTGGCCGCTGCCCGAGGCGCGCGCGCTCCTGCGCGAGCTCACGGAGCACGCAACGCAACGCGAGCGCGTCTACGCACACACGTGGCGCCAGTTCGATCTCGTGATGTGGGACAACCGGGTCACGATGCACCGGGGCCGTCGCTATCCCGCCGACCAGCCGCGCGACATGCGGCGCACCACCACGATGGATGCCGCATCCACGCTGCAGCAAGCCGCCTGAACAGAGCGGCTGCAGCGTTTCACCCAGGAGGAAGACTCGATGAAGCAACCGATGCAGGGCCGCCGCGCGCGGCTGGCAGGGCTCGCGCTGGCGGTCGGCGCGCTCCTCCCGTTGTCCCCGCTCGCGCTCGCGCAGGCGCCGGCCGCTTTCCCCACCAAGTCGCTGCATATGGCGGTGCCCTTTCCGCCCGGAGGTGTCTCCGATGCCGCGGCGCGGCTCGTCGCCGAAGCGATGTCCAAGCGGCTCGGCCAGCAGGTCGTTGTCGAGAACCGCCCGGGTGCTACCGGCAACGTGGCGGGCCAGTACGTGGCCAATGCCGAGCCGGATGGCTACACGTTCATGCTCGTCTACAACGGCATCCTCACCATCAATCCGTTCGTGTTCGAAAAATTGCCGTTCGACGTGACGAAGGACTTCACGCCGATCGGCAAGATCGGCGACTACCCCTTCATCATGACGGTGAATCCGAGCGTGGAGGCACGCAACCTGCAGGAGTTGATCGCGCTGTCGAAGAAGAGCTCGAAGGGACTCGACTACGGCACGTCGGGCACTGGAAGCAACGAGCATCTCATCGCCACGCTGATCGTGCAGAAATCGGGGGCCAATCTCGTGCACGTCCCGTACAAGGGCGGCGGCCCGGCCATGGCCGACGCCATGGCGGGCCACATCCCCATCGGCATGGCTTCGGTGGCGGGCGGCATGGCCCTCGTGAAGTCGGGCAAGCTGCGTCCGATCGTGGTATCGAGTCCCGAGCGCTGGCCCTCGCTCCCTGACGTGCCCACCGTCGTGGAGAGCGGGATACCCGACGTCGTGGTGATGTCCTGGATCGGACTCGTGGGGCCGGCAAAGATGCCGCGCGCGGTCGTCGACAAGCTCAATGCCGAGCTCAACGCGTCGCTCAACACGCAGGAGATGAAGGACAAGATGTTCGCCCTCGGGGTGCGCGTGACCCCGGGCCCGCCCGAGGCCTTCGCCGACGAGATCAAGCGCGACTACGACCGCTTCGGTCCCGTGATCAAGGCGGCGGGCATCAAGGTGGACTGACCTCCCGCTCGGGGAGGGCGGTCGACCCTGCGAAGAGGGGACGTCCTTTGCGGCGCCGCAACATGCAACTGTAACAATTTGGGGGCACACTTCGCCGCTGCACCGCATCGCAGAGTGCGGGCGGCCTAGCGGAACGTGCCCCCATGCCCTACCTCTCGATCGAAGATGTCTCCGTGTCGTACGGCGGCACGCGCGTCCTCGATCGGGTGAGTCTCGGGGTGGAGCGCGGCGAGATGATCGCGCTCCTCGGCAGCTCGGGCTGCGGCAAGACCACGCTTCTGCGGTCGATTGCCGGCTTCGTCATCCCGCAGTCGGGGACGATCCGCGTGGATGGCCGCGATATCACGCACCTCGCCCCCGAGAAGCGCGCCACGGCAATGATGTTCCAGTCGTATGCGCTGTGGCCGCACATGACCGTGGCCGGCAACATCGGTTATGGACTGCGCATGCGTGGCGCCAAGGCCGATGCCATCGCGCGCCGCGTCGACGAGATGCTGAAGCTCCTGCAGCTCGAGGGCTTCGCCGCTCGGCCGGTCACGCAACTCTCCGGTGGCCAGCGCCAGCGCGTCGCGATGGGACGTGCCCTCGCGGTGGATCCCACGCTTCTGCTCCTCGACGAGCCGATGAGCAACCTCGACTACAAGGTCCGCCTCGAGTTGCGACACGAGCTCCGCGCGTTGCAGAAGCGTATCGGGATCACGGCGGTGTACGTCACGCACGATCGGGAGGAAGCGCTCATGCTCGCCGACCGCATTGCGGTGATCGACGCGGGTCGCGTCGTCCAGTTCGGAACGCCCGAGGAAGTATTCCACCGGCCCGGCTCGTCGTTCGTGGCCGGATTCATGGGCGCCGATAATGCGTTGCCCATGTATCGGGGCGCCGACGGCCGGCTGCGGGCAGGAGGCGCCGACGGCGTGGCCGTCACGGCACATTTCCGAAGCGATGCCGCGCGCGTGGAGCCTTCCGATGTCTCCGCGCCCGACGATACCTTGCACCTTGCCGGCGATGTCGCCCAGTCGGTCTACGTTGGCCACGGCTACCGGTATCGGGTGACAGTGCCCGGCGGTGACGTCTGGGCGCATGCGCCGGGACGTATCGATGAAGGGCAACGCGTTGCGGTCATGGTTCCGTCCGCCGCGTTACTCGTCTTTCCGCGGGGTGAGCAGGTGGCCCCCCCGGCGGGGGAGCATGGATGACGCGAAGCGTCTCCTTGCGTCGCTTCTGCCTGAAGCGCGCGCAATCGATCAAGAACGCCAAGCGCCGGGGCACTGCGGCAAGCGCTGCATCGGCCCTGGTTGCCGTCACCTTCGCAGACAGGGCCATCACGCTGGTGCCCGCCGATCTCTTCGTGCAGGCGTCCGCTGTTGCCACAACGCCGCTGCGCGTTCCAGTGGACAACGACGCGGATACTCTCGATATCGCGTGCGATGGCGCGACGGCCGTGGTGGTGGGCGCGAATAGCGCCACGCCCGTTGCGCTGGTCGATCTCGCGGCCCAGCGCCAGCTCGCGACCTTGGCGTACCCCGGCAAGCTCGCCCGGTCGGTATCCGTGGATGCCGACGGCAGCCAGGCGCTCGTGATGCTCCATGCCAATGCCATGAGCGCAGGCGGCGCGATACGCCGGCTCGTCATCGCTGGCGAGGGACTCACCGACAACGGCAAGGAGCTCACGTTCGGCCAGGACTACGTGGCGCGCGTGTACCTCGCCCCAGGGGGCAGGTCGGGCGTGGCCGTCGTCGGAGGGGGATCCACGCGGCTCGTCGCCTTCGCGCTGCCGTCCCTCACGGTGACCGGATCGGTCAACCTCGGCGCGGTCGGCAATGCCGTGGTCTTTGGTCCCGATGGAACCCGCGTGTTCGTACGCAGCGGCCAGCGCGGCGCCCGCGACGCCATCTCGGCGTTCCCGTTCGATGCCGCGGCAGGGGCGATCGGCACGTCGTCGCTGTGGCGAAGCGAGATCGTGTCCGGGTTCACGGGCACGGTCTATGAGACGTCGCTGGCGATCGCACCCGATGGCAGCGTGCTGATCGCGGGAGACGAGAACATAGGGGGGGCCACATCCTGCCAAGGCTCGCCGTACTCGACCCGGCCACGGGCGCACTGTTGCGTTCGATCGACCTCGCAGCCGGCGCGGCCCCACGAATCGTCGCCACGCATCGTGCCTGCGCGGCGCCTGCTCAGTCGCAAACCGCCATCGAGTACTACCACGCTGGCTTCGACCACTACTTCGTCACCACGCTCGCCAACGAGATTGCGCTCCTGGACAACGGCACGCTCGCCGGCTGGGCGCGTACCGGCGAGCAATTCAACGTGTTCGGCACTGGAATGCCCGGCACGGCGGATACCTGCCGCTTCTTCAGCGAGAGCTTTGCGCCCAAGAGCTCGCACTTCTGCACGCCCTACGCCGCCGAGTGCGCGACCGTGAAGGCCAACCCCGCGTGGCAGCTCGAGGGGGTGGTGTTCGGCCTCGCGCTGCCGGCCCCCGATGGATCATGCGCATCCGGCACCGCGCCCCTGTATCGCCTCTACAACGACGGCCAGGGCGCGGCCCCCAATCATCGCTACACGACCCAACCCGGCGTTCGCGCGCAGATGATGGGCCGCGGCTGGATTGCCGAAGGATCCGGCATCGGCGTCATCGGCTGCGTGCCGCCCTAAGTCGTCTGCAGGTCCGTTACCGGGCGCGGTTCGCCCCACTGAGGAGAAGAACGATGCGTATCACTCGCTTGCTTCCCGCCCTTGCGGCAGGTGTCGCGCTGGCTTTTGCCGGTGCGATTGGCGCCCAGACGCTCAATGTCGTCACGGCGGGCGACCAGAACATGGTCGACTACGTGAACAACTATCTTGGCCCCAAGTTCGAGGCGATGAATCCGGGCGTGAAAGTGCGCGCCGTGGGTACCGGGCCGGGCGACGCCGGCTCGCAGAAGATCTACGAGAAGCTGTCGGCCCAGCAGAAGGCCGGGACGGCCGCGTGGGACACCGACGTAGCCGTCGTTCACCAGCGCGGTGCGGCAACGATGGTCGGGGACAAGCTCCTCATGCCGTACCGCAACGACGTGGCGGCCGGCAAGCTCGTGTCGCGCGACTCGGCCAAGAATGCGCTCGGCGCGAACGTGGACGGCTACGTCCTGCCCATGTTCCACAGCCAGATCGCCTTCGCGTACAACCCCGACCTCGTGAAGAATCCGCCCAAGTCGTACACCGAGCTCGCGGAATGGGTGAAGAAGAATCCGAAGCAGTTCGGCTACAACGGCGTGAAGGGCGGCATGTCCGGCGTGGGCTTCGTGATGGGCTGGGTCGGCGCCAACAGCGGGCTGGGCGACAAGCTGGAGAAGGGCCCCTATGCCGCGTCGGACAAGGCGGTCATCGACAAGTCGCTTGCGGGCCTCAAGGTCTTCAACCAGAACGTCGTGATGACGCCCGGCAACGCCGGCACCCTCGACATGCTGAACCGCGGCGAGATCGCGATGGGTCCGGTGTGGGTGGACATGTTCTACACCTGGGTGGCCGACGGCAAGCTCAATCCGAAGACGAAGCTCGTGCTGCCCGCGCCCGGCATGCCGGGACAGCCGATGTACTACGTGATTCCCGCCAAGGCCGCCAATGCCGCGCTCGCCAAGAAGTTCGTCGACTTCGCCGAGAGTCCCGAGGTGCAGGCGCAGGGAATCGTGAAACAGTTCAACTGGTACCCCGGCATCGATCCGCAGCACGTGCAAGCGAAGCTCACCCCGGCGGAGTGGAACAAGCTCTTCACCGACATCACGCCGGCGGAGCTTGCCAGGAATGGCCGTCCGTTCCCGCTGTCCGATTACTTCACGGACATCGTCGAAGGCTACGAGCGCGTCGTCCTGAAATAGCCCGCGTGCCGGTTTCGCGCACGACGCCGCCGCACCGCGTGGCGCGGCGGCGTCGTCCTCCTTTCGCATGAGCGCCACCGCCGTGGCCGGCCGCTGGCGCGCCTATGCGCTCGTGTTGCCGGCGCTCGCGGTCATCGCGGCGTTCTTCTTGTTCCCGCTCGCACTCTCGGCGATCCTGGCCTTTCGGGCCAAGGATGGCGGCTTCACCTTGGAGCACTTCGCCAAGGCCTGGGAGCTCTATCGCACGGATCTCATCTTCACCGTGGGGATCGTGGCGCTGTCCACCGTACTCATCGGGATCGTGGCGGTGGCCATCGCGGGCTATCTCACGCTGGGCGAGAACCCGCGCGCCGTGGCGATTCTGCGCTGGCTCTACCGCTGGCCGCTGTTCATCCCGTTCATCGTCACCGGGCAGATCATGCGGGCGTTCCTCGCCAAGAACGGGATGCTCAATCATGCCCTGATCGGCTCCGGCCTCATCGAGCCGTTGCAGGCGCAGAGTCTGCTCGACTGGCGCGGCATCGTGATCGCCTTCGTGTGGAAGCAGGCGCCGTTCGTTACGCTCCTGCTGGCCGGCGCGATGGCGTCCATCGAGACCCAGCACATCGAGGCGGCGCGCAACCTCGGCGCGCGCCGGCTGCGCGTCCTGTGGGACATCGTGCTGCCGCAGGTGCGCGGCACGCTGCTGGTGGGACTCGTGCTGTCGTTCGTGACGATGCTGTCGGTGCTCTCGGTACCGATGATGATCAACCCCAACTCGCCGACGATGGTCACGGTGGACATCGCCTATCGCATCAGCACGCTGTCCGACTACAACGTGGCCAACGCGCTGTGCCTCATGTCGCTCGTGGTCGCTGCGGGGGCTGCGTGGATCTATCTCCGCCACGCCACGGCGGCGCAGGCGAAAGGGCCGTGATGTCGCGCCCCTGGCGCCGTTGGCCCGACACGCTCGCCCTGGCGGTACTGCTCGGTCTGCTCGCTTTCGTCATCTTCGGGCCGCTCGCCAATCTTTTCCTGTGGGCCTTCGCGGAGAAATGGTACTTCCCCAACAAGGTGCCGCAGGAATTCGGCTTCTCCTTCTGGGGGCGCGTGTTCAGTCCGCGCGGGGGAGCGTGGGGGTCGCTCGGGACCAGCATCTGGATTGCCTTGCTCACCGTGGTGATGAGTCTCGCCGTGGCCATTCCGGCCGGCTACGCGCTGGCACGCCTCAAGCTGCGCTGGCGGGGTCTCATCCTGCTCGCCTTCCTGCTGCCGCAAGCCGTGCCGAACCTGCCGGTGTACGTGAACATCGCGCGCGTGTTCTACGAGATCGGATTGAACGGCACCATCCTCGGCGTGGTGCTCGTGCATGCCTCCCACGGGCTGGTGCTGGCGGTGTGGATCGCGTCCGCCGCGTTCGCGTCGGTGGACGCCTCGCTCGAGGAAGCGGCTCGCAACATGGGCGCCTCGCCGTGGACGTGCTTTCGTACCATCACCCTACCGCTGGCGGCGCCCGGCCTGATCGCCAGCGCCATCTTCGTATTCCTCGAGTCGCTGGACGAGTTCACGGGCACCTACTTCGTAGGCGTGCCCGACGTGACGACGCTGCCGCTCCTGATGTTCAACGCGAGCATGGGCGGCAACTATCAAATCGCCTCCATCACGGCGCTGTTGCTGCTGGTGCCGTCGATCGCGTTCATGCTGGTGGTGGAGCGCTTCCTCAAGGCGAACGTGCTGGCGGGGGTGGGTCGGTAGCCGGATCATGCGGTCGCTCGGGCGTTGTCATGCGTCCGGAGCGGCGTTGGCGCGCAGTGCGGGCAGGACATAGGCATCCTCGCGGAGCTTGGCGTGAATGGCCTTCTTGTCCAGCTTGCCCGTGCTGTTGAGCGGCATGACGGCGATGAACAGTACGTCGTCGGGCAATTGCCACCGCGCAAAGCGAGCGGCGCAGTGGGCGACTACGGACTGCGCGGTGACCTCCGATCCGTCCTCGCGCACGACGAGTGCCACGGGGCGTTCGCCCCACTTGGGATGAGGCTGCGCCACGACCGCCGCCCATTTCACGCCCCGCATGGCTAGGATGTGATTCTCGAGATCGATCGACGAGATCCACTCGCCGCCCGACTTGATCAGGTCCTTGGCGCGGTCGCTGATGATGAGGTAGCCCTCGCCGTCGATCTTGGCGATGTCGCCGGTATGCAGCCAGCCCCCCTGGAACTTGTCGGGGGCCGGATGGCGATAGTACTCGGCGCACACCCAGGGCCCGCGGATGAGCAGGTTGCCGGGGGTGGTGCCATCGTGCGGCAGGATCTTGCCGTCGTCGTCGACGATCTCGAGGTCGATCCCCGGTAGCGGCAGGCCCGTCTTCGCGACGTTGCGATTCTGCTCATCCGCCGACAGCGTGCGGTGGGCGCGCTTGGCCACGCGACGCGAGGTGACGCCGAGTGGGTTGGTCTCGGTCATGCCCCACGTCTGGATCATCTCCACACCAAGCTCGTCCCAGTACCAGCGGATCAACGATGCGGACGGGGCCGACGCGCCGCAGTTGATGCGCTTGAACTCGCGGAGCGTCCAGCGCCCGGGGAAGCGCTGCAAGGTGCTTTGCACCTCTTGCCATACCGTAGGCACGGCGGCCGAAAACGTCACCTGCTCCGTCTCGATGGCATCGAGTATCGCCTCCGGACGCAGGCTTCCGTGGAGCAGAACCTGCTTGGCGCCGAGCATCGTGGCGGTGTACGGGTACCCCCACCCCAGGACGTGGAACATGGGCACCACCTGGAGGACGCAATCGGTGGCGGAAAGCCCCACGCCGTCGGTCATCGCCTGGGCCATGGTGTGCAGATACGTGGACCGATGCGAATACGCCACCCCCTTGGGGTTGCCCGTCGTGCCGCTGGTGTAGCACAGGCCCATCGGAGCGTACTCGTCGAGCTCCGGCCACGGGTAGTGATCGGGTTGGCCCGCCACAAGCTTCTCCCAGTCCAGGGCCGCTGGGAGCTTCTCCCTGAAGGCTTGGGCCCCGGACGGTGCCGCCACCACGATGTGTCGGAGCGTGGGCATGCGGGACAGGTGGCCGGCGATCAGCGGCAG
>CALFEY010000120.1 GCA_937958295.1 uncultured Pseudomonadota bacterium
CACCACCGGCGCCACGGCACCACTACCGTCACGGGACCCGAGGTACGGTGGCACCCGACAGGACGGTGCTACGCCAACGTCCCCCCCACTTCCCCGCCGTCATTCTTCGTGATCACGATCGTCGCGGAACGCGGGCGCGCCGCGCCGCCGTCTGGCCAGTGGCTGATGAAGCTGCCCGAAGCGAACGCCGCGGCGGGCGTCGTCTCGCCCGGGTGCTGGATGTTGACGAACAGCGCCTTGCGATCAGGCGTCTCCGCGATACCGGTGATCTCGCAATCCTTCGGCCCCACGAGGAAGCGGCGCAGGCGATCCTCGCCCAGCGACGCACCCACGTAGGTTTGCACCGTCTTGCTCGCGCCGGCATCGGTATTCACGATCGCCCTCTTGCCGCCGTCGCCCACGCTGCCGGGAACGGCCGCGAGCATCATGCAGTTGGTCACATCGGTGTAGGCGCCGTCGTCGGTCTGGATCCACAGCAGGCCGTTGCTCGAAAACCAGCATCCGTCGGGGCTGCTGAAGTCGTTGGCCGCGGTAAGCCCCGAGGCATTCACGTTGGCCGCATCCGCGGTGGCACGCGCGCCGAAGAGGAAGATGTCCCACGTAAAGCCGGTGGACGACGCATCCGCACCGTTCTCTGCAAAACGAATGATGTGTCCGTTGGGATTGCCGCGCTGCGCCGTGCCCGTGGTGGTGGGATCGTTGTAGAAGCGCGGATTGGCGGGATCGGTCTGCGCGACGCTGCGCGAGGCGGCGTTCGTATTGGTCAGCGTCACATAGATCTCGGCAGTGCGCGGATGCACGGCGCTCCACTCCGGCCGATCCATCTTGGTCGCGCCGGCGACATCCGCTGCCAGGCGGGCATTGATGAGCACGTCGGCCTGGTCGGCGAAGGGATAGGGCGTGCTGGTACCCGAGATGCCGTTGCTGCCCAGGGCGAGCTGCAACCACTGCCCGGTGCCGTCGGCGTTGAACTTCGCCACGTAGAGCTTGCCGGCGTCGAGGTACTTGTCGCCCGCGGCGATGCCGCGCGCGGCATCGGCCGGGTCCCAGTTGGCGTTGGAGACGTACTTGTAGATGTACTCGTTGCGCGAGTCGTCGCCCATGTACCACACGAGCGGCTTGCCCGCGACCACCGGGCCGAGCCACGCGCCTTCGTGCGCGAAGCGGCCGAGCGCGGTGCGCTTGCGCGGCGTCGAGTTGGGTGCGAAGGGGTCGATCTCCACGACCCAGCCGTAGGTATTGGGCACGTTGCGGAAGTCGTCGCTGCCGTCGGCGGTGGCGCCCGTCTTCTCGGCATTCCAGCGCAAGAAGGTGGTGTCGGCGGGATCGGCGGCCTTGGCCGTGGCCCACAGCTCGCGACCGGTGCCGGCCACTGCGTAGCGGCTAAAGGAGGTGAGCTCCTTCGCGGTGCGCTTGGGATTGTCGGTGGCCGCGATGCGCCGGAAGTAGCCCGCCCAGTTTTCCTCGCAGGTGAGATACGTGCCCCACGGCGTGTAGCCATTGGCGCAGTTGTTCACGGTGCCGCGGGTGCGCAGGCCGTCCGTGGAGTACTGCGTGATCATCGCAGCGCTGCCGGCGGCCGGACCCGACAGGATCATGTCAGTCATCGTGGTGACGCGCCGGTTGTACGGCGAATTGCGCACGTAGGTGACCGCATTGCCGCTCTTGGCCACCTCGATGATCGACACGCCGTGGACATTGAGCTCCTTGATCACCTCGTCGTTCACGGTACGGGCGTTGTCGACAATCGTGGGACCCTTCGCGTGCAGGAAGAGCGGCGTGATGGCCTCGTGGTTTTGCACGAGGAGGCCGCGATCGCTCGCCATCGGGGCGTACCCGCCGGCGCCGAGGCCGAAATAGTGCATGCCGTCGTTGTGGTCGCCGCAGCGACGGTCGAACGTCGCCGCGTCGTCGGTACCGTCGTTGCGATAGTCCACCACGCCGGCCGCGAGCGGGTCGCCCAGCCGGAAGAGCACGCTGGCGGCATAGCCCGCGGGGACGACGACCGTATCGGCGAGCGACTTCGCCACCGGGGTGAAGTTCAGCGTGAGCTTGCGCTCGACGATCGGAGTGGGCGTGGAGCTGTCATCGCCACAGGCGATGAGGCTCGTGCCAAGGAACGTACCGGCGACGGCCCCTGCGGATCCGCGCAGGAGCGCGCGGCGCGACAGCCGCCCGCGCAGCACGGTGTCGAAAGTGGTGTTGCTCGAGGGGTTGACGTCGTCGTGCTCGTCGTATTGCGTGACATCTTTTGCCATGGTGGGCCGCCTTGGTCGTTGCGCCTGGGAAGGGCGCCACACTACGGGCGGGCCTTTACAGCGAGGTGACATCGCGATTGCAGCGCCGCGTCGCCGCGCGGCGCTGCGTGGCACCGGGCAGCTACGCGCCTTCCAGAATGCGGATCTCGCGCGACACGCCGTCGCCCAGGGCCGCGAGCGCTTCCTGATAGGCGGGCGAGTCGTGCGCCGCGATGGCCAGCTCGACGCTGTCGAACTCGAGCAGCACCGTGCGTTGCTGGATGCCTTCCTCGTAGGTCTTGGCGGGCAATCCCCGGGCGAGGAAGCGTCCGCCGGCGCCGGTGAGCGCCGGCCCGGCGAGCTTCGCGTACGCCGCGAGCTTGTCGTTGTCGTGGACCGCCTTGTACACACTGACCCAATACGCTTTCGGCATGCTGCATCCTTTCCGGTCATCGAGGGAATGAAGCGCCGCCCGACGGACGACGCGCAAGAGCGATTATCCTACGGCCATGCCTCTTATCACCCTCAAAGACGCCGAGCTCGCGTTCGGCCTGCATCCCCTCCTCGATCGCGCGGACCTCGCCCTGGACGGCGGCGAGCGCGTGGGCCTCATCGGCCGCAACGGCACCGGCAAATCCTCGCTGCTCGCCGTGCTGGCCGGCACCGCCGACCTCGACGCCGGTACCATGAAGCGCCAGGACGGCCTGCGCGCGCTCCTCGTGGAGCAGGAGCCCGTGCTGCCGCCGGCCACCTCGTTGCGCGAGAGCCTGCTCGAGCGCGCGGGTCCTGCCCTCCACCACGGCGACGAGCGCGACCGCTGGCGCACGGAGGCGCGACTCGTGGAGTACCTGCATCGCTTCGGACTCGACGAAGCGCTGTCTCCGGCCTCCGCCTCGGGCGGCCAGCGCAAGCGCGCCGCGCTCGCGCTGGCGTTTGCCCTCGACCCCGACCTGCTCCTTCTCGACGAGCCCACCAACCATCTCGACCTCGACGGGATCGCACTGCTCGAGGAGCTCGTGCGCAAGCAACCGGCCGTGGTGGTGATCACGCACGACCGCATGTTCCTCGACACCGTGGCCACGCGCATCGTGGAGCTCGATCGTGGCCTGCTGCGCTCCTATCCGGGCAACTTCGCCGCCTACGAAGCCCGCAAGGCCAGCGAGCTCGCCGCCGAAAGCGTGGCCCAGCGCAAGTTCGACACTTTCTGGAAGCAGGAGGAAGCATGGATCCGCAAGGGCGTGGAAGCGCGCCGCACGCGCGACGAAGGCCGTGTCCGGCGCTTAGAAGCGCTGCGGCGCGAGCGCGCGGCGCGGCGCGAGCGCACGGGCAACGTCGCGTTCAACCTCGCGGCGGGCGAGCGCTCCGGCAAGCTCGTGGCCGAGCTCGCGGGCGTGACCAAGGCTTACGGCGAGAACGTGATCGTGCGCGACCTCGACCTCGTCATCATGCGCGGCGACCGCCTCGGCGTGATCGGTCCCAACGGCGCTGGCAAGACCACGCTCCTCAAGCTCATCCTGGGCGAGCTCGCGCCTGACGCCGGCAGCGTGCGCCTCGGCACGCGGCTTGAAGTGGCGTACTTCGACCAGATGCGCGCGCAGCTCGATCCGGCGCGCTCTCTCGCCGAGACGATCAGCCCCGGCAGCGAGTGGATCGACACGGCCGGCGCACGCAAGCACGTGCTGTCATACCTCGCCGAGTTCCTCTTCCCGCCGGAGCGGGCGCAGGCGCCGGTGAGCACGCTGTCGGGGGGCGAGCGCAATCGACTGCTGCTCGCGCGCCTGTTCGCCCAGCCCACCAACCTGCTCGTGCTCGACGAGCCCACCAACGACCTCGATATCGAGTCGCTCGAGCTCCTCGAGTCCACCTTGCAGGCCTACGGCGGCACGCTCCTGCTCGTGAGCCACGATCGCACGTTCCTCGACAACGTCGTGACCCAGACCATCGTCGCCGAAGGCAACGGCAGGTGGAAGGAGTACGTCGGCGGGTACAGCGACTGGGTCGCCCAGCGGCGAGCCCCGGCCGCGGCGTCGCGCGAGGCCGCAGTGCCCGAGCGGCGTGCCGAACCGCCGCGCCTCGCGCGTGCCGCCGCCAAGCTGTCGTACAAGGAGCAGCGCGAGCTCCAGGCGCTGCCGGAGGAGCTCGCGGCGCTCGAGGCCGAGCAGGCGGCGCTCACCACACGCATGAGTGGCGCCGACTATCACGTGGAAAGCGGCGAGTCGATGCGGCGCGACGCGGAGCGCGCCGCGGAGGTGGAGCACCTGCTCGCCACGAAGCTCGAGCGCTGGGTCGAGCTCGAGGGCCGCGCGGGGCGTTGACGGCGCCGCCGTCCCATGCGGGCGAGGCCCGCGCCGTTTGCCAGCGCCACGCCGCTGGCGTTACCCTCAACGCCCCGTCCTTCGCTCCCCTCCCGTCGTGCCCGACACGCTCTTCACTTCCTATGCGCTGCGCGACCTCTTCTGCGACGAGGCCTTCGTGGCGCGCATGCTCGATTTCGAGGCCGCCTTAGCGCGCGCCGAAGGCGCGACCGGGGTGATCCCCACCACCGCGGCGACAGCCATCGCCCGCTGCTGCGCCGCCGCGCCGATGGACGTGGCCGCCCTGCGGCACGCGGCGCGCACCGCGGGCAACCTCGCCATCCCCTTCGTGGCCGCGCTCACGCGTGAGGTGGCGACCGCCGATCCGGCGGCCAAGGGATACGTGCATTGGGGCGCCACCAGCCAGGACGTGCAGGACACTGCCGTGGTCCTGCAACTGCGCGAGGGCCTCGCCTTGATCGCCGCCGACGTCGATCGGCTCGCCGCGGCGTTGCGCGCGCAGGCGGAGTTGCACCGGCAAACGCTCATGCCTGGCCGCACGTGGCTGCAACAGGCGCTCCCGGTCACGCTCGGGCTCAAGCTGGCGGGCATCCTCGACGCTGTCCTGCGCCACCGCGACCGCCTGGCCGCCCTGCGTCACGACGTGGCCGTGCTGCAGTTCGGCGGTGCGGCCGGCACGCTCGCCTCGCTCGGCGCGCACGGTCCCGCGGTGGCGAGCGCGCTCGCGCGCGAGCTCGATCTCGCGCCTGCCGCCATTCCCTGGCACACGCAGCGCGATCGCTTCTGCGAAGTGGCCACCGTGCTCGGCATGCTCGTGGCCACGCTGGGCAAGCTCGCCCGCGACCTTGCGCTCCTCGCCCAATCGGAAGTGGGCGAGGCGTTCGAGGCCGCGGCCGCGGGTCGCGGCGGATCGTCCACGTTGCCGCACAAGCGCAATCCAGTGAGCGCGGCAATCGCGCTGGCGGCCGCGGTGCGCGTGCCCAACCTCGTGGCCACGATGCTTGCCGCTGCGGTGCAGGAGCACGAGCGCGGCCTCGGCAACTGGCCCGCCGAATGGGAGACGCTTCCCGAGATCGTGCTGCTCGCCGGCGGCGCGCTCGAAGCGTCGATCTATGCCATCGAAGGCCTCGATGTCGACGCCGCGCGCATGCGTGCCAACCTTGATCTCCTGCACGGCTTGCCGATGGCCGAGGCCGTGCAGATGGCCCTCGCTCCCACCCTCGGTCGCGACGTGGCGCACACGCTCGTCGGCACCGCGTCGAAGGCGGCCGTCGCGCAGGGGCGGCACCTGCGCGACGTGCTCGCCGACGATCCCGGCGTGCGGGCGGTGCTCGACGAGGCCGCGCTCGACCGCCTCTTCGATCCGGCGGGCTATCTCGGCAGCACGCGGGCGTACATCGACGCAGTCCTGCTGCGCGCCTAGGGCACCGCGCCCGGCACCTCGAGGCCCTGCGCCGCGGGCAGCGCGCGCGCGGGCATGCCAGCGCAGTCCACCGAACGCCCGACGCACGGCACCCCGGCCCAGGCGAACACCGCATCCCCG
>CALFEY010000121.1 GCA_937958295.1 uncultured Pseudomonadota bacterium
GGCAACGTACACCGCTGGCACGGGCTACACGGTCTCGGGCACCACCCCCATCACCGTCACGCCTCCCGCGTCCACCGCCGCGTACAACGTGCCGGACACGTGTCCGCAGGCGCCATGCGTGACCCAGACAGTCGCATCTGCCAACCTGACCTCCGGTGGGAGCACCGCCTTCACCGTGACAATCTCCGATGGCACGCCCGGTGCCACGTCGCTCGCCGTTGGCAGTCCGCCCTTCGTGTTCACGCTACCGGCGGGTTGGACGTACACGCAGGATGCCTCGACCACGACGTGCCAGAACCTGACGTACAACAACACCTCGATCGTGACAGGCGTCGATGCCACCCTATCGAGCAACACGGCGAGCTGCACGATCGGCATCGTCGTCACCCCGAGTGGAAGCGGTGTGCAAACGATCTCCGGCGCCCAGTCCTTCGGGCTCAACAGCGGGACGGCCGCGGCCCCCAGCCCGGTCGTGGTAAGCATCCAAAGTGCCCCCACGGCGGGGGCCCCGGTCTCGCAAAGCATGGCGGCGACCACCGCGAGCGCTAACGACCTGCAGCTGTCGATCGTCGTGGCGGGTCCCGGCGCCAGCGTGGACCTCGCGCTCGACTTCATCGATGAAGTGCCGCCCAACCTCACGGTAACAGGCGTAGACGCCACCCAAACCACCTGCGACGGCACGTCGTTCACGTCGAGTTACGTCAAGATGGCAAAGGGCACCGTCATTCCGCCCACGGGGTGCACCATCGTCGCCAACGTGAGCGCCTCGAGTCCCGGCGGGTACGTCAATACCACCGGGATCCTGCTCACCACCGCGGCTCAGCTTCCCATCACCTCGTACCCCGTGATCATCACGCAGGGGGCGGAGACCATCTGGTCGTCCAACGTCTACCTGACGATGCTGGGTACGCCCGCGGAATTCTCGGTGGGTGCGTGCACGCTGCTCGACTATTGCGAGGGAGGCGCCGCGCCGCCGGCGGGGATCGCGGTGCAGCCCTACGACACGCTCGCCACTCCCAACTTCGCAGAGCGCGTCGCGCAGCCCCTCTCGGTGTCGGGCGGCCGTAACGAGATGGGCCCCCCCTTCGGCAACACCTGGAAGGCCACGATCGGCATTCCGTTCACCCCCGTGCCCAACAAGAAGGCGGCGACCGTCTACATTCCCGCGGCCACGCTGGGCACGAACCTGTGCCCGTGGCTTCCGAGCGGCATGGTCTGTCCCTGAAGCGACTGGGGCTCCGGTGGCGGGCACAGCCGATTACCGGGGTACTCCACCGTCTCGATGTGGATGGCGCACCGCCGCGAGATACGCGGCGACTGCGGCGAGTCCCAGTGCCAGAAGCGCATAGGGCGTCCATGCGCGCGACGGATCGACGATGAAAAGCAGCGCGACCGCGAACGGCGCCGCGGCCTTGGTGACGAACTGCGGCATGGCGAGTCGACCGAGCAGCGCGCCATAGCCCCGGTGCCCAAAGAGCTCCGCCGGCACGGTGCCGCGCACGATCGTGACGACGCCGTTGGCCCAGCCGTAGGTGATGGCGAAGGCGAGCGCCACGATCCAGATCCCGTGCACCTGCGAGAGGATCGCGAGCGCCACCGCCATCAGCGTGAACGCGAATGTGCCCACCGTGATGGCCCGCACGTGCCGCGCAAAGGCGAACTCCATGATGCGCCCGGCCACCTGCATGGGACCGATCAGCGAGCCCACGAGTACCGCATCGCGCGACGAGAGACCGGTGGCCGTGAGCAGTCCCACGAGATGCGACGTGACCGCTGACGCGATGAACGCGACGAGCGACAGCGCGGTCGCAAGCCACAGGAAGACCGACCCGCCGTGCGCGGGCGTGGCGCTGGCCTGCGCGGCCGGCGCGATACCGTGGCGACCCGCCGGTACGCTGGCGAGGTGAATGGGCAGGCACACCGCGAGGTGCAGGACGGCATAAGCGGCATAGGCCGTGCGCCAGCCGTAGGTGTCGAGCAGATAGAGCGAGAGCGGCCAGAACACGGTGCTCGCGAAGCCGCCGAAGAGCGTGAGCGCCGTCACCGCACGTCGATACGAGGCACCCGCGATCTGGTGCAGCGTGGCAAATGCCGGATCGTAGAGCGTGGCGCCCATGGCCACGCCGGCCAGTGCCCAGCCCGCCAGTACGGTGAGCGGCCCCTGCGCGAGCGCCAGAAGCACGCACGCCGCGGCGGCGAGGAGGGAGCCCCCTGCAAGCACGCGACGTCCACCGTGGGCGTCGATCTCGCGGCCGACCCACGGCGACACGCTGCCCGAGGCGAAGAGGCCGGCCGTGTAGCTGCCGTACAGCCACAGCTCCGACACACCGGTGTCGCCGCGCATCGCCTGCCCCAGCACCGCGATGGTGTAAAAGAGCGTTCCCCACGACACGATCTGCGCGACGCCAAGCGCGCACGTGCGCCGCCACAGGAGCGGCACGCGCTCGACGGGGGCCGGGCTCACGGCGTGGCGGGCGGCGTGAAGGTCGCGATGAAGCGCGCGAACACGCGCAGGCCCGTCTCGACGTCGGCGAGCGTGACGGCCTCGGCGGGGTTGTGGCTGACACCGCCCGTGCAACGCACGAAGAGCATGCCGATGGGTGCGATATCGATGAGTGCCATCCCGTCGTGGCCCGCCCCCGACGGCAGGTGCATGACGTGGATGCCCTCGGCCGCGATGGCCGCGCCGATCTGCCGTTGCATGTCCGGTGCGCACGGCGCCGTTCGCGCTTCCCAGATGCGCGCCGCTTCGAGCGACACGTCGCGGCGCGCGGCGATGACGCGAAACTGCGCCATGATCGCGTCCACGGCCCCGCGCCGCTGGTCGTCGGTGGGCGCGCGGACGTCGACGCTGAAGGTGACCTTCCCGGGGATCACATTCATCGCGCCGGGCTGCGCATCGATGCGGCCCACGGTGCCGACGACGTCGGGACTCCCGGTGGCGAGGCGCTCTACCGCCAGGATGCACTCGGCCGCGGCGGCGAGCGCGTCGCGGCGCAAGCGCATGGGAACGGTCCCTGCGTGCCCGGCCATTCCGCCTAGCGTGACCATGAAACGATTGCCACCATTGATCGCGGTGACCACGCCCACGGGCAGCTGCGAATCTTCGAGGACGGGCCCCTGCTCGATGTGCAGTTCGGCGTAGCCCACTACCGCGCCCGGCCGGCGCGCCGCCGAGGTCACCTTGGCCGGATCGAGTCCGAAGGCGGCGAGCGCCTCGCCCATCGTGACGCCTTGCGCATCCGCCTTGTCGAGCAGCGACAGGTCGAGGGCGCCCGTGATCGCCCGGCTGCCGAGAAGCGTGGAGCCGTAACGCACGCCCTCCTCGTCGCCGAAGCCGACGACTTCGATGGCGAACGGCAGGCGCGTGCCCGTGGAATGCAACGCGGCCACGCACTCGATCGCGCACAGCACGCCCAGCATGCCGTCGTAACGGCCGGCGTCACGCACCGTGTCCAGATGCGATCCCAGCATGAGGCACGGCAGGCCGGGCGTGACGCCTTCGTAGCGACCCACGCAGTTGCCCATCGCGTCGAGGTGCGCGTTCATGCCGGCCGCGCGCATCCAGCGGAGGACCCGGTCGTTGGCGTCCTTCTGCTGCGGCGAGAGGAAGACGCGGGTGATCCCGCCTTCCATCTCGGTGAGCTGCGCGAGCTCGTCGCAGTGGTCCCACACACGTCGCGCATCGAGGGCAGCGAGGATCGCATTCGCGTCGGACATGATCGTTGCGCACACGCTCGAAGGAGGAGGCCCGATTCTACCGTGCGGGGCCCCGGCGTTTGTGAAAGCCATTTTCACATTTGCGCCCGATGCTAGAATCGTCGCCTGCGCGCGAGGGCCTTTCGGCCCGTGATGCGCGCGCCATGCCGCCGGCAGCGGCGTCCGCCACCCCGTCCTTCCCTCATGGCCATCCGTCCCCGTCGCGAGTCCGCTCCACCGCGCAAGCGCAATGTCGCCACGGCCGTCCCGCGGGCAGCGTCGCGCACGGCCGCCGAGAAGGCGGCCGGCCACACGCAGGCGCTGTCGCGTGGCCTCGCAGTGCTCGAGGCCCTCGCGGCCACCGATGCCGGTGCGACGCTCACCGTCCTCGCCGCGCAACTGCACCTGCCGGCGCCCACCGCGCACCGTCTGCTCGCCACGCTCGAGGCGGCAGGCTTCGTGCGCGCCGGGCCCAAGGGCGAATGGCAAGTGGGCGTGCGCGCCTTTCGCACCGGCGCCGCCTTCCTTGCGCATCGCGATCTCGTGGTGGAGGCGTACTCCCACCTACGCGAGCTCATGGTCCGCGGCGGCGAGACCGCGAACCTGGCCGTGATGGAGGGCGCAGAGGCCGTGTTCGTCGAACAGGTGCAATGCCGCGAGCTCATGCGCATGAGCGTGAAGCTCGGCGCGCGCGGACCGCTGCACGCGTCGGGCGTGGGCAAGGCCATGCTCGCCGCGCTGTCCGAGCGGGAGCTCGCCGCGACGGTGGGCAAGCGCGAGCTACCGACGTTCACGGCACGCACGCTCACCACGCTCGCCGACCTCGCCACGGACTTGAAGCGGGCCCGCGCGCGCGGCTATGCCATCGACGACGAGGAGCATGCCGCCGGCCTGCGCTGCGTGGCGGCCGCTGTGCTCGACGAGCACGACCAGCCGTGGGCGGCTGTGTCCCTCGCCGGCCCGGTCACGCGCATGACGCCGGAGCGCATCGCCACCCTCGGCGCGCTCGTGCGCGAGACCGCGCGCGACCTCACGCTCGCCCTCGGCGGTCGTGCCGGCGGCGGCATCTCCCCGTGAGACAATCGCCGTCATGCCGACACCGCCTGCCCTCATCGCGCACCGCGTGGCCAGTGCCCCGAGGGCAGGCCTCGTCGCATTCGCGGCCGCCCTCGTGCTCGGCGGCTGCATGAGCGATCCCAATCTCGCGAAGGACAGCGGTGCGCCGTCCTACGCCCCATCCAATGCCGCGCCGCCCGCGCTGTCCGCCGCCGCCAACGAGCTCGGCATCCCCACCTGGCAGTGGGTCCGTACCGACGGCGCCGACGGTCGCGTCGTCAATGCGGCCGCGCCCGAACGCTACACGCTCAAGTTCGAGGGCGGCGGACGCGTGCTCGTGCGCGCCGACTGCAATCGCGGCTCGGGATCGTATGAAGTCAATGGCGCGCAGATGAAGCTCGCCCCCATCGCGCTGACGCGCATGGGATGCCCGCCCGGCTCGCAGGACGCAGAATTCACGCAAGCCATCTCCCGCGTGAGCACCTACGCCATCGCCAACCGCGAGCTCACGTTGCGCCTCGCCGACGGCGCGACGATGCGCTTCCGCGCCACGTCCTAGTCCCGCCATCGCGCTTGCATTGACGTGCGCGCCGCTTCAGCGGCCGGCGTCCCCGCGCTCGATCGTGGCGAACAGCCAGTCGATGAAAGCGCTCACGATCGGGGTCGATCGCACTTCGTTGCGGCACAGGACGTAGAACGAGTGCGCCGCTGCGACCTTGAGGTCGAACGGCGCGATGAGGCGCCCGCCCGCGAGCGACCGGCTCGTCGTGACCGAGTCCCCCAGCGCCACCCCATGCCCGTGCGTCGCGGCTTCGATCGCGAGGTGCGCATCGGTGAGGAAGTGATGATGGCCGCGGCCCAAGTGCACCGCGCCACTGGCGGCCAGCCAGCTGTTCCACTCGCGCCCCTCGTCGGCATGGAGGAGTACGTGATGCGACAGGTCGTCGAGGTCACGCAGCGGATTGGTGTGCAGCAGCGTAGGGCTGCACACGGGGAACAGCCGCAACGGCGATAGCAGGCGCGCCCAGAGGTCGGGCCAGCTGCCGTCGCCGTAGCGGATATTGATGTCCACTTCCGGCTCGTGCAGCTCCCGGTGGCTGTTGGAAGGCACGAGGCGCATGCGCACGCCCGGGTACGCACTCGTGAACTCGGACAGGTTGGGCACGAGCCAGAACGAGAGCAAGGCCGGCACGCAGCTCACCACGAGGTCGCCCGACGTCGACGGCCGGCTCACGCGCGCCGCGGCCTCGGCGATTGCATCGAAGGCCGTGGTGATCGTGGGCAGCAGGGCCGCGCCGTGCGGCGACAGGCGCAGCTGGCGCCCCTCGCGATAGAACAGGCGCGTTTGCAGCGACGTCTCGAGCGCGCGTATCTGGTGACTGACCGCACTGTGCGTGACATGCAGCTCGGCCGCCGCTCGCGAGACGCTCAAGTGCCGTGCCGCAGCCTCGAAGGCGCGCAGCGGATTGAGGGGAGGCAGCCGCTGATGCATGGTCGGTCGCGTTTCCTTCGATGCGTGAAATTCTCTCACATATTGCATCGCAACAATCTCAGTTGTGCCCGCGTAACGATTCGCCCAGCATACGGTTTCCTCTGGGGTTCGCCGCCGCGGCATGGTCTCGACGCGCCCCTGTTGAGTCTCCGTTTTGGTGCATTGCACCATGAACAGGCGAGCGACGGTTTGTGAGTATTAATCCGCCATCCCTGCCGCCGTCCCCGCTGCGCGCGGCGCGAACCGCCGCACCCGTGAGCACGCGCGGCGCGCGCTTCGCGGCACCGCGCAGGACGCTGGCCGGCGGCCTCTATCGCCCGGCCTTCCTCGCCTTGCTGCTCGCCCCGCTCGGGATCGTGTACGTCGCCGCGTTCGTGTACCCCATCGGTGCATTCCTCCTCGAGAGCGTATGGACGAAGGAGGGTCTGTCGCTGGCCAACTACGCGCGGCTGGTCGACCAGCCGCTGTACGTGACCATCCTCCTGCGCACGTTCCGCATCGGCCTGTACGTGACGCTCATCTGCCTCGTCCTCGCCTATCCCCTCGCCTACTGGCTCACGCGCCTGCGCGGCCTCCCGTTCAGCCTCGCGGTGGCGTGCATCCTGCTGCCGCTGTGGACCAGCGTGCTGGTGCGCACGTATGCGTGGGCGGTCCTGCTGCGCCATGGCGGCATCGTCAACTCGGCGCTGCTCTCGCTCGGGCTCATCAACGAGCCGCTCACGCTGCTGTACACCGAGTTCGCCGTGCTCGTGGCCATGGTGCACATCCTGCTGCCGTTCATGGTCCTGCCGATCTACAGCTCACTGCGCGGCATCCCGCGCGATCTCGGTCGCGCCGCGCAGAGCCTGGGCGCGCGCCCCGCGCGCGAGTTCCTCCACGTCGTGCTGCCGTTGAGCCTGCCGGGGGTGGTGGGCGGCTGCGTCATGGTGTTCGTGATCGCCATCGGCTACTTCATCACGCCAGCGCTCCTCGGCGGGCCGCGCATGCTGCTCGTCTCCACGCTCATCAACCAGCAGGTCACGTCGGTGCTCAACTGGTCGTTCGGCGGGGCGCTCGGTGCCACGCTGCTCGCCGCGGCGCTGCTGTCGATCGTGCTGCTGCGCATGCTGATGGGCGCGGCCTCGCGCTGGATCGCGGAAGGCTAGCGATGGCCCGCGACCGCCGCCGACCGCTCACTCGCCTGCGCCGGCGCTGGCGCTCGTATGTGCTCGGCGCGTTCAGCCTGCTCGTGCTCGCCTTCCTCGTGGGCCCTATCCTCCTCGTGATCCCGATCTCTTTCGGGGGCAGCGAGTTCCTCGAGTTCCCGCCCAAGTCCTACTCGCTGCGCTGGTACGCCGCGTACTTCTCCGATCACGAGTGGATCGCCGCCACGCTGTTCAGCCTCAAGGTGGCGAGCCTCACGGCGATCTGCGCCACGATCGTGGGCACCGCCGCGGCTTTCGCCCTCGTGCGCAGCGGCTGGGGCCGCCACGACCTCGTAGGGGCGCTGATCGCGGCGCCCATGATCACGCCGGCGATCATCACGGCCGTGGGCCTCTATCTCGCGCTGTCGCGAGTGGGCCTCGTGGGGCAGACCATGGGTTTCGTGCTGGCACACACCGTCCTGGTGCTGCCGCTCGTGGTCATCAGCGTCTCGGCGAGCCTGCACGGCATCGAGCCGCGCCTGGAGGCGGCGGCGATGAGCCTTGGCGCGCCGCTTTCGAGCGTGCTCGCGCGGATCACCCTCCCGCTCGCGCTGCCCGGCATCGCGATCGGCGCCGCCTTCGCCTTCATCTCGTCGTTCGACGAGGCCACCGTCTCGTTCTTCCTCTCCACGCCCGGCGGCAAGACGCTGCCCAAGAAGATGTTCGAGGGCATCGAGTGGGAGCTCTCTCCGGTGATCGCCGTGGTCTCCACGCTGCTGACGCTGATCTCCTTCGTACTGGTGTTGCTCATCGCCGCCCTTCGCGGCCTGCGCCGGGGCGCATCCCCGCAGGCCGGTTTCGTCCCCCCGCCGATGTAACGGCTCAACTCGACCCCAAGGAGCACTGCGATGTCGGATCCGAACCATCCCCGCAGCAACGACCGCCGTACCCTCGTGAAGGCGCTCGTCGGCGTGGCCGCGAGCGCGGCCCTCCCGCGCGCGGCGCTGGCGCAAGCCAACCAGGAAGTGGTGCTCGTTGCCAGCGGCGGCGCGCTGGCCGCGGCCTTCAAGGACAACTTCTTCGACGCCTTCACCAAGGCCACCGGCATCAAGGTGCGCTTCGTACCGGCTTCCGACGCCGAGATGCTCACCAAGGTCAAGGCGATGAACGACGCGGGCAAGGTGGAGTGGGACATCGTGGCCGCCAACCTCGACCAGATCGCCGCCTTCCAGCAGTACTTCGCCCCGCTCGACTGCAAGCTCTTGCCGCACGCGGAGACCGATGGCATTCCCGGCGCCTGCGACGGCTACAGCGTGCTGAAGCAGCTCGACGGCCATCTGCTCGCCTGGAGCAGCAAGACCTTTCCCGCCGGCGGACGCCAGCCACAGGGATGGACGGACTTCTGGGACGTGCGCACGTTTCCCGGGCCCCGCTCGCTGCCGGATCACGGCACGCCGTGGGTGCCCATCGCCGCCGCGCTCATGGCCGACGGCGTGCCGGCCAAGGACATCAAGGCTCCGCTGGACGTCGATCGCGCCTTCCGCAAGCTCGACCAGATCAAGCCGCACGTGAAGGTGTGGTGGAAGACCGGCGACCAGAGCCAGCAGATCGTCCGCGACAATGAGGCGGCGATGATCATGATGTACTCGGGGCGCGCGCTGCGCTCGAAGTCGCAGGGCGTGCCGGTGGACATCACGTGGAACCAGGCGGTGATGGCACCCGGTCGCTGGACCGTCCTGAAGGGCGCGCCCAATCCGAAGGCCGCGATGGCCTTCCTCGACTTCTTCCTCACCCGTCCCGAGGCGCACGCCGCCTTCACCAAGCAGATCTTCTACGACACCGCCAACAAGCGCTCGGTGGAGCTCATCGCGGTGAGCGAGCGGCCGAACAGCGCGCTCTTCGGCAACAACCTCTCCAAGACCGTCAACCTCGACTACGACCTCGCGAGCTGGCTCGGCAAGAACCACGACAAGCTCCTCGAGCGCTGGAACGCGTGGATCGCGAAGTGACGGCTCCCGCCGCGACCGCGACGACGCCCGTACCGGCCGGCCATGTGCTGGCCGGCCGCGGGGCCTCGCTGCGCATCGAGGGACTGACCATGGACTACGGCCGCACCCGTGCGGTCGACGACGTCCACCTCGAGTGCGCGGGCGGCGAGTTCCTCGCGCTCCTCGGGCCGAGCGGCTCGGGCAAGACCTCCGTGCTGATGTCGATTGCCGGCTTCGAGACGCCCAGCGCCGGGGACATCTGGGTCGACGGCAAGCGCGTGACCGACCTGCCGCCGTACCGGCGCGACATCGGCATCGTGTTCCAGAGCTACGCCCTATTCCCGCACCTGTCGGTGAGCGCCAACGTGGCCTTTCCGTTGCGCATGCGCGGCATCGCCAAGGCGGACCTCGCCGCCGAGGTGGAGGCGGCGCTCGACCTCGTGCAGTTGCGCGAGCACGCGCACAAGCTTCCCGCGCAGCTGTCGGGTGGACAGCAGCAGCGCGTGGCCATCGCGCGCGCGATCGTATTCCGCCCGAAGCTCCTGCTGATGGACGAGCCGCTCGGCGCACTCGACCGCCGCCTGCGGGAGGACCTGCAAGTGGAGATCAAGCGGCTGCAGCAGCGACTCAACGCGACGATCGTGTACGTCACTCACGACCAGGACGAGGCGATGCTCATGGCGGACCGCATCGCCGTGATGCGCGGCGGCCGGCTCGAGCAGGTGGGCGCGCCCGAGGCGCTCTTCGAGCGGCCCGTGAACGCGTTCGTGGCCGATTTCATCGGACAGACCAACCTCCTGCCGGCTACCGTGAGCACGCGCACCGGCGACACCTGCCGCGTGGCCATCGCGGGAGGACGCGCCGTGTCGGTCCCGCTGCCCGCGGACAGCAACGGCGTCCCGGGGTCGCCGCTCAAGGTGGCCCTGCGTCCCGAGCGGCTGCGGATCGCCACCGCGCCGCCCTCGCTCGGCGACTATCTCGAAGGCACGATCCACGATGCCCTCTATGCAGGCGGGCAGCGGCTGTACGTGGTCGCGATCGCGCCGGACTGCCTGCTCAAGGTCCGCGCGATCGCGGATGTACACACCCGTCCCCTCGCGCGCGGAACGCGGGTCGCGCTGACATGGGACCGTGCCCACGTGCAGGCCTTTCCCGCCGACTAGGGCCTCTCGATCGCCCGCCTCGCCTCATTGCCCACCCCTACCGGAGCTTCCATGGCAGCACCCTCTCCCTTCGTCCACGTCCACTTCGACTCGCGCCGAGGCGCCAACCCCGTGTTCCACATGACGCAGACGCTGTGCCGCGAGGCGCTGTCGCGCCGTCCGGACGTCGCCGACCGCGTGCGCATGACCCTCGGCTGGGACCTCGAGGGCGCCGACGAGGCGCTGGCGTCGGCGGACATGTTCGTGGGCTTCCGCGTTCCGCGCGACACGGTGGCTACCCGCGCGCGCAACCTCAAGGCCATCCACCTCATCGGGGCTGGCGTGGAGCACCTGCGCCCCCTCGACTGGATTCCGCCGGGCGTGACGATCACCAACAACCGCGGCATCCACGAGCACAAGGCAGGTGAGTACATCCTCCTCGCGGTCCTCATGCTCAACAATCGCATCCCCGCGCTCGTGAACGCGCAGGCGCACCGGCGCTGGGAGCCCCTATTCACCACCGCCGTCTCCGGCAAGACGCTCCTCGTGCTCGGCGCGGGCAACCTCGGCACGGCCGGCGCCAAGGCACTGCGCAAGCTCGGCATGCACGTGATCGGCATGCGCCGCAGCGCGCGCCCGGCGCGTTACTGCCACGAGACGCACGGCCCCGAGGCCCTCCACCAGCTCCTGCCGCGGGCCGACTTCGTGCTCGCCACGCTGCCCTCCACGCGCGAGACGGACGGGCTCATCGGCGCCCGCGAGTTCGCGCTGATGAAGCCCGGCGCGGGCTTCATCAACTTCGGCCGCGCCAAGGTGTGCGACTACGACGCGCTCGTGCGCTGCCTCGAGCAAGGATCGCTGTCGGGCGCGGTGCTCGACGTCTTCGATCCGGAGCCGCTGCCGTCGTCCTCGCCGCTGTGGAACGTACCCAACCTCCTCATCACGCCGCACTGCTCCTCCGACGATGCGGAGAGGTACATTCCCATGACGCTCGACCTCGTGTTCGAGAACGTGGCGAACCTCCTTGCGAAGCGGCCGCTGCGCAACAAGGTCAACCTCGCCCGCGAATACTGACAGAGCCCTCCGAGAAGGCCCATGGATCGCGACAAGCTCGAAGCGCTGCAGCGCAAGTACGCCGGAACGAAGGGCGGCGACATCTTCGACCCCCGCTTCGCCGCGGCTGCGGCACGGGTGTTCGCCACACCCGACCAGCGGCAATGGCCGTTCGCGGGTGCGGCGAGCTTCCTGGGGCTGCCCTACCGCCCGGAGCTCGTGAGCGCGGGCGGCCTCGCGGGCGTGGACGTGGCCGTGACCGGCGTGCCCATGGACCTGGGCGTGACCAACCGAGCGGGCGCGCGCCTGGGGCCGCGCGCCGTGCGCGCCGTGGAGCGAATCGGGCCTTACGAGCACCAGCTCGATCTCGCGCCGCTCGTGTCCCTGGCCGCGGCGGACGTGGGCGACGTGCCGATGCGCAGCCGCTTCAGCCTCGAGAGCTGCCACGAGGACATCGAGGCCTTCTTCACGACCCTCGCCGCGACCGGCGTGACCCCGCTCGCGGTGGGCGGCGACCACTCCATCACCTATCCGATCCTGCGCGCGCTCGGCCGCACGCGCCCGGTCGGCCTCGTGCACATCGATGCCCATTGCGATACCGGCGGCGAGTTCGAGGGCTCGAAGTTCCACCACGGCGGGCCGTTCCGCTATGCCGTGCTCGACGGCGTGCTCGACCCGGAGCGCACCATCCAGATCGGCATCCGCGGCGGCGCGGAGTACCTGTGGGAATTCTCGCGCGACAGCGGCATGACGGTCCTCTACGCGGAGGACGTGGCCACGATGGGCGTGGCGGAGGTGATCGCCCGTGCGCGGGCCGTGATCGGCGATGGCCCGACCTACGTCACCTTCGACGTGGACAGCATCGACCCGGGCTTTGCCCCTGGCACGGGCACGCCCGAGGTGGGAGGACTGACCCCGCGCGAGGTGCTGATGATCCTGCGCGGCCTCGCCGGACTGGACATCGTGGGGGGGGACGTGGTGGAGGTGGCCCCGCAGTACGACGCCACCACCAACACGGCGCAGATCGCGGCGCAGGTGCTGTTCACGCAGCTCTGCCTCGTGGCCCTCAACCCCCGGCGCCGCGCGCGGCCGGGGGCGGCCTGAGCGCTACTTGGCGGGCGTTCCGGGCACGAGCCCGCGCTGCTGCAGCTGCGCGATGATGATGCTCGCGTAGTTGGGGGCTTCCTTGGTCACCGTGCCCGGGTCTACGGTCTGCGTGGTGGCGGCCCACACGAGCGTGCGGGTCGGCACCGAGTAGACGTTGGTCTCCACCGAGGCGACCTGGTACTGGGTGACGTCGGGCACGGCGTAGAAGCCGCCGCCGTAGAAGCCAGGCCCGTAGAAGCCCCCCCACGGTCCGACCATCGGGCCGGGCATCATCATCGTCGACACCTGCGTGCGCGTGTCCACCCGCAACAGGCGCACGAGGATCACGCCATCGGCACCGGTGGCCTGCACGGCCGCGGCGAACGGACCTTCGGCACGCCGGGCATCCGCGGGGACCGTGGTGTAGCCCGGCACCGCCTGGATGCCCGTGGCCTGCAGCTGCGCCACGAAGATGTCCTCGAACACGCGGCTGTCGGCGGTGGTGCCGTCGCTGGCGATCACCACCACCTTGCGGAACGGGCCGCCCTTGTAGCTCGTGTCGTACCACGCGGACTGGATCGACGTGGTCTGGCACGCCGCCAGCAGGGCCACCGCGGCGGCGGCAACGAAGGTGCGCAGGAGGGACATCGACTTCCTTTCGAGACGGGACTGCGGGATCAGGAGGGCTTGGGCGGCGCGGGGATCATCCGATCGCGCGCCATGACGCCCACGAGCTTCAACGTGAAGTCGGGCAGGTTGCGCGCGAGGTTCGCGGCATCGTAGCTGTCGGTGAAGGCCGTCCACACCTGGCGGCCCATTGACGGAATGTAGAGCTCGCTCACGATGTGTGCGATCTTGTAGTCGCCGGGCTGGTAGACGTTCTGCTGCTTGAGGAAGTTGTACGACGCCATGGTGTCAGGCGACAGCGACGTGACGGTCTGCCCCACGCTGTACGGCTCGTAGGCGCCCACGGCCTTGACCTCCACGAGCAGCACGCCATCGGCCTTGGCCGCGACGATCGCCTCCTCGAGGGTCGGGCCGGGCTTGTCGGCGTCGTTGCTCATCACCGTGTGCGAAGCGATGCCGGTGACCCCGGCCGCGGCGAGCCGCGCGACGAGCGCATTCTCCACCGCCTCGCGCCCGCCCGGGTCCACCTTCATGAGGCTCACCACGAAGATGCGCTGCATCGGCGCGGCGTTGTATCGAGGGTCCTTCCACGTCCCCTTGACGTTGGTGCTGAGCGTCGCGCCCATGGGATTGAGTGACGGCGTGCCCGAGCACGCCGCGAGGGCGAGCGCGGCCGTCAGCGTGAACGCGCGTGCAAGGACCAAGGCCGGCGAAGCTTTCATGGCGAGCCGATTCTACCCGACCCGCCCCGGGTCGAAGAGCTTGGGCAGGCCTTGCCAGCACTGGTAGTACTCCGCCTGCAGCTGCGCCGATTCGAGCGCGTGGCGCGTGGGCCTTATGACGAGGCACGACTCGAACATGAAGGCGAGCGTGTCGCGGATGCGCGTGGGTTGCGACAGGTCGGCCGTGGAAGCCTTGGCGAACGTCTGCGCATCAGGCCCGTGCCCCGACATGCAATTGTGCAGGCTCGCTCCACCCGGGAGGAAACCCTCCGCCTTGGCGTCATAGGTGCCGTGGACGAGGCCCATGAACTCGCTCGCGACGTTGCGGTGGAACCACGGCGGGCGAAACGTGTGCTCCATCGCGAGGATGCGCGGCGGGAAGATCACGAAGTCGATCATGTCCACGCCCGGGATAGCGGACGGTGCCTGCAGCACGAGGAAGATCGACGGGTCGGGATGGTCGAAGCTGATCGAGCCGATGGTGTTGAACCGCGCCAGGTCGTACTTGCAAGGCACGTGGTTGCCGTGCCAGGCCACCACGTCCAGCGGCGAATGGCCAATCGCCGCGCTCCACAGGTGGCCCTGGAACTTGGCCACGAGCTCGAAGCTTCCCTCGCGGTCCTCGTACCAGGCATTGGGCACCAGGAAGTCGCGGGGATTGGCGAGGCCATTGCTGCCGATAGGCCCGAGATCCGGCAGGCGGAAGTGCGCGCCGTAGTTTTCGCACACGTAGCCGCGAGCCGCGCCGTCGGGCAGCTCCACGCGAAAGCGGATGCCGCGGGGCACGAGCGCGATCTGTCCGGGTGCCACGTCGAGACGGCCGAGCTCGGTGGCGAGAAGCAGCCGTCCTTCCTGCGGCACGATGAGCAGCTCGCCGTCGGCGTCATAGAAAAATCGCTCCATGGAATGATTGGCGGCATACAGGTGCACCGCCATGCCGCTCGCGCCGGCCGGATCGCCGTTGCCGGCCATGGTCACGAGACCCGCCACGAAGTCGGTAGGGCCGTCGGGCGGCGGCAGCGGATCCCAGCGCAGCTGGTTGGGCGGCACCTCGAGGTCGTCGAAGCGGCTCACGATGCGACCGTCGTCGATGCGGCGGAACGGCGCGTGCACGGCGCCGGGCCGGATGCGATACGTCCACGTGCGCCGATTGGCGGCGCGCGGCGCGGTAAAGGCCGCGCCGGAGATCTGCTCGGCGTAAAGGCCGTAGGCCACTCGCTGCGGCGAGTTCTGCCCCACGGGCAGCGCCCCCGGTAGGCACTCGGTGGCGAACTCGTTGCCGAAGCCGGACTGGTAACGGAGCGGTGCGTGCAGCGCGGTCGGCGGCGCGGCGAGCGCGGTCGTGAACGGGGCGGTCATGGCGAGTCCTCCGGAGAAGCGACGACGACGTCCTCGCGTGCGGCGGCCATCGCCGCACGCAGCACGTCGGTATCGCCCACATGGTTGGCGAGGAGCAGCACGAGCTTGGCGTTGACGAGCGCGCTCTGCGCCTCGGTGAGCCCGCGGTGCAGGTCGATGAGCGCCTCGTAGAAATCGTCGGGCGCGGGCAGGTTCGGATGGGTGATGAGCGATGCCATGTCAACGCACCGGGGTGGGCGCGACGAGGCGCGCGGTGGCCCGCGCGAGGGCCTCCTGCACCCGCGCGAGATCGAAGGCCCGCCAGCGCGCGCACACGTGCTGGTCGGGGCGCACGAGATAGCACGTGCCGTCGCGGCCGTCGTAGCGGGCGGCGACGAGGCCGTCGCGATCGACCAGCGCGTCGGGCCGGGCACCGCCCACGCGTACCACGCGGCACGGGACCGCGCCCTGCGCGAGCGCGCAGGCATCCGTCGTCGTTACCGCATCGCCGAACGCCAGCAGCGTGAAGTCGCCGCCGAGGCAGGGCAGCAGCCAATGGCCGTGCGGGCCGGCCACCGGCGCGTCGGCGGCCACCGCCCCCGGCACCAGCGCACCTTCGAAAACCTCGGTGTCCGGCGTGTTGAGAGGCGAGTCGCGATGCACGGCGGGCACCGACAGGCGCCCGCTGTTCACGAGCGTGCGGGCGAAGGGATGCCGGCGGGCGAGTGCGAGCACGGCGTCGCGAAAAACGCGCGAGACCGCGCTTTTGGGCGTGATGAAGTCGGTCGCGCGCGTGGACGCCGCGAGGTTCTCGTCGGCGGCCGCGACGCGCTCGGCGTCGTAGGAATCGAGCAGCGCGGACGACGCATCCCCGCGCAGCACCAGGGCGAGCTTCCACGCCACGTTCTCGGCATCCTGGATGCCGCTATTCGCACCGCGGGCGCCGAAGGGACTCACCAGGTGCGCCGCATCGCCGGCAAAGAGGAGCCGGCCGTGGCGGAAGCGGCGCATGCGCCGGCACTGGAACGTGTACACGCTCGCCCACTCGAGGGTGAACTGCGCCTGCCCGCCCAGCATGGCGCGCAACCGCGGCACGATGCGCTCGGGCTGCTTCTCCGCCTCCGGGTCGGCGTCCCAGCCCAGCTGGAAGTCCACGCGCCACACATTGTCGGGCTGGCGATGCAGCAGGACCGAGTGCTCGGGATGAAACGGCGGGTTGAACCAGAAGCGGCGCTCCGCCGGGAAGTCCGACGTCATGCGGATATCCGCGATGAGGAAGCGATCGCGGAACACCTGTCCTTCGAAATCGAGGCCGAGCATCCGCCGCACGGGACTGCGCGCGCCGTCGCACACCACGAGCCAGTCGCAGGTGAGGTCGTAGCGACCATCCGCGGTATCCACGCCCACGGTCACGCGCGCGTCGTCCTGCGCCACGGCCACCACCTGGTGCCGCCAGCGGAGCTCGACGTTGCGCAGCGCCTGCGCACGCTCGACGAGCGCTGCCTCGAGGTAGTACTGCTGCAGGTTCACGAACGCCGGCCGGCGGTGCCCGGAGTCCGGCAATAGGTCGAAGTGGTACGCGAGCGTATCGCCCTGGTACACCTTGCCCACCTGCCAGCTCACGCCCTGCGCGGCGATCGCCTCGCCGCAACCGAGGCGGTCGAGGATCTCGAGGGTGCGCTTGCTGTAGCAGATGGCGCGTGAGCCCACGCTGACCGTGTCGTCGTCGTCGAGTACGAGCACGGCGACACCGCGCTGGGCGAGATCGATCGCGGTGGTGAGGCCCACCGGCCCCGCTCCCACCACGATGGCGCCGCGATGCTCGCCCTGGCCGGCGAGCTCCGGGGCGCGGCGATATTCGTACACGGGATGGGTGAAAGCCATGCCGTTGTCGCGCAACGATCTTTCGCGGAGCGCGCGGACGAGGGGACGCGCCCTAGCCTTCCAGCGCCTGCCACATCGCCTTGTCGCGCTCGGCCGTCCAGATCCGCGGATGCGGATGGTCGGTGGCCTCGTCGTAGGCGCGCGACACGTCGAAGGGCAAGCAGTGGTCGAAGATTACCCACTCGCCGAAGCGCGGCTTGAGCGCAGTGTAGGTCTCGCGGTACACGGAGCGCAGGTCCTTGCCTTCGCGGGCGCCGCGCTTGACCTGCTCGTACATCGCGGTGATGAAGGCCTGCGTGCCCTCGATGCCCGCCTTGACGGCAGCCGGGTCCTTGAGCGCCGCTCCGCGTCCGGGGACGAGCTGCTGCGGCGAGAGCGCGGCCACGGCATCGAGGGTCGAGGGCCAGTCCTCGAGGTAGGCGTCGCCGGTGTACGGCGTGGCGCCGAACTCCACGAGGTCGCCGGAGAACATGATCTTCTCCTGCGGCAACCACGCCACGGTATCGCCCTTGGTATGCCCGCGGCCGAGCTGCAGGAGCTCCACCTGCAGGGTGCCGAGCCACAGCGTGAGGCGCTTCTCGAACACGAGCGTGGGCCAGGTGAGGCCCGGCACCGACTCCACCGCGCGGAACAGCCGGGGAAAGCGCTCGATCTCGCTCTGCATGTCCTGCGCGCCGCGCTCGACGATGAGGTCGTAGGTATCGCGGCTGGCGATCACGTGCTCGGCACCATAGGCGGTGGCGCCCAGCACGCGCACGGCGTGGTAGTGCGACATGGCGACGTACTTGATGGGCTTGTCGGTAATCTCGCGGATGCGGCGGATCACGTCCTGCGCCATCACCGGCGTGGCCTGCGTGTCGATGACCATCACCGCGTTGTCGCCCACGATGATGCCGGTGTTGGGATCGCCCTCGGCGGTGTACGCGTAGGCGTGCTCGGACAGCCGGTCGAACGTGACCTTCTTCTCCTCGACGTCAGCGTGCGAGGCGAACTTCTTTTCCTGCATGGAGCGTCCTCGATGGGGCGGCGGGCGCGCCGCCTGGGCGCGGCCTCATGTCCGGGGCCCCCATGATAGCCCGCTCAGGGAATCGTGACCCCGACGGTGATGAGGAAACCCGCGGTGCCGAACAGAACGAACTCCGAGCAGTAGCGATTGATGCAATAGCCCACCGACGGCACGATCGCCGGCGCGAAGCCCGAGCTGTTCATCGGGATTTTGTCCTGGAACTCGCCGCGGTAGCCGTGCAGGATGCCGGCGGCCACCTTGAAGTACAGCGGCTGCAGGTTGTCGAACGGCCGGAAGCGATACCCGCCATACACGAACTGCGACGACTGGCCGAACGAGTTGTCGAACGCCGACGCGCCCACCAGCCAGTTCTCGGTGAAGTTGTACTCGAGCAGGATCAGGTTTTGCTGGTCATTGTGGTCCGGGTCGTAGCTGAAGTGTCGGGTGTAGACGCTCGTCTCGAAGTAGAAGCGATCGGTGCGCCACGGCTCCGGCGCATCCCAGGCCGAGCGTTCCGGGGCCGTGCTGGCGGCGGGCTCGGGCGTAGCCGGCGTCTGCCCGTGGGCCAAGGAGACGCAACAGAGCACGGCCATGCCGGCAGCGGCGCAGTCGTTGCGCAGGCGGCGGCGCACGCCACCCCGCGCGGGGGCGACAGGCAACGGTAAGGCGACGACGGGCGCGTCGTCCATCAGATTTTTCACAGGAGAGTCTTGGTGGGGGCAGGGCGCCGGAACCGCGGGCGGTTCGGCAGTATGCCCGGTCTTGAGCCTGCCCGGCCGGACATTTTGTCGCCATCGCCGGCAAAACTGGCTTCCCGCCCGCTCCCCGCCCGCGCCGGGGCCCCTCAGGCCCTGACGGCGAACCCCTACCTCGACGGCCCGCCGTAGCGCTCCGTGCGGACGCCCGCCGCAGCCATGCCGGTCTGCACGAGCGCCGTGGCGACGGTCTCCACGAACGCATCCGCACCGCAGACGAACGCATGGCGTGGCGCCTGTCCCCAGCGCGAGAGCACCCCGGCCACGAGCCCCGCGTCGAGTCGGCGCGCAAGATCCCCTGCCCGCTGCGCGGGCCCGCGGGTGGTGGCGAGCACGAGGCCGAAGTCCGCGTCAGCGGCATCCGCCCGCAGCAGCTCGTCGCGAAAGATCACCTCGTCCCACGTCCGCGCGGAATAGACGAGCAGCGTGGGAACGCCCGGCGCCGTGCGCAGCCGCTCGCGCACGATGGCCATGAGCGGGGCCACGCCGGAGCCGCCGCCCACCAGCAGCAGCGGGCCGCCGTCGGAGGCACGCCACACGAAGTGCCCGCCGATGGGCCCGCGAATGTCGAACGTGTCGCCCGGCTGCGCCACCTCGTGGAAGTAGCTCGAGACCTCGCCCTCGGGAAGCTCCTCGATCGCAAGCTCGAGCGGATCGCCGGGGGCCGAGGCGATCGAGTAGCTGCGCTGCGCCTGATAGCCGTCCGGGGCGGTGAGGCGGACGTCGACGTGTTGACCGGCCGCGTGCGCGCGCAGCGGCGCCCGCACGAAGAAGCTCTTCACGCGCGCCGTCTGGCGCTCGATGCGCTCGAGGGTGGCCTCCGTCCAGGCCGTGGCGGGGACCGCCCCCGCCGGAGGAGCACCCGTCATGGATCGTCGGTGTAGCGCTGCTCCCGCCACGGGTCGCCGTACATGTGATAGCCGCGCAGCTCCCAGAAGCCGCCTTCGTCCTTCTTCGTGAAGCGCAGCCCTCGGACCCACTTGGCGCTCTTCCAGAAATAAAGGTGCGGCACCAGCAGGCGCGCGGGACCGCCGTGCTCGGCGGCCAATGGCGCGCCGGCGTAGCGCGTGGCGATCATGGCGCGGCCTTCCACGAGGTCGGCCACCGGCACGTTGGTGTCGTAATCGTCGAAGGACTGCGCAAGAAGGTAGTCGGTGGGCGGGGTCACGCCCGCGGCGGCGAGCAGGTCGTCGATCGTCACGCCTTCCCACTCCGTGTCGAATTTCGACCATTTCGTGACGCAATGGATGTCCCGCCGCCACGACGTGCGCGGCAGCGACTCGAACTGCGCCCAGGTGAAGCTCGCCAGCGGACGCGGACCGTCGTGCAGCGTGAACGTCCACCGGGCGAGGTCGACCCGCGGCGTGGGGCCCATCGACAGCACGGGAAAATCCTCGGTGCGGTACTGCCCGGGCGGCAGGCGCCGCGCATCGGTGTCGGCGGGGCGCTTGCCGGTGAAGCCGCGGGTGGCCATGACGATCGTCCTCTTCCAGGTGTCTTTAGTCCCCGCCGAGGCGCCCGTTCCAGCCGATGCCGCCGATGTACACGCCCTCGCCCCACCAGCCGCCGTTGGCGGCGATGTCGAAGGCGTTGTCCATGACCTGGTTGTCGTAGTTGATGCGCTCGGCGCTGATGCCGCCGTCGCCGCCGAGCGTGCGGCTGTAGCCGCCGTCGCCCGCGTCGCGGCGGCTCCAGCCGTCGCCCTGGGCGCCGGTGAAGCGCGTGGTATTGCTCATGCCGAAGGAGCCCGCAGCCATGCCGGGATCGACGTTCGCGCGCGTCTGCGCCTCCGCCACCACGTTGGGCGGCGGCGCGGCGCTTGCCGACCAGGCGGCGCCGTCGTGGGCCTGCCAGGTGTCACCGCGCTGGCGATAGACCTTGCCGTCGTTGCCCGCATACGTATTGTTGGTGGCCGTTTCCGGATTCCAGCCGCCGTTCTTGGCGAGGCTCGCGTAGTACTCGTTGGCGGAGATGTAGGTGGGGGCGCTCGACTTGGCCGGCGTGCCCGGCGGCGGCGCATCGGAGTTGCTCACCATGTCCATGTCGTAGCCGCGGGTGGGCCCCATGTGGCGGATGGGCACCTGCGGACCGGAGTTCGCATAGGCGTTGGCGGCGGCGGCGTCGAAGGCCGGCGGCGTGGCATTGGCATCCTGCGCCGGGGCAATGCCCGCGCGCGACGCCGCGGCGGCGGTGCCCTTGGCAGGGGCCGCGGCCGCTACGGTCGCGGCCGCCTTCGCCGGACTCTTGACCCCCTTGGGCGGCTTGAACCAGAGGCGATAGACGTTCGCGCTCGCCGATCCGCAGCAGGGGTAATGGC
>CALFEY010000122.1 GCA_937958295.1 uncultured Pseudomonadota bacterium
CAACTTCGCCACCGACTGGAACCGCTCGTATGTGATGGTGCCCACCGGCACCCCGCGGGGCGCCGTGGTGCTCCTGCACGGCCTCACCGATTCGCCGTACAGCCTGCGCCACGTCGCCCGGCGCTACCAGGAGGACGGCTTCGTGGCGGTGGCCATACGCCTGCCCGGCCATGGCACCGTTCCGTCGGGCCTCGCCACGGTCGAGTGGGAGCAGTGGACCGCGGCCACCGTGCTCGCGGCACTCGAGGCACGACGCCTGGCGGGACCGGGGACGCCCCTGCACGTGGTGGGCTTCTCCAACGGCGGCGCGCTCGCGATGAAGTACGCGATGGACGCCATCGAGGACAAGAAGCTGCCGCGTCCCGACCGCATCGTGCTGCTGTCGCCGATGATCGGCGTCACGAGCCTTGCCCGCTTTGCCGGGATCTTCGGCTGGCCCGCCGTGCTGCCGCGCTTCGCCAAGGCGGCCTGGCTTGGAATCGTTCCTGAGTTCAACCCATTCAAGTACAACTCCTTCCCCGTCAATGGGGCACGGCAGTCCTCGCTCGTGGCCCGCACGCTGCAGGAGCGCATCGATACGCTGGCGCGCGAGGGTAAGCTCGCTGAGCTCGCGCCGGTGCTCACGTTCCAGTCGGTGGTCGACTTCACCGTGAGCACCCGGGCGATCGTCAATGCGCTCTACGACAAGCTGCCGAAGAACGGCAGCGAGCTCGTGCTCTTCGATTTCAACCGCAACGCCAAGTTCGGCCCCCTGCTGCGACGCACCACCGACACGCTGCTCGAGCGTATGGTGCCGCCGCCGCCGCGCAACTACCGCCTCACGGTGATCGTGAACGAATCGCCCGCGACCGACCGGGTGGTCGAGCGCATCACCGATGCCGGCAGCACCGTGGAGCAGGTGCGCGTGCTCACCGAGCCGTATCCGCGCGAGGTGTTCTCCCTGTCGCACCTCGCGTTGCCGTTCCCGATGGACGACTCCCTGTACGGGCTTGCCCCCACCAACCTGGACTACGGGGTCAATCTCGGGGCGCTGGCCACGCGCGGCGAGCGCGGCCTCCTCACGGTGAGCCTCGATTCGCTGGTGCGGATGTCGGCCAATCCGTTCTTCCCGTACATGATGCAGCGGATCGAGGAAGGCCTGCCCGGCAAGCCCGCGGCCAAGCCCTGATCGCGCGGGTCGGCGTCGCGCGGCCTAGAACACCCGGGCGGCGAGGCCCGGCGGCATGCCCTGCGGCTTGGGCGCCTGCTCCATCGCCACGTCCACCCAGCCGCCGCCCATGGCCTGGTACACGTTCACGATCTGCACGTAGCCATCGGCCTTGGTGCTGACCGAGGCGAGCTCGGCAGCAAAGAGCTCGTTCTCGGCGATGAGCACCTCGAGGTAGCCCGCCACGCCCTTGTCGAACTTCAATTGCGACAGGCGTGCGAACTCGCGCAGCGACACCACGCGCTCCGCCTGCTCGGTCGACTGCGCGAGGCTGTTCTGGGTGCCGGCCAGCGCGTCGTTGGTCTCGCGAAATGCATTGATGATCGTCTGTTGGTAGAAGAGCACCGCCGCGCGCTGCGCGCTCTCCGCGGTGTGCACCTGGCCCGAGATGCCGCCGAATGTGAAGATCGGCCCCGCCACGCTGGCGCCGAGCAGCCACAGCGAAGCGGGCCCGGTGAGGAAGTTGCCGAAGGCGGTGCTCGCCGACCCGAGCGCGGCGGTCAGCGCGAAATTAGGGTAGTACAGCGCGCGCGTGGCGCCGATGTTGGCATTGGCGGCGACGAGGTTCTGCTCCGCCTGCATGATGTCGGGCCGGCGCGTGAGTAGCGTGGACGGCAGGTCGGCGGGGATTCCCGGCGCCACGAGCTGGTCGATCGTCTTGCCACGCGCGACGGGGCCGGGATTGCGGCCGAGCAGGATCGCGATGAGGTTCTCCTGCGCGGCGATGCGCTGGTTGATCGCCGGGATCGCCGCCTGCGCCTGGCGCAGCTGCGACTGGATCTGCGACACCTCGGTCATCGACACGAGACCGCGCTTGAAGCGCAGGTCGAAGATGCGCGCAGTCTCGCCGAAATTGGCGGCCGTGCCGCGCGCGATCTGGAGCTGGCGGTCGAAGGCGCGCAGTAGGATGTAGCTGGCGGCGACGTTGCTTACCACCGCAAGCACCACGCCGCGCTGCGCCTGCTCGCTCGCGTATACCTGCGCCTGCGCGGCTTCGGACAGCCGCCGCACGCGCCCGAACAGGTCCACCTGCCACGCGGCGCCGAGTGAGGCTTCGTAGAGGGTGAAATACGGCGAGACGGGCTCCGGGATGGGCGACACGCCCACGCGGCTGCCGCGGAAGCGCGACACGTCGGCGCCGTAGCCCACCTGCGGGTACAGCTGCGAGCGCGTGGCGGTCAGGCCGCCGATGAACTGGTCGACACGCGCCGCGGCAATGCGAATGTCGCGGTTCTCGCGGATGGCCGTCTCCACGAGGTCGTTCAGCACCGGGTCGCCGAACTGCTCCCACCACTTCATGTTGGCGACTTCCGTCGCCTTGGGGTAATCCACGCGCCAGGTCGCGGGCGCGTCCACTGCGGGCCGCACGTAGTCGGGCCCGACGGTGCAACCGGCAAGCGCGCAGGCAGTGACGATGAGCAACGAACGGTGCAGCGACATGCGGGTTTCCTCGACAGGACGGGTCATCGTGGGGACAACTCGCCGAGAGTGCGATTCTCGCAACGAAAGGTCCCCGGGACGAAGTAAACCATGGTGTAGTCGCCGCAGTGCACAAAAGCTGGCACCATCGATCGCGATCGAGGTGGACCGATTCGCGCCGTTCGCGCGCCGCGGAAAACGGGGAGAACCGATGAAGTACCTGTACATCGCGCTGATCGTGGCCTTCACGGCGGTCATCCTGCTCTTCAAGATCCAGAATCTCGAGACCGCCACCGTATCGCTGTTCAACATGCGCGTCACCTTGCCGGTGTCGCTCCTCGCAATCGGGATCTACATCCTCGGCATGTTCACGGGCGGCGCCTTGCTCGGCCTGCTGAAGGGCTGGTACGGCGGCGCCACGCGCCGCGACTGACCTCCCCCGCATCCGTCGTGCCGTTCCCTCGCGGGCGGCACCGGCGACATCCTCGCACCGCGGCACCACCCGCCGCACCGGGGCCAACCAACCCTCCTGGGGAGCCTGTACATGACCAATTTCTGGGATGCCGTCTTGCTGCTGGCATCGACCTTCATCTTCTTCGCGTATCTCGTCGTTCTCTTCCACATCGTCGTGGACCTGTTCCGCGACACCGAGATGGGCGGAGGCAGCAAGGTATTGTGGATCATCGGGCTCATCTTCGTGCCGGTGCTCACGTCCCTGCTCTATATCCTCTTTCGCGGCCGCGGCATGGGCGAGCGCCAGCTCGCCGCCATGCAGAAGGCCAAGTCGCAGACCGACGCCTACATCCGCGACGTCGCCGGCCAGACTCCGGCGGAGCAGATCAAGGACGCCAAGGCGCTGCTCGACGCCGGCACCATCACAGCCGACGAGTTCGGTCGCCTGAAGGCCAAGGCGCTGGCCTGAGGCCGGCGCCACGGTCCGGGTTCCCGCGATGACCACCGCAGCCCGAAACAAGCCCGCGCGCAGACGTTCCAAGGGTCCCGCGCGGCCCGACGGGATCGTTGCCCTCGACCTCGCCTTGCAAGGCGGCGGGGCGCACGGAGCCTTCACGTGGGGCGTGCTCGACCGGCTCCTCGAGGAGCCCGGCCTGCGCTTCGACGGCATCTCCGGCACGTCCGCGGGCGCGATGAATGCGGCGGTCATGGCCCACGGCATCGCGGTGGGCGGGCACACGGGCGGCCGCGAGGCGCTCGCCACCTTCTGGCGCCGCGTGTCCGACGCCGCACGCACGAGCCCCATCCAGCGCGGCCCGCTCGAGGTGTTGTTCGGGGCCTGGACGCTCGACTACTCGCCCGCGTTCGTGGCGATGGAGCTGACATCGCAAGTCGTATCGCCGTACGTGCTCAATCCGGGGGGGCGCAATCCGCTCGCGGATATCCTGGAGGAGCTGGTCGACTTCGCGCACCTGCCCGACTCCCCGATCAAGCTCTTCGTCACCGCCACCAACGTGCGCACCGGTCGCGGACGGGTGTTCCGCAACGCGCAGATCAACGCGCAGGTGCTGCTCGCCTCCGCCTGCCTGCCCACGATGTTCCATGCGGTGGAGATCGACGGCGATCCGTACTGGGACGGCGGTTACTCCGGCAATCCGTCGATGTATCCGCTGATGCGCGAGTGCAACGCCTCGGACACGATCCTCGTGCAGATCAATCCGATCGAGCGGCCCGGCACGCCCCGCACGGCGCGCGAGATCCAGAACCGCCTGAATGAGATCTCCTTCAACAGCACGCTGATGAAGGAGTTGCGCGCGGGTGCGTTGCTGCGCAAGGCGGTGGACCCCGGCAGCGGCGAAGGCGCCATGTGGGCCAACATGCGCATCCACCGTATCGCGAGCGACCTCATGCTCGAGCTCGGCTACTCGTCGAAGCTCCTCGCCGAATGGTCCTTCTTCGAGATGCTCCGCGACGACGGTCGCAGGGCCGCCGATGCGTTCCTCGCCGCGCATCGCCAGGACCTCGGCGTGCGCAGCACGCTCGACCTCGACGCGATCCTCGACGGCCAGGTCTAGGAGACACGAGCCATGGGACTGCTCGGCATCCTCGCAGGGCTTGGCGTGCTGGTTTGGCTAAGCTTTCGCGGATGGAGCGTGCTGGTGCTGGCCCCGCTCGGTGCGCTGGTGGCGGCGGCCTTCGCAGTGGAGCCGCTACTCGCGCACTGGACGCTCACCTTCATGGGCTCGGCGGCCGGCTTCATCGCGCAGTTCTTCCCCCTGTTCCTGCTAGGCGCGATCTTCGGCAAGCTCATGGACGACAGCGGCGCGGTCGCGGCCATCGCCCGCTTCATGACCGCCAAGCTCGGGCCGCAGCGCGCGATCCTCGCCGTGGTGCTCGCCGGCGCGTTCGTCACCTACGGCGGCGTGAGCCTGTTCGTGGCGTTCTTCGTGCTCGTGCCAATGGGGCAGGGCCTGTTCCGCGTCGCCAACATTCCCAACCGCCTGCTGCCCGCCGCCGTGGCGCTTGGTACATCGACCTTCACAATGTCGGCCCTGCCGGGCACGCCCGCGATCCAGAACGCCATCCCCATGCCCTTCTTCGGTACCACGCCCTTCGCGGCCCCGGGGCTCGGGATCATCGCCTCCGCCATCATGCTGGCCTTTGGCCTGTGGTGGCTCGCGCGCGCCGAAGCGAGCGCGCGCCGCGCCGGCGAAGGCTACGGCGCGGCCGTGCTCGGCGCGGAGCGCGTGGCGGAGGATCCGGAGACGCGCGGACGCGCGACCACGGCCAGCGGCTTCGATCCCGCCGAGATCCACGAGGGGTCCGACAGCCTCGATCCCCCCGGCCCCTTGGTGGCGGCCACGCCCCTGTTCGTGGTGGTGATCGTCAACCTCGTCATGTCGCTGCTGGTGCTGCCGCGGCTCGACCTCGAGCGCATCGCGGGCCTGCGCTTCGACGTCGCGTCGGTGGGTGCCGTGAGCGGAGTGTGGTCGGTGCTCGTCGCGCTGGCGCTCGGCATCGTGACGCTGATCGCGCTGAACGTCCGTCGGCTGCGCGGGATGCGCGCAAGCATCGACGCCGGCGCCAATGCCTCCGTGTTACCGGTCGTGAGCGTCGCGAGCCTCGTGGGATTCGGCGCCGTGGTCGCGGCCATGCCGGCGTTCGAGAGCGTGCGCACGTGGGTACTGGGCATCGACGGCGGGCCGCTCGTCTCGCTGGCGCTCGCCACGAACATCCTCGCTGCCCTCACCGGCTCGGCATCGGGCGGCCTCACGATCGCGCTCGACGCGCTCGGCGGCACGTACATGGAGCTGGCAGCGCAGCTAGGGATTGATCCCCAGCTGCTGCATCGCGTGGCGGTGATCGGTGCCGGCACCCTCGACAGCCTCCCGCACAACGGGGCGGTGGTGACGCTGCTCGCGCTGTGCGGGGCCACGCACAAGCAAGGCTATTTCCACATCGTGATGGTCGGCATCGTCGGGGCGATCCTCGGTCTCGTGGCCGTCATCGTCCTGGGCGGCCAGTTCGGGTCGTTCTAGCGGCCTCACGTGCCGTCGCCCATGAAGTCTCGAGGAGTCTCGTCATGAAGCAATGCATGGCCTCTGCGGCAATTGCCGCGGCGATCGCCGGAATCACGGCACCGGCCCTTGCGCAATCGAGCATCACCTATGGCCGGATCACGGCCGTGAATGCCGTGACGGTGGACAGCAGCAGCCATCGTACCGGCGGCGCGATCGTCGGCGGTACCGTAGGCCTCGTCTCCGGCAGGAACAATTCCGGGAGCAACCAGGCGCTGCGCGGCGTCGGGGGTGCCTTGGCCGGGCGCCGCGTCGGTGACGCAATGGGGCGCAGCCAGGCTTTCGAATACACGATCCTCGTGGGCGGCACGCGAACGATGACGATGGTCACCGACCAGGTCGGCAAGCGCGTGGGGGATTGCGTGGCGGTCGAACAGGGGGCGTTCAACAACCTCCGTTTGGTGGATGATGCGCGTTGTACCCCACCGCGGCAGGCTTCGGCGACGGCGCCCAAGGCGCCGGCACCCGAGGTACGCAATGCCAACGCATGCAACCAGGCGAAGGACCAGCTTCTCAGTGCACAGACCGACGAGGATTTCGACCGCGCCGAGCGTCGCGTGCGGTTGCTTTGCGGCACCTGAACGACCTCGGCTCCCCTTGCGGCGCCTGACCGACATGCTCCGCCAGCCCTGGATCGCGCTGGCATGCGTGGCGCTGGCGCTGGCCGGCTGCTCCACGTTGCCGCGCAGCGCACCGCCGGTGGATCTGATCGGCACCACCGTCATCCCCGGGTTTGCCGATATCCGCACGCCCGCGGGCTGGCCGAGCGCTGCGATGACCGCCGACCTCGCGCGGTCTTATGCGGATGAATCGCGGGCCGACTTTCCGATCGGCGCCGACGGCCTCGTGCGCTACGCCAACCTCGCCATCTCCGGTGGCGGCCCCAACGGCGCCTTCGGCTCGGGATTGCTGAAAGGCTGGACCGACACCGGCAAGCGCCCGGTGTTCAAGATCGTGACGGGCGTGTCGACCGGTGCGCTCATGGCGCCGTTCGCGTTCCTCGGCCCCGCCTACGACCAGGCGCTGCACGACTTCTACACGACGAACCCGTCGCGCAACATCTTCCGCCGCCTGTCGCTGCTGCCGCAGCTCCTCGGCGGCGAGTCGATCGCCGAGACAGGACCCTTGCGCCTGCTGATTGAGGAACACGTCGACGAGAAGCTGCTCGCGGAGGTGGCCAAGGCCCATCGGGCAGGCCGGCGCCTGTACATCGGCACCGTGGACCTCGATGCGCAGCGCTTCGTGATCTGGAACATGGGCCTCATCGCCACGAGCGGCCAACCGCAGGCGCTCGACATCTTTCGCAAGGTGATGCTCGCGTCGGCATCGATCCCGGTCGCGTTTCCCCCCGTGCTCTTCGATGTCGTGACCCAGGGCAACCGCTACGACGAGATGCACGTCGATGGCGCTGTGGGCGCGAACGTGTTCCTGTCCGGCGGGATCTTCAGCATCGCGGAAGTCCGCGCCAAGCATGCGCGCGACCCCGGCCGGGAAGACATCTATGTCATTCACAACGGGCAGTTGCGACCGCGTGCCGAGCCTACGCGCCGGTCGCTGGTGGGCATCGCCATCCGCTCGTTCGACGGCTTCACGCGCGCCGGCATGATCGGCGACCTGTTCCGCATCTACGCGGCGACCCTGCGCGACAACGCCGGCTTCCGCTGGATCACGATTCCCGACTCCGCCGAGATCAGCGGCGACGAGCTCTTCGACCCCGTGGTGATGAACAATCTCTACACGCTCGGCGCGACTCTGGGGCGCGAGGGTCCACCGTGGGAGACGGAGCCTCCCGGCTTTCGCACGCGCGGCCAGGCTATCGATCCCTGACCCGCGACCTCGCGTCAGACGTCTCCATGCATCAGCAGGCCGAATGCGAGCGCCACCAGCAGCAACGACACGCCCGCCACGGCCCAGCGTCGCAGCAGGGCGTCAATGCCTTCGAGCACGGCGCCGAGCGGCAGCGTCACGCGACGCGAACGTGATGCGACCGCGGAAAGCGCCGCGGGCAGCGGCGGCAACGGGCTCGCGAAAAGCAGCGCGAGTACCGTCCCGCCGGCGATGGTCATCAGCGTGGCGCCGAGCTCCTTTGGCGCCAGCGGATTGCCGAGGAAGCTCGAGGGCACCGGACCGAACACGGCGGTGAGTCCCAGAGCGAGCGAGCAGAGGGCGAGCGCGAGTGCCGCGAGCTCCTGGGGGCGCGGCACGGACGCGCGGGGCGGCGCATCGGCGGCGGGCCTGCGCAGCATCTGCGCCGCGACCAGCACGACGTAGCTCGTGGTGAGGAGGCCGCCCGTCACGAGAACGCTCTCCCACCACCACTGGCCGCTGCCGTCGGCAGCGGCCAGGAGCAGCTTCTTGGCAAGGTAGGCGCCGCTCGGCAAGACGCCCATCAGCGCCACCCCGCCGAACACGAAGGTGAGGACGGTCAGCGGCGATGCGCGCGCGATGCCGGCAAGGTCGGCGATGCGATCGTGACCGCACGACTTGTACACGAGCCCTGCGGCCATGAACATCGCGGCCTTGGCCGTCGCGTGCGAGATGGCCTGCAGGATCCCTGCGTTGAGCGCATCGCCGTGCACGAACATGCCCGTCGCGCCATCGAAGGCGAGCGGGAACATGATGAAGAGATAGCCGATCTGCGCAAGCGTTGAGTAGGCGATGAGAAGCTTCAGCCGCGCCTGGCGCAGCGCGATCACGCTGCCGAACAGGATGGCCGCGGCGCCGAGGCCGGCCAGCAACTGCGCCGCAGGCAGGCCCACGAGGCCCGGCGCCACGTCGAGCCACAAGCGGATCACGATAAAGAACGAGCCCTTCACCACGAGGGCGGACAGCACCGCGCTCGCCGCCGGCGGCGCACCCGCATGGGCGGGCGGCAGCCACAAGTGCAGCGGGAAGAGCGCCGTCTTGGCGAGCAGGCCGGCGGTCATCATCGCCATGGCCGTCCAGGTGGCGGCGCCCGGGCTCACGCGCGGGGCGAGCAACGCGATATCGAGCGTGCCGTATTGGGCATAGAGCAGCACGACGCCGAGGAGATACAGCACGGAGCCCGCGAGCGCGTACACGAGATAGCGCAAGGCGGCACGCAGCGTCTCGCCCTTGCCGTCGAGGCACACGAGCGGCACCCCCGCGAACGTGAGGAGCTCGAGCGCGACGTAGAGCGTGAAGAGGTCGCCGCTCACGAATACGAGGTTGAGCGAGCCCCACACGGCGAGCAGCAGCATCCAGTAGAGCATCGGTGCGCGCGCCTCGCCCACGCCGCGCGGCGTGGCGAAATCGGTCCGAGCGTAGATGCCGATGCCCGTGATGACAACGGCGACCGCGACGATCATCGCCACGGCGATGCCGTCGGCACGCAGTGCGATGCCGAGCGGGGGCGACCACCCACCGAGGACATAGACGAGCGAATCCCCCATCCGGAGTGCGGCGCTCGCGATGGCGATCGCCGCGGCGAGCCCCGCTGCGATCGTGAGCATCGCCACGCTGCGCGCATGCCGTCCGCCGAGCGCGAGCCCAGCCAGCACGCCGACGAAGGGCATGAGGATCGCCAGCGGCAGGAGCCACCCGCCCGGCGTGGTCGACGCGTCGGGGATCATCGCTATCCGCCTCGCGTGGGTAAAGCGGCGGTTCCTGTCCCCGCATCGACAACGGGCTCGGACGCCACCGCCGGTGCATCTGAGGCGAGCGTCGTCGACCCGGTTTCCTCGAAGAGTCGAAGCAGCACCGTCACGGCCAGCGCTGTCGCCGAGAACGCCACGACGATGCCGGTGATGAGCAGCGCCTGTGGCACGGGATCACCCCCGAGTCCGAGGGCCGCACCGCGGCGCGCGACGACGCCGAAGAGCAGGAACACGCCGCTGCCGATCACGTTGAAAGCCAGTATCTTGCGCAGGGGCTGCGGATTGACGATGAGCCCATACAACCCAACGCCGATGAGGCCCGCGGCGACGAGTCCGAACAACGTGGCGCCGGTCACGATCATGGCGCGGGCCTTTCCGGCGCGCCCGCCAGCACGAGTCCGAGCGTGAGCGCGAGCGAGGGCATCAACGCGAACTCGATGACGAGAATGAGGGGCTTGGCCCAGCCATCGGGATACGCGAGGAACGTCCCGGTGGTGATGACGCCGACGATGCCGACCGCGATGAACACCGCAGGCCCCGCCACCAGCAGCACGCGCATCCAGCGGCGCGATATGGGCGGCACATCGGACAGCCCCGCCATCAGGGTCAGCAGCCACATCGCCGCCACGATCGTCGCGCCCTGGAACTTGCCGCCGGGCGCGTCGGCGCCGACCCAGAAGATGTAGACGCCCACGATGATGCCGATCGGAGGCAGCACACGCGCGATGAAGGCGAGGATGCCATCGGGATCGGCGTTGTAGCGTGGCCCCGGCCGTCCGCCCCATGCGCGATCGGGGGCCAGCGACCACACGCCGACGAGCGCGAGCAGCAGCACGATGGATTCGAGCAGGGTGTCCATCGCGCGGTAGGCCATCAGCACGGCGGTGATGGGATTGCCCACGCCCGTCGGTGCGATGTGGGCCAGCGCCTCTACGGCGAGCGAGGGCGCAGGGTCCGGCAAGGTCAGCACGGTGATCGCCAGCGCCAGCGTGACGCACCCGCACAGCACCGCCGCGGCCAGGCGCAACGCCAGTGACGGACGCTGCGCTCGCGCGCCGGCCTCCGTCGCACGCAGCTTTGCGGAAGCGCGCACAAGCAACAGGCCGGTGAGACCACCGCCGATCGCGGCCTCGGTCAGCGCCACGTCCACGCCGTGCAGCTGCACCCAGGCCACGGTGAGCAGGAGCCCGTAGGCCAGAAAGCCCACGGTCGCGGGAAAGGTATCGCGCACGAACGTCGTATAGACACCAAGCGCGAGGATCAACAGCGCCGGCGCGGCATAGAAGGCGTCGACGATCATGCCGGGGGGTGGCGGCGCAAGGCGCGCCGCGCAGCGCGCGCGATGAGCTGCCCGGCGTCGGCGCCGGAGAGCAGCACGAGCAGCCAGATGACGACGAGCTTCATGCCGTTGAGCACACCGTCGACGTGCGGCAAGAGGCCGAGTACCACGAGCCCGAGCCCCAGGTTGTCGGCCTTGGTCAGCGCGTGCAGCCGCGTGAGGGTATCGGGAAAGCGCAGCAATCCCACGGTGCCGGCAAGGAAGAAGAACGCGCCCGCGCCGATCGCGATATAGCTGAACACGTCGGCGACGGCGCTCACGGTGCGTCTGCGCGGTGGTCGCGCGCCGGATCGGTCGCCGCGTCATCGCCGTCGTCGGCGCCGGGGGCGAACTTCGTGAATGCGATCGAGGCAAATGCCGCCAGCAACGCGAGCGTGAGCGACACGTCGACCACGCTGCCGTCGCCGATCGCCGCGCCGCCGAGCAGCAGTGCGGCGATGCCGCCGCTGCCGAGCAACTGGCCTGCCATCAGGCGATCCGCATCGTCGGGTCCGCGCAGCACGCGGACGAGGCCGAGCGCCACCATGGCGAGGACGAAGCCCGCGGCGGCGAGCAGGAACTCACTCATGCGACTCTCCCGGAATCAGCGCACGGGCCAGCAGCCGTTCTTCCTCCGCCATCTCCACCGCGATCGGCTGGCTCACGTCGAGGCAGTGCAGTTCGATCGTGTGCTCGCCATCGCCGGCCGGCACGGTGCCCGGCATGAGGCTCGTGATCGTCGCGAAATTGTTCCGCGCCTGTCCGCGCGGGAACCCAGTGCGGTACTCGACAAAGCCGGTGCGAAGCGGCAGGCTCGGCGAAAATGCTCGGAGCGCAACGTCGATGCCCGCGCGCAGGCTCTGCCACGCGAAACGCGGCAGCAACGCGACCAGCACGAGCAGGCGGATGTGCCCGGTGTACGGCGGCAGCAGGCGCAGGCTGACCCACGTGGCGCCGATCGCCGCGAGCGCGCCCACCGCAAGATCCGCGGGCTTGGCGCTTTGCATCAGCACGATCCACAGGCCGAAGAGCCAGGCGCCGCGGGTGACGACGGTCCGAATGCGCGACGGTACCGGCGCCGGCGTCAAGGGCTCGCTCGCACCGCTCATGTCGCCTCCGCGGCGCCGCGCGCGTCGACGACCTGCACGCGCATCTGCGCAAGCCGGTCGAGAAGCTGCGCCTCCGAGCGGATCGGCCACCAGTCGTAGAGAAAGATCTCCAGCGGCCGCCACAAGGCCACCCAGCCACCGATCACGAACGTCTCCTTGATGATGCCGCCGTAGCTGTCCTGCCTCACGAATCCGGCGATGAACTCGCCGATCACGATAGCGGCGGCGAGAAAGGCGAGACCGATGAGCAGGCTGATGCGCCCCATGCGCAGCAGGCGGCGCAACTGCATGCGCGTGGCCGTCGCGCGCTGGTGGAAATAGCAGTACACCGCGTCGCGCAACACGGCCGTGTCCTCGGGCGTCACCTGCTCGCGCGAGAGGCGGACCATGAGCTCGAGCGGCGCACGGCGGTCGGTCTCGCGCCCCCAATCGACGATGTACGCCTCCGCATTCGGATCGAGATCGCGCTCTCTGAAGGGCGCCGGGTCCATGGCATTGAAGAGCTGTCGCATCTGCCCGACATGCAGCTCGAGAACCTCGGCCGGGGCAGCGAGCGTCATGCCGTCTCCGGGCCTAGCCTGCTTCGGTTGCGGGGACCGCGGGCGCGTGGTCCTCCTTGCCGAACACGGCGACGTAGATCACCGGCAGCAACACCAGGGTGAGTAGCGTGGCCACGAGCAAGCCGCCCATGATCGCAAACGCCATCGGGCCCCAGAAGACGGTGGGCGCGATCGGAATGAGGCCTAGCACGGTCGAGATCGCCGTGAGCATCATCGGCCGCAGCCGTCCGGTGGCGGACGCCATCACGGCTTCGCGCACGTTCTTGCCTTCGGCGCGATCCGTCTCGATCTGCACGACGAGGATCACCGCGTTCTTGGCGATCATCCCGATCAGCGCGAGGATGCCGAGGATGGCCACGAAGCCAAGCGGCCGGTTGAACACGAGCAGCGCCACGACCACGCCTATGAGACCCAGTGGGAGCAACGCTACCACCATCGCCACCCGCCGGAAGCTCACGAGCAGCAGCATCATGGTCGCCAGCATCAGCAGGATCATGATCGGCACGACCGCGAACACGGAAGCGCTGGACAGCGCGCTCTCCTCGTACATGCCGCCGGTCTCGACCCTGTACGGCCGCGGGAGCTTCTTCGCGAACTCCACGACCTTGGGTGCAAGCGCGCCGACCACTTCGTCGGGGAGCACGCCGCTGGCAACGTCGGCACGCACCGTCAGCGTGGGTACCCGGTCGCGCCGCCACACGAGCGGAAACTCCTGTTCCTCGGTGAAGGTGACGAACTGGCGCAATGGCACCATCCGTCCCGCGGGGGTCGGTACCTGCATCGCCGAGAGCGCCTCGAACGACACCCGCTCGCTGTCGTTGGCTCGCGCCACGACGCTGACGAGGTAGATGTCGTCGCGCAACTGTGTGACCGGACTGCCGGTCACGGTGGCGTTGAGCACTGCCGCCAGCGCTCGCGAGCTCACGCCTAAGCGACGGGCCTCGTCCTGGTCGACCTTCACGCGGACCTGTCGGGCGGGCTCCATCCAGTCGTAGTGGATGTGCCGCGTGCGCGCATCGGTGGCAAGGAGTTGGGCGAACTCGAGCGAGATGCGCCTCACCTCGTCCTTGTCGGGCCCGATCACGCGGTACTGGAGCGGCCAGCCCACCGGTGGTCCAAGCTCGAGCGGGGATACCCGCGCAACGACATCGGGGAACTGCTCCGCCAGCACGGACTCGAGCTTTTTCTGCAGGCGCTCGCGCGCCGCGAAGTCCTTGGCCACGATCACGAACTGCGCGAAAAATGGATTGGCAAGCTGGACGTTGAGCGTGAGGATGAAGCGGATCGCGCCGCGGCCGACGTACGTGCTGTAGTGATCCACGTCGGGGTCGGCCGAGAGGAACGCCTCGAGCTTCTCGGCCTGCGCCTGGGTCGCGTAGATCGATGCGTTCTGCCGCAGCGTCATGTCGACGGTGAGCTCGGGGCGATCGGAAGCCGGGAAGAACTGGCGTGGAACGTGCTGGAGCAGGAAGATCGCCCCGGCGAAAGCCGCCAGCGTGAGGCCCACCGTGATCCAGCGGAAACGGATCGCGGCTCCGAGGAACGCGCTGTACGCGCTCAGCATCTTCGAGGGCTTCTCCTCAACACCTGCCTTGGGCGGCTTCAGGAGCACCTTCCCGATCAGGGGCGCGAAGATCACGGCGACGAGCCACGACACGATGAGCGAAATCGCCACGACTGCGAAGATCGAGAACGTGTACTCGCCCGCGGAGCTTTGCGCGAAGCCGATCGGAACGAAGCTCGAGATGGTCACGAAGGTACCGATCAGCATCGGCGCGGCCAGCGTGCGATAAGCGAACGTCGCCGCTTCATCCTTCGAGTCGCCTGCGCCCAAGCGCCGGATCATCGCGTCGACCGTGGTCATCGCGTCGTCGACAAGCAGCGTGAGCGCGATGATGAGCGCACCGAGGGAGATGCGGTGCAGGCCGATGTGCGATACGTCCATCACGGCGAACACGATCGCCAGCGTGAGCGGAATGGCTAGCGCCACCACCGTGCCCGGCCGCACCCCGAGGCTCACGAAGCTGCACACGAGGATGATGAGGATGGCCTGCCACAGCGAGTCCATGAAGTCGCTGATGGCCACGTCCACGCTGACGGCCTGGTCGGCGACGAGCACGGGCTCGATACCGTGCGGCAGGTTGGCCTTGATGTCGGCCATCTCGATACGCATATTCTTGCCGAGCGCGAGGATGTCGCCGCCGTCGCGCATGGCGATGGCGAGACCGATCGCCGGCTTGCCGTTGACGCGGAACATCGGCTGCGGTGGATCGACGAAGCCACGGCGCACCGTGGCGATGTCGCCCAACCGGAAGATGCGGTCGCCGGCCACGAAGTTGACGTTTTCGATGTCGCGCTCGTTGTCGAACGCGCCGGTTACGCGCAGGAACACGCGCTCCGTGCCCGTCTGGACCACGCCGGCGGGTCGCACGAGGTTCTGCGCCTGCAACGTTGCGAGGATCGTGGGGAAGTCGAGCCGCAGGCCGGCCATTTTCTCGGTCGAGAACTCGATGACGACCTGCTCGTCCTGCGCGCCGAGCACCTCGATCTTGGACACGTCCTTGACTGCCAGCAGGCGCGAGCGGGCCGCCTCGACGTAGTCGCGCAACTCGCGGAACGTGAAGCCGTCGGCGGTGAAGGCGTAGATGATGCCGAACGTATCGCCGAAATCGTCGTTGAACACCGGCCCCTGCACGCCTTGCGGCAACTGCCCACGCATGTCGCCGATGTTCTTGCGCACCTGGTACCAGACGTCGGGGATCGCATCCGGCGGCGCCGATTGCTCGAGGTCGACGAAGATCGTCGTCTGCCCGGCCGTGGTGTAGCTGCGCACGGTGCGCAGGTATTTTGTCTCCTGCAACGTGCGCTCGAGGCGCTCCGTGACCTGCTTCAGCGTCTCCTCGACTGTGGCGCCAGGCCACGCCGCGGCGACGATCATCGTGCGGATGGTGATCGCCGGGTCCTCGCCGCGCGCCAGGCGCAGGAACGACAGCGTTCCCGCGACCACCGCGACGATCATCATGAACACCACGAGTGACGGGCGCTTTAGCCCCCACTCGGAGAGATTGGGGCCGATCACCGCGCGTTCTCGAGCAGGCGGACTTTCTGGCCGGGCCGCAGCGCCTGGATGCCGGCCGTGATGACGAGGTCACCGGGCGCGAGGCCCGACGCGACCTCCACGCGGACCGGGTCGGACGAGCGGATCTGGATGTTGCGCATCGCCACCGTGCCGCTCTTCGGATCGAAGACCCACACCGCCGCCTGCTTGTCGTTGCGGATTACCGCGGACGGCGGGATCTCGATCGCAGGGGTGGCCGTGAGCTTCATGCGGCCGGTGACCGTGGCACCGAGGCGCATGGCGGGCGGCGGGTCGATGAGCCGCACGCGCACGCGGAAGGTGCCGGTAATGGGATCCGCCCGCGGCGCGATCTCGCGCACGGTGCCGTTGGCCATGACGGCCGGATCGGACGTCAGCGCGATGGCGATCGTGGGCCGCGCCGGCGCGGCGTCCTTGACGCGCGCGGGCACGTCGAACACGGCGTCGCGGGCACCTTCGCGCGCGACCTGCACGATCATGCGTCCTGCACCGACTACTTCGCCGGGCTCGGCGCCCACCGCGGTGACGACACCGGACACGTCCGACATGAGGCGCGTGTAGCTTAGGCGGTTCTCGCCCAGCGTGACCTGGGTTTGCGCCGCCTCGACCTGCGATTCGGCGCTCTTCATGATGGACTCGGCCTGCTCGAAGGAAGCGCGCGAGACGGCATTCTCGGCAACGAGGTCGCGGAAGCGGGCGAAGTTGTTGCGCGCCTCCGTGAGCTGGGCGCGGGTGGCGGCCAGCTGCGCGCGCGCGGCCTGCAGGCTGCTCTCCTCGTTCTGCGAATCGAGACGGGCCACGAGCTGGCCGGGGCGCAGCGTATCGCCGACGTTGACCGCGCGCTCGAGCATGCGGCCGTCGATGCGGAACGACAGGTTGATCTCGGTCTGCGCCTGTACGCTGCCGGTAAGCGCCACGGTGTCGCCCATCTCGCGCATCTCGATCTTGACGGCGCGTACGGGGCGGATCTCCGGGGCGGGCGGCTCCTGTGCGCGGTCGCAGCCGGTGACGAGGGCCGCGACGACAGCGAGCGCCGCGAGCGCGAGAGGGCGATACGAAGGCACGGGTCGGGGCTTTCTGGACGTTTCGGCAATGGGGCGGGGCATGGGCAAGTCAGTCCTTCGCCGCCTGGGGCGCCGATGGGGCGGCAGCAGCGCTCGTACGGATCATGCGAATGCCGGCAAAGGCAAAGGCGATCGTCAAGAGCGGGCTCACGTAGCAAAAGAAAGCAAATGGCGCATAGCTTAGCGTGGCCACGCCAAGCGTTGCCGCCATGTACGCGCCGCAACTGTTCCATGGGATCAGCGCGGACGTCGGCGTGGCCGAGTCACCCACCGTACGCGAGAGCACGACCGGCGCGAGGCCGCGCGACGCGAAGGCATTCTTGAACATGCGCCCGGGCAGCACGATGGCGATGTACTGGTCGGCCGTGACGACGTTGGTCGCGAAGATCGACCCGACGAGCGACGCGACCAGGCCGCCGTTCGACTTGATCTTCGCGATGAGGGGCGAGATCAGCCGGTCGAGCACGCCGGCCTTCTCCACCACGCCGCCGAACGCAAGCGCAGTGATGACGAGCCAGATCGTGTTGAGCATGCTGTCCATGCCCCCGCGCGAAACGAGCATGTCGATGGACGGCGTGCCGGTGGTGGCCTTGTAGCCGCTTGCGAGCGCGAGCCACACGCCCTTCAAGAGAGCGAGCGGCGCAGGCAGCCCTTCGGCACCCATGGTGTTCGCGAATGCGATCACCCGCCCCGGCGCGACCGCGACGGCCAGGAGGCCACCCGCGATGGCGCCGATGAAGATGGCGGTGAACGGAGGACACCGGAAGATGGCCAGCACCACCACCACGACCAGCGGCAGGAACAGGACCGGCGAAATGTCGTAGGCCTGCTGGATGGCGACGATCTTGTCGCTCGCGTCGAAGTCGCCCGGCCGTCCGAGCATGAGGAAGATGCCGAGCACGAGGACGAGCGCGACGGCCGAGGTAATGAACGTCTCGCGGATGTGCGCGTACAGGTCGACGCCCGCGGCTGCAGCAGCGAGATTGGCGGAATCCGACAACGGCGACGACTTGTCGCCGAAGTACGCGCCGGAGATCACGGCTCCTGCCGCGATGGCGGGGTTGAGGCCCATGTTGGCGGCAATGCCCATGAAGCCGATGCCGATCGTGCCCACGACCGTCCACGAGCTGCCGATGCTCGCCGACACGATCGCGCTGATCGCGCAGGCCGTGACGAAGAAGTAGTTGGGGCTCAGGAGCTGGAGCCCGTAGTAGACCATCGCCACGAGCGTGCCGCTCATCGCCCAGGTGCCGATCAGCGCTCCCACCGCGAACAGGATGAAGATGGCCCCGATGCCCGAGCTCACGCTGGCCACCGCAGCGTCGCGCATCGAATCGAGGCCATGTCCACGCCGCCAGGCGACGAAGACGGCGATCATCGTGGCGATGACGAGCGCCACCTGGTTGGGGCCGCCCGCGCCGCCGTCGCCGAAAAGGAAATACGAGAGCGCCACCAGCACGATCAGGCTGGCGACGGGAGTGACCGCTTCGGCCATCGATAGCGGCTGCGGTGTTTCGGGCCTCTTCACGGGCGGCGCGCGAGTGAGCTTCATGCGGAGCGTTTAAAGGCGGACGCCGGCGGTCCGCATGCCACCGGCGTCCGGGACGTCGACGAGGTCAGTGACGCGGGATCAGAAGTCGACGGCGTCGCGGATGATCGGGCAGGTCATGCAGTGACCGCCCCCCCGTCCTCGACCGAGCTCCGCGCCCACGATCGTGATGACCTCGATGCCTTCCTTGCGCAACAGGGTATTCGTGTACGTATTGCGATCATACGCATACACGACGCCGGGTGAAGCACAAACGAGATTGGCGCCGCTGTCCCACTGCGTGCGCTCGCGCTGGTAGTCGGTGCCGCCCGCCTCGACGACGCGCAGCTTCTTCAGGCCCAGCGCCTCACGCACCACCTCCACGAATGGCTTCTTTTCTGCGTGGAACTCGACCCCGCTCGGGTGATCGCTGGGGCGATACGAAAACGTGGTGGTCTTGGCGAGAAAGTCCGGCGCCAGGAGCACGCAGTCACGGTCGGCAAAAGTGAAAACCGTGTCGAGGTGCATCGCCGCCCGGATCTTGGGCATCGCCGCGACGATCACGCGCTCCGCCGCGCCCCGCTTGAACAAGGTGGCCGCGAGCTGGCTGATGGCCTGACGGGACGTGCGTTCGCTCATCCCGATCAGCACGTTGCCCTTGCCGATGGGCATCACGTCCCCCCCCTCGAGGGTGGCAAGGCCGTGGTCTTCGGTGGGATCGCCCCACCACACGTTGACCTTGCCCGCGAAGTCGGGATGGAACTTGTAGATGGCCGTGGTGAGGATGGTCTCCTCGTGCCGCGCGGGCCAGTAGAGCGGGTTGAGCGTGACGCCGCCGTAGATCCAGCAGGTGGTGTCGCGGGTGTACAGCGTGTTGGGCAGCGGGGGAAGCAGGTACTCGGTCACCCCGGCGGCTTCCTTCACCACCTGCAACGCCTTGCCGCCGACCGTCTCCGGGAACTCCAGCGTGGACAGGCCACCGATAAGCGTTTCCGCGAGCTCGCGGTTGGGCAGCCCCTCGAGGTAGCTGCGCAGTTCGTCGATGAAGCCCAGGCCCACCTGGTTCGGCACGACCTGGTTGTCGAGGATCCACTTCTTGCCCTCGGGCACCGCCACCGTCTCGGCGAGCAGGTTGTGCATCTCCACCACGTCCACGCCGCGGTCGCGCATCTTCTGCACGAAGTCGAAGTGGTCGCGCTTGGCGTTCTCGACCCACAGCACGTCGTCGAACAGGAGCTGATCGCAGTTGGAAGGCGTGAGTCGCTGGTGGGCGCGGCCCGGCGCGCAGACCATCACCTTGCGAAGCTGGCCGACCTCTGAATGGACGCCGAACTTCGTTTCGTTTGCATTTGCCATGTTGAACTCCGTTGATTAGATGGCGATGGAACCGGTCGCCAGACCATAGACGCCGTAGATGGCGGCGGCCACGATGACGCCAAACACGACCCAGTCGGAGGCCTTCGTGAACATCGACAGCCCCTGCTCGCGCCGCGCGATGTAGTAGAGGATGGTGCCGGGAGCGAACAGGATGCCCGCGAGCAGGATGTACCGCAGCCCGCCTGCATACAACATGAAGATGGTGTACGCCACGGCGAGCCCCGCCAGGATGAGGTCGCGCTGCCGCTCACCGGGACGCACGTCGTACGTCTCGCCGCGCTTCGCGATCATGAGGCCGTACGCCGCCACGAAGAAGTAGGGGATGAGCGTGGTGGCGCTCGTCAGGTTGAGCATCAGCGCGAAGGCATCGCGCGACCAGTAGGTGGTGATCACGATGATCTGGATGATGATGCTCGTCCACCACATCGCCACCACGGGCACGTTGTTCTTGTTGACGCGCGCGAAGGCCTTGGGCATGTCCTTGGACTTGCCGGCGGCGAACATCACTTCGGCGCAAATGAGCGCCCAGGCGAGGTACGCACCCAGCACAGACACCACCAGGCCCGCGCTCACGAACACCGAGCCCCAGGGGCCCACCACGGATTCCAGCACGCCGGCCATCGACGGCTGGCGCATGCCCGCGATGTCGGCTCGCTGCAGCACGGAATAGGGGAGCAGCGTGACCAGCACCATGAGCCCCGTGACACCGATGAACCCGACGATCGTGGCCCAGCCGACGTCGGAGCGCTTCTTGGCAAAGCGCGAGTAGACGCTCGCACCCTCGATGCCGATGAACACGAAGACGGTCACGAGCATCGTCGCCTTCACCTGCTCGAACAGTCCGTTGGTGAGGTCTCCGCCGTAGAGGTTGAAGCGGAACAGGTCCATCTTGAACGCCACGAACAGCAGCACGATGAACACCAGGATCGGTATCACCTTGGCCACCGTGACGATGCTGTTGATGAACGCCGCCTGCTGCACGCCGCGGAGGATGAGGAAGTGGAACATCCAGATGCCGATCGAGGCGACGGCGATCGCGACCACGGTGTTGCCGTCGCCGAAAATCGGGAAGAACGCGCCCAGCGTCGACTTGATCAGGACCCAGTACGACACGTTGCCGATGCAGCTGCCGATCCAGTAGCCGAAGGCCGAGATGAAGCCGGGATAGTCGCCGAAGCCGGCCTTGGCATACGCGAACACGCCGGCATCCATCTCCGGCTTGCGCTCGGCCAGCGCCTGGAACACGCGCGCCAGCATGTACATGCCGGTCCCCGCGATGATCCATGCGATCACCGCGCCCACGGGGCCGGTGGCGTTGGCGAACGTGCGCGGCAATGAGAAGATCCCGGCGCCCACCATGCCCCCCACGACCATCGCGGTGAGCTGAATTCGCGACATCTTCTGGTCGGTGCCTGCCATGTCTGTCCTTCAGTGGTTATTTTCTTTGTTCGCTGCCCGGCGTGTGGGCACGTTCTCGTTCCGAACAGGCCTCTTGCGCGGCCGGCGGGCACTGCGG
>CALFEY010000123.1 GCA_937958295.1 uncultured Pseudomonadota bacterium
AAGGCGGCGATGACCAAGGCCGGCGTGCCCTGCGTGCCCGGGTCCGAAGGCGCGTTGCCCGAGGATCCGAAGGAGGTCGTGCGCATCGCGCGTACCGTCGGATACCCCGTGATCATCAAGGCCGCCGGCGGCGGCGGCGGCCGCGGGATGCGCGTGGTGCACACCGAGGCGGCGCTGATGCCGGCCGTGACGCTCACCCGTGGCGAGGCGCAGTCGGCCTTCGGCAACCCCACGGTGTACATGGAGAAGTTCCTCACGCACCCGCGACACATCGAGATCCAGGTGCTCGCCGACGAGCACAAGAATGCCGTCTATCTTTTCGAGCGGGACTGCTCCATGCAGCGCCGCCACCAGAAGATCATCGAGGAAGCGCCTGCCCCCGACGTCAACGCGCGCCAGCTGACGCGTATCGGCGAGCGCTGCGTGGATGCGTGCAAGCGCATCGGCTACCGCGGCGCGGGCACCTTCGAATTCCTGTACGAGGACGGCGAGTTCTACTTCATCGAGATGAACACGCGCGTGCAGGTGGAGCATCCGGTCACGGAGGCGATCACCGGCATCGATATCGTGCAGCAGCAGATCCTGATCGCCGCCGGACGCAAGCTCGCCTTCCGCCAGCGCGATATCGTCAAGCGCGGCCACGCGATCGAGTGCCGCATCAACGCCGAGGACCCGACCTCGTTCATGCCCTCGCCGGGGCGCATCACCTCCTGGCATCCGCCGGGCGGTCCCGGCATCCGGGTGGACTCGCACGCGTACCAGAACTACTTCGTGCCGCCCAACTACGACTCGATGATCGGCAAGGTCATCGCCTACGGCGACACGCGCGATCAGGCGCTGGCGCGCATGCGCATCGCGCTGTCGGAGATGATCGTGGAGGGCATCAAGACGAACATTCCCCTGCACCAGGAGCTCCTGCTCGACGAGAAATTCCTGCAGGGCGGCACGTCGATCCATTATCTAGAAGAGCGCATGGCGAAGCGCAAGGGGTAGCCTTCCCGACGCGCGACCCCGCCCGCGGCCCCTTCCGGCGATGAGCTATCTCGCGCTGCGCTTCGACGCGCCCGCCGCCGCGGCCCTCGCCTGGTCGGATGCGCTGCTCGAGACGGGCGCCCTGTCGGTGGACCTTTCCGATCCGTTCGCGGGCACCCCCGACGAGGCCCCCTTGTTCGGTGAGCCCGGCGAGGCGACCGAGGACGCGTGGGCCCTGTCGCGGGTGAGCGCGCTCTTTACGGCGGACAGCGACCCTGCCGGCGTGGTGGCCGCCGCGGCACGTGACGCCGGCCTGGACGTTCCGCCGTACGAGATCGTCCCCGTGGCCGAGGAAGACTGGGTGCGCAACACGCAGGCCCAGTTCGGCCCTATCGAGGTCGCGCCGGGCTTTTTCATCGTGCCTTCGTGGGTCACGCCCCCGGATCCGTCCGCGCTCAACCTGCGGCTCGATCCGGGGCTTGCCTTTGGCACCGGCTCGCATCCCACCACGCGGCTGTGCCTCGAGTGGCTGCGCGAGACGATCGCCGGCGGCGAGTCGGTGCTCGATTACGGTTGTGGCTCTGGCATCCTCGCCATTGCCGCCGCCCGCCTCGGTGCCAGCGCTGTGAGCGGCGTCGACCTCGATCCTCAGGCCATCGTCGCCAGCCGGGCCAATGCCGCGGCCAACGGCGTGGAGGGACGCTTCGACGAGCCCGATGCCCTCGCGCGGGCCACCTACGACGTGGTCGTGGCCAACATCCTCGCCAATCCGCTCATGCTGCTCGCGCCGGCGCTCGCCGCGCGCGTTGCCCCCGGCGGGCGCATCGCGCTGTCGGGCATCCTTGCGGCCCAGGCCCACGACGTGGCCGCAGCCTACGCGCCGTGGTTTACACTCGCGGCCAGCCGCGCGTGCGAGGGGTGGGTGCTCCTCGCCGCGACCCGAACGGCATAGCGCATGGCCGACGACCTGTTCACCCGGTGCCCCGGGTGCAAGACCATCTTCCGTGTCACCGAGCCGCAGCTCGCGCTGCGCCAGGGCCAGGTGCGCTGTGGCCATTGCCGCACCGTGTTCAACGGCCGCGACGAGATCATCGCCCTCGATGCGCCGGTGCTCGACGAAGAGGACCGCGTAGCCGACGAGTTGGCCGCCGGCCCGCCCACCGTCACGCTGCGCAGCGCCCATGCGCTCGACCCGCCGCCGCCGCCCGAGCCCGCCGCGGCGCCACCGGAGGCCGAGCCGGTAGACGTGCAGGACTACGACAATCGCTTCGCCTGGAGCGACAGCAAGGCGCCGTCGCGATGGTGGAAGGCGGTCGGCATGGTCGCCGTCCCGCTGCTCGTGGTGGTCTTCGTCCTCCAGGCCGTCTTTCACTTCCGCGATGCCCTCGCGGCGCATTTTCCCGCGACCAAGACGTCCCTTAACCGTCTTTGCACCGTTTTGGGGTGCTCGATTCGGCCGCTCCGCACGGTCGACGCGCTCTCGATCGAGGCATCCGATCTCCAGGCGGACCCCGCGCACAAGGGTCTACTGATCCTGTCCGCCACGATCCGCAACCGGGCGGCGCATTCCATCGGCTATCCCTACCTCGAGCTCACGCTCACGGATTCCATGGACCAGGTCGTGGTCCGGCGGGCGCTGGCCCCGTCGGACTATCTCAGCGGCACGGCCAACACCGCCGCCGGCATCCCCGCCAACGGCGAGGTGCCGGTGAAGGTCTTCATCGACGCCAGCGCGACCACCCAGGCCGGCTACCGCCTGTATCTCTTCTTTCCGTAGCCGTCGCACCGTTGGAGTGCGCATCGCTTGTCTGCGTGCACCTCCCAGGTGCAGAATACGGGTTCGGGACGCCCCGACGCGCGACATTATCGGCTAAGTGATTGATTCAGGATGCAATTGGCGATGGCATGCTTCTCGCTAAATTGATCCGGCACTG
>CALFEY010000124.1 GCA_937958295.1 uncultured Pseudomonadota bacterium
CGTCGCTGTCGCTACGACCCGGCGCGACCGAATTCGACGGCGTACTGCTGGTGGAATTCGCGAGCCGCGGCGCGATGGAGCGTGCGTGCGAGCCGATGGCTGCGACCCTCGCGGAGCACTTGCGCGCATTCGCCGACTTCGAGATGGATCGCTACGACCTGTCGCAGGTCATCGCCGCCCGCGACGGTTGACGGACGGGGCTCCGCCCGCGACGGCTGGGGGGGTGGGACTCCGTCCGCCGCGCGTGAGTGTCGTCGTTGGCTCCCGCGCGTGGCGCGCCGATCGCGCGCCGCGGGGGCATGCGTGGCGTGAGGGTTCACCACAGGCGGTGCGCCGTCCGAATCCGCGCTAGCATCCTGGGCTTCCAACCGACTCAGGAGCTTGGCATGAAGCGCTTCGCGTGGATCGTGGCCGGCACGGCCCTCCCCCTCGCCGTGCAGGCGGCGGAAGTGACGGTGGCGCTCGCTGCCGTCGATGCCAACGGCGTTGGTGCACCCGTGGGCGTCGTGCGCATCGTGGAGACCCCCTACGGCCTCGCGTTCTATCCCGAGCTCAAGGCCATCGTGCCCGGCTTGCACGGCTTCCACGTGCACGAGAACCCGTCGTGCGCACCCGGCATGGCGAATGGCGCGCCCGCGGCCGCCATCGCCGCCGGCGGCCATTACGATCCCGCCGGCACGAAGAAGCATGGCACGCCGTGGGGCGACGGCCACCTGGGCGATCTTCCCGCGCTGTATGTCGCGGCCGACGGAACGGCCGCCAATCCGGTGCTGGCACCGCGCCTCAAGTCCCTCGCCGACGTGAACAATCGTGCGCTCATGGTGCACGCAGGCGGCGACAACCACGCCGACCATCCGGCGCCGCTCGGCGGCGGCGGCGCGCGCGTGGCGTGCGGCGTGATCAAGACGTAAGGCGGCGCGCTGCGGACCCGTGCCGCTGCCGCCGTTCCCGATTTGCGCACCGGCGGGGCCGGTCGCACAATCTCGCCCGGCGCGCTCCGTCGCCGTTCGAGTCCTCTTCTCCAAGATGAAAATCACACCCCTCGCGCGCATGGCGCGCGCCTGTACCGTGGCCGTGCTCGCCTGCGCGAGCGCGGTGCACGCCGCCGACGTCAAGGTTGGCAACACGTTTCCCCCTGCCGCCCGGGCGGCCCTCGACGCTGCCCTCGACCAGTCCTTCGCCGCCAGCAAGGCGCCTGGCGCGGTCGTGGGCATCTGGGTGCCCGGCGAGGGCACCTACATCGCCACGCGCGGCTACGCCGATCGCGCCACGAAGCAGCCCATGCGCGTGGACGATCACTTCCGCATCGGCAGCAACACCAAGACCTTCACGGCCACACTGCTTCTGATCCTGGCCGACGAGAAGAAGCTCTCCCTCGACGACCCCGTGAGCAAGTACGAGCCGTGGGTGCCGAACGGACAGAACATGACGCTGCGGATGCTCGCGGATATGACGGCCGGGATTCCGAGCTACTCGGAGGACGACAACTGGGTCAAGCTCGCCTTCTCCAACTACGCGCGGGGCTGGACGCCGCGCGAGCTCGTGGAATGGGGCCTCAAGACCACGCCCTCGTTTCCCCCCGGCAAGGGCTGGCACTACAGCAACACCAACTACGTCCTGCTCGGCATGATCCTCGAGAAGGTGAGCGGCATGAAGATCGAGGCGCTGCTCAAGCAGAAGATCTACACGCCGCTCGGGCTCACCCAGACGTCGTTCCCGTCCACCAGCGCAATGCCGGTGCCGTTCGCGCGCGGCATCACCGCCCAGTCGCTGGACAACACGGTGTCCGATGCCACCACGCGTAATCCGTCGTGGGGCTTCACGGCCGGACAGATGATCTCCAACCTCGCGGACATGCACACGTGGGTGGTGTCCTACACCACCGGCACGCTCGTGTCGCCGCAGATGCAGCAGGCGCGCCTGACCTGGGTGACGCTGCCGCCGAACACGCCCGATCGGCGTTACGGCATGGGGATCGGCGACGGCTCCGGCTGGCTCGGGCACACCGGCGAGTTGCCCGGCTACAACACCGCCGGCTACTACCTGCCGGGCAAGAAGGCGACCATCGTGGTGCTCGTGAACTCCGACATCGCCGTGGGCAACGACAATCCCGCGCCGCTCATCTTCAAGGCGCTGGCGGCGGTGGTGGCGCCGGAGAACGCGCCGAAGTAGTCGCGGGTGGTCCGGTGGGCGCCGCCAGAAGGGGGTGGCGCTTTTGACCCCAAGATAAAGGCACCGTCGTCCACGTGGATCCGCCGCACGGCGCACTGGGCGTAGACCACGAGCGGGGAGTAGGCGGGACTTGGTGCAGCCCTCTGCCGGAGCGGCGCGACTTTCGGGTAAAATGCGCGTCCTTTGCATGGCGAGGGGCGCCACGTACGCGCCAGCTGCCTCGCAGCGCAAGGCGGTCGCCGTGCGACCGTGCAGGACCACCGGAGAGGTGGATGAGCGGTTTAAGTCACACGCCTGGAAAGCGTGCGAGGGTTAATAGCCCTCCGCGGGTTCGAATCCCGCCCTCTCCGCCAACGCCCGAAGGTCTAACCCTGAGACACTGGGTCACATTGCATCCCTAAGGCGTGGGTGACGCCCATGTGCCGAGCGGGGACCTCGGCTCCCCAATGGCTCACCCTCCGCTCTCATCGGACCGATGAAGCTATGCGAAGGATCTTCGCTGCGGACTGTGGCGATACGGGCAAGCCACTCGCAAAGAGCTCGAACCAATACTCACCTGCGTGCCAGGCGAGGTTCCACATGGACTGTCCGGCGCCATCCACTTGCACGACCATGACTCCGGGTTGGCCGTTTATGGTGGCATTCATGTTCTCCTTGGCCGCAAGGATCGAAGCGCCAGCCGCAACAAAGTTCCACTGCAGCAAGGCATACATTTCGCCGGAAGGGGAAGCAAACACCTGATAGATCCGCTTCGATTGTTCATTAGTGAGCGGCCCCTCCTTCGCAAAGCCCTTCCAGACCATACCCTGCGTATCCGCGGTGGACGGGATATCCGCGACTCTTCCATTGAAAGCTCCGGGCAGCGCCGACCTATCCGAGATCATGGAACTGTCGAGTCGATTGAAGAGGGCCAGAGCGTACGGCTCGGCGTTTGACACAAAGTACTGTGCGGTACCGCGCTCGGCGAGACCCTCCCTGCGCTGCTTTGCCTCTAGCGAGAACCCTTCACGCAATTGGGGAGGCAGATCGGCCAGCGGGATGATCTGGACGCTTCCCGGCGTCTGGTTGGGGATCTGGAAAAGGAGCCTCGGATCGAAGGGCGGTTCCAGGACTTGTGCTCGAAGAGAGCTCATTAGCCCGAAGCTTGCGATCAGCACTAGACCGGCGAGTTGCCCGGCCCGCCGAATCGAGGTTGATTTCGATTGCATCGACGCCCCCCGCCTTCAGTAGCCCCCGACGTTGGAGTCCGAGGTGAATATAACCGTCTTTGCGGCAAGCTGCTTGGCGTAGGCGGCAGGCGTTAGCCCCCCAAGCCCTGCCTTCGGTCCGAATCACCGCGGGGCGCCCACGGCGGGCGCATACGTGGTCGAGGATACGGACCAGATGCTCGCCTCCGATACAGTGCTCCGGGATGACCGCCACCGCCCCGTGCGTCGCGTCATCGACGATCACCAGCATCTTGAGCGCCCGGCCAGACGCGACACGGTCAAAGACGAAGTCCATCGACCAGGCCTCGTTGGCGGCTCCCGGACGCACGAGCGGCTGCCGATCAGCGCGCTGGCGACGCTCACGTTACCGGGCAATTGGATCTGCCCTAGCGTCGGTGGAGGAGGTTGCCGAGGAAGATTCAACACGCCGCAGGAACTCATTGACAGCTTGGACTAACCGTTCCGTCTTTGCAGACGACGCGGCCGTTACTCGCGCAGCTGTTGGCTATTCCGCCGTGACTCGAACAGCAGCCTGGGCATCCGGCTGGCGAGAAGCCCGCGTGGGCGAAGGGCCTCGCGGTCAACGCAGACGCGAGGGGACGAGCCCGATGAGCCAACCGGGTATGGAAAGCGCGTGGGGACATGGCCCCAACACGGCACAAATTGCTGTCCGGCGGTTCAGTCAGCCCTCCCTTAGGTCCGCTATGGCTCGGGTCGTCGTACTATCGCATACGGCGTGCTACTCCCAGGCGGTGAGCTGAGCTATAGGTTTGGCATAGCTATTGCACGAGTAATCCGCAGGTGGCAGATCGGCTGCGCGCAAGAGGAACATTCGGCCAGGCGTAGAGGAAAGTCGAGGGCCGAGCTGGCCATCTGGACGGCCGTTACGCGAATCGCTCGATTCGCCTTGAAACCTCACGCTGGTCTCTCGATGACTGGTCAATCTGCCGTCCTTGCGGTGTCGACCATCGAGCCGCCCCGCACATGTGCCGCTATCGAATCTCGACGCCTTGCCTTCTCGCGGCGCATACTTGAATCCTCGGGAATCTCAGGAGGGAATCTTGGGCGAAGGTTCGCAGAGCGACGCTGTCCACACGCGATTCAAGGATCTGCTTGAATCGGTGCCTGATGGCATCGTGATGGTCGACCACCGGGGCACGATCGTGCTCTGCAACCAACAGGCCGAGCGCCTGTTCGGCTACGCAAAGGGTGAGCTCCAGGGCGCATCGATCGAAAGCCTGCTGCCGCCCGCGATTCGCGGCGCGCATGTCGCCCACCGCTCCGGATTCTTCATGCATCCCGCCCCGCGGGCCATGGGTCGCGAGATCGACCTGCTCGGCCTGCGTAAGGATGGCACCGAGTTTCCCGTCGAGATCAGCCTTAGCCCGATCGAAACAGCCGAAGGCAGGCTGGTGATGAGTGCCATTCGCGACATTGGCGATCGTAAGAAGGCCGCACAAAAATTCCGCGGCCTCCTGGAATCGGCTCCCGACGCCATCGTTATCGTCGATCAGCATGGCGACATCGTCATCGTTAATACGCAGGCCGAGACGCTGTTCGGCTATGACCGCGCGCAGATGATTGGATCCCGCATCGAAATGTTGATGCCGGAGCGGTTCCGCGACACGCATCCGCAACGTCGGGATGGGTTTTTCGTTGACCCGCGCGTGCGACCGATGGGCCACGGTCTGGAGCTCTACGGTCGGCGCCAAGACGGCTCCGAGTTCCCGATAGAGATAAGCCTGAGCCCGCTCGAGACCGAGGGGGGCACACTCGTGTCCAGCGCGATCCGCGACATCAGCGAGCGCAAGCGCATTGAACAGCACCTGCATCGCGCCAGCCGCATGAAGAGCGAGTTCCTCGCCAACATGTCGCACGAACTGCGCACCCCGCTCAACGGCATCATTGGATTCTCCGAATTGCTCGTCGACGAGAAAGTCGGCGCGCTCAACGCCAAGCAAAAGGAATTCCTCAACGACATCCTACACAGCGGACAGCACCTCCTGCAGTTGATCAATGACGTGCTCGACCTCTCCAAAGTGGAAGCCGGCCGTATGGATCTTTATCCGCAGCCCTTCGACACAGCCAAGGCCATCGATGAGATCTGCGCGGTCGTATCGCCAATGTCGAGGAAAAAAGGCATCCGCGTGCAGGTCGACGTTGCTCCTGCAGCGCGCACCGTTGTACTCGACCCGCAGAAATTCAAGCAGGTGCTCTACAACCTGCTTTCGAATGCGGTGAAGTTCACCGACGAGGGCGGCGCCGTGGATATCGAAGCGGACGTCGACGCGACCCGCACGCTGCGGTTGTCGGTGCGCGACACCGGAATCGGCATTGGCGAATCGGATCTCGTCAGGGTGTTCCAGGAATTCACCCAGCTCGACTCGGGTAGCACGCGCCGCTACGAAGGTACAGGTCTGGGCCTTGCACTGACGCGAAAGCTGGTCGAATTCCAAGGAGGCACGATCGGGGTCGTAAGCCGTAGCGGAGAAGGCAGTGTTTTCACTGTGGAACTACCTCGAGTGGCATCCGGCGAATGAAGGCCCGCATCCTCGTGGTGGATGACAATGCGACCAACCTCAAGTTGGCGTCCGAAGTTCTGGAGATGGAAGGTCACGAAGTACTACGCGCCATGGATGCCGAGCATGCGCTCATTGTGCTGCGCGGATCCGTCCCCGACCTGATCCTCATGGACATCGCCCTACCCGGCATGGACGGACTCGAGTTGACGCGGCGCCTGAAGTCCGACGAGCGCCTGCGCACGGTGCCGATCGTGGCGTTGTCAGCCTTCGCGATGAAAGGCGACGAAGAGAAGGCGCTGGCCTCCGGCTGCGACGGGTACATCACCAAGCCAATCAGTACACGCACCTTTCCGGCACAGGTGCGAGCCTTTCTGGGCGGGGCCTAAGCTATGAGGCTCCTGATCGTCGACGATCATGAACTCAATCTCAAGGTATTGCGCGCGCAGCTCGAAGTCGAGGGCCACGTCGTGGAACTTGCTGCCGACGGCATGGAAGCGCTGGAGGCCCTGGAGGGCGAAACGTTCGACGGGGTGATTTCCGACATCCTGATGCCACGTATGGATGGCTATCGGTTGTGCATGGAGATCCGAAGCCGCCCGTCGCTCGCGCGCCTGCCGTTCGTGCTCTATACCAGTACGTACAACTCCCCCGGGGATCGGATGCTGGCCGAGTCCCTGGGCGCGGATGCCTATATCGCCAAGCCCGCACCCACGTCGCGCATCATGGGGGCGCTCGCCGCGGCGATCCAAAAATGGTCCGGAGGAGATGCGCCGCGCGCGCCGCCATTGATCGAGCCCGCACCTCTGATGAAGCAATACAATGAAGTGCTGATCCGCAAGCTCGAGGAGAAGGGAGTCGAACTCGAGCGCACGCACGAGGGCCTGCTCGAGACGCAGGCGCGACTTTCCGGACTGATCGCCTCCGCGATGGACGCCATCATCGCGGTGGACGAGGCGCACCGCATCGTGCTCTTCAATGCGGCCGCGGGCCGGATGTTCCGCTGCGACCCACACGCGGCGATTGGGCGCGCCATCAACGATTTCATCCCGATGCGATCCCGTGATGTCCACGATCGGCACATAGCTAGCTTCGCCGTCGAACCTGTGCTGGGCCGATCGATGGGTCCGCGCGATGTCAGCGCGTTACGCGCAGACGGCACCGAGTTCCCGATCGAGGCAAACATTTCGCGGTTGCCTACTTCGCGCGGGCAGCTCTTCACCGTATTCATCCGCGACGTCACCGATCGCCGACGCGCGCAGGCGGCGTTACTGCGAAGTGAGGCGGGCCTGCGTCGTGCACAGGACGTGGCGCAGATGGCGCATGCCATCGTCAATGCGCTTGGCGAGGTGGAAGAAAGCTCGGAATCGTTCGCGACCTTGATCGGCGTTCCGCACGAACATCTCCCACGGACGACCGCAGGGTGGCTGGAATTTGTCCACCCGGACGACGCGGAGTCGCTGCTGCTGGCTGCAAAGCGCACGCGCGATCTCTGGCAGCGCACCGATGTCGAGTATCGCCTTCGTTGCGGCGACCAATGGCGGCACGTGCGGCATATCCTGGAACCGCTGGAGAATCGCGGCGATGATGGCAGTATCCGAACCTTCAACACCATCCAGGACGTTACCGCCGAGCGCCAGACCCAGGACAAGGTGCGCCAGCTCAATCGCGTCTACGCGGTGCTGAGCGGCATCAACGGTCTCATCGTCCGAGCCACGGATCGCGACCATCTGCTGCGCGGTGTCTGCAGCATCCTGATCGACACCGGCGGTCTTGCGAAGGCGTGGATAGGCATGGTCGGCGAAGGCGTCTCCCCTGTGCGCATCGTTGCTTGGGCGGGCACGCCCGATGCGTACTTCGAGGGTCTGCAGGAACGCCTGGTCCTGTACGAAGCGACAAACGGGGCAGGCTTGGCGCGCGCCCTTGCCGGCGGCCGGCCAATCATCAGCAACGACATCGCGAACGACGCGTCCCTGCCGGAGCGCGAGAAGCTGCTCGCTTCGGGCTCGCTGGCGGTTGCGGTGCTGCCACTGATCGTGGCGGAGCGTACGGTCGGCGTGCTCTCGATCCATTCTTCCAGTGTGGGTTTTTTCGACAGCAAGGAAGCCGACCTGTTGCGTGGCCTGGCCAGCGACATCTCGTTTGCTCTCGACCATCTGATTAAGGCGGAGCGCATCAGCTACCTTGCCACGCACGATGCCCTGACCGGCCTGCCCAATCGCAGCCTGTTCGCGGAAGTGCTGTCACGACGGCTGTCGGAGCCTGCGCATGACGCCTCTCTGGCGTGCGTCGTCCTGCTCGATCTGGTGCGTTTTCGGCGAATCAACGAAACGCTCGGCCGCGGCGCGGGCGACGATCTGCTCGTGCAGGTCGCCACGCGCCTGCACACGCTCGATGCGTCCGTCGCGCGCGTCGGCTCCGACGTCTTCGCGCTGCTGTTCAAGGATCGCCGTTCCGTCGGCGAACTCGCTCGCGATTTCGAGCACCTGACACATCGCTGCTTCGGAAAGCCGTTCTATTTGGGTTCCGAGGAGGTTCGGATGGGCTGCCGCCTCGGCGCCGCCGTGCACCCCGGCGACGGTGACATGGCCGAACCCCTACTGCGTAACGCCGAGGCCGCCCTGCGCAGGGCACGCACCGCGGTGGAGCCGTTCGTGTTCTACGCAGCCGGCATGAATGCGTCGGCCAACGAGGCGCTTGCGCTCGAATCAAAGCTCCGGCGCGCTATCGAACACGGCGAGTTCATTCTCTACTACCAACCAAAAGTGCGCATGAGTGATCGCA
>CALFEY010000125.1 GCA_937958295.1 uncultured Pseudomonadota bacterium
AGGCCGGCCACCACGTCGGCGGTCATCGGGCCGCCACCCTTGTACGGCACGTGGTTGAGCTCGATACCGGCCGAGCGCGACAGCAGGACCGCGGCGAGGTGATGCGGCGTGCCCACGCCCGGCGTGGCGTACGCGATCTTGCCGGGCTCCCGCTTGGCCGCGGCGACGAGGTCCTTGAGCGTGGACGGCGCGAAGCCCGGATACGCCACCATCATCGTGGGCAGGGTGGCCACGAGGCTCACGGGCAGGAGATCCTTCGTCACGTCGAAGGGCATGTCCTTGCGCACGGACGCATTGACCGCGATCTGGCCGTGCTCCATCAGGAGCGCGGTGTAGCCGTCCGGGGCGGCCTTGGCGACCAAGTCGGCGCCGAGCGCACCGCTCGCGCCAGCCCGGTTGTCCACCACCACTTGCTGACCGAGATCCTCGCCCATCGCGGGGGCGATGGCGCGCGCGATGAAATCGATGGTGCCGCCGGGCGGCGCGGTGGTGACGAGCCGGATCGGCTTGTCCGGATACGCGGCACTGGCGGCGGCCATCCAGGCAAAAGTGGCAAAGGCGACGAGGAGTCGCGTCCCGGGTACGACCATGGTGAATCTCCTTCTACGAATGTTGAGCGGGCGCGAGCCGCGAAGCGACGTAGGCGTCCTCGCACAACGCCATCGTCTCGAGGTTGTCCTCGGGAGGGATGAGGAAAGGCGTGCCCTGGAGCAGCGCCTCCACGAAGTGAGCGACCGTGGCGTCGAAGCTCGCCTGATACACCGCGGGATGCGAGTAGGCGATCTCCTCGTCGCGCTCCGCATGCAGGCGAAGCACGTCGTGGTCCATCATGATCCGGCCGCGCGTGCCGATCACCTCCACGCGATCGCTCGCCGGCGTGGCAGGGTAGCCCGCGGCGCCAAGATTGCCATCGACGGTGACCGGCATGCCGTCGCGGATGCGCGCGAACAGCAGCGCGGCCTCGGACTCGCCGCGCAGGTCGGTACAGCTTCGCCGCGCCTGCGCGGACACGAGCCGCAGCGGCCCGGCGAGCCAGCGCGCGATATCGATGCGGTGGATCAGCACCTCCTCGATGAGCAGGCGCGCCTCGCCGCGTACGAACGGCTGCCGCTCGATGTAAGGATAGGTGCCGTCGGCGCCGCGCAAGAGCCCGGAGGAACGGCAGGCAACGGCGAGGCCGGTGAGCTCGCCCAGACGGCCCTCGTCGATCCACGCCTTCATCTGCCGGTAGTACGCGCGGAAGCGGAAGTTCTGGTTGACCATCACGCGCGCCCGGCCTGCGAGCCAGCCGGTGAGGTCGCGGGCCTCGCGGAGCGTGGGCATGAAAGGCTTCTGGCAGAGCACGGCAACGCCGCGCTCCACGGCCGACACGAGGAGCGGACCGTGCGTCTCGCGCGGCGAGGCGATGTCGAGGACGTCGATCGTCTCGCGCTCGAGGAGCGCCGCGAGGCTTGCATAGTGCGCCGGGATGGCGAACTCGGCGCAACGCGCCGCCGCGCGCGTGGCATCGGGCTCCACCACGGCGACCACGCGCGCGTTCGCGAGGCGCGACCACGCGCGCAGGTGGTAGCCGCTGATCATGCCGGCGCCGGCAAGGGCGACGCGCAGCGGAGTCGGGAACGTGCTCATGATTGCCCGATGATAGCGAACTGGTCTGTCGCGCTCCTTCCGATGGGCAATATCGATAGACGTCCGCGCGGGTTGCACGCGCGAGGGGCGTCACGTGGCGAGCGGACACGAGGAGCGCGATCCGACGTATCCTCTGCCGATGCGCCTGGTCCTCCTCTCTCTCTCCTTCCTCCTCGTTGCCCTCCCGGCGCACGCCGACGAAGCGCTTTGGTCCACGCTCGCCAAAGGCGGCAACCTCGTCTTGATCCGCCACGGCCTCACCTCGCCCGGCGTGGGCGATCCGCCGGGTTACCGGCTCGACGACTGCGCCAGCCAGCGCAACCTGGTCGAGGAAGGACGGGCGCAAGCCCGGCGCGTGGGCGCCGCCCTCAAGGCCCGCAAGGTGCCTGTCGGGGACGTCCGATCGAGCCCGTGGTGCCGGTGCATCGAGACCGCGCGCATCATCTTCGGCACCGCGCCGGTCGTCGACGAGATGCTGTCCAACGTGTTCGTGGAGCCGGGGCCGCGGGATGCGCAAGTGGCGGCGTTCCGGCGGCTCGCGGCCACCAAGCCGGCGGCCAACGTGATGCTCGTGACCCATGGCGCCACCATCGCGGCCTTCACCGGCATCAATCCCGGCACCGCGGAGATGGTCGTGGTCACGCCGGACGGCAAGGGCGGCTTCAGCGTGGCCGGTCGCATGCCGGTGCCGCCTTAAGGCCCTCGCCTTCCTGCGCCCCGCACGGGGGGCCTAACGCCCCCTGCTGCAGTCACGCGCGTGCGAGGTCGAAGCGATCGAGGTTCATCACCTTTACCCAGGCCGCGACGAAGTCGTCCACGAACTTGCGCTGCGCATCCGCGCTCGCATACACCTCGGCCAGCGCCCGCAGTTGCGAGTTGGAGCCGAACACGAGGTCGGCGCGCGTGGCCGTCCAGAGCACCTTGCCGGTCTTGCGATCGCGGCCCTCGAAGACGTCGTTGGCCTCCGACGTGGGCGTCCACGCGATGCCCATGTCGAGCAGGTTCACGAAGAAATCGTGGGTGAGGGCATCGGCACGCGTGGTGAACACCCCGTTCGACGACGGCCCGTAGTTCGCCTTCAGCACACGCAGGCCGCCGACGAGGACCGTCATCTCCGGCGCGGTGAGCGTCAGGAGCTGCGCCTTGTCGACGAGCAGCGCCTCTGTCGGCACGGCGAAGCGCGCCTTCTGGTAGTTGCGAAAGCCGTCGGCATAGGGCTCGAGCGGGGCGAACGACGCGACGTCGGTCTGCGCCTGCGATGCGTCCGTGCGTCCCGGCGTGAACGGCACGCTCACCGGCTGGCCGGCGTTGTGCGCCGCCTGCTCCACCGCAGCGCACCCGCCGAGGACGATCAGGTCCGCCAGCGACACGCGCTTGGCCGCCTGCGATGCGTTGAAGTCCTCCTGGATGCGTCCGAGAGTCGCCAGCACCTTGGCAAGCTGCGCAGGCTGGTTGACCTCCCAGTCCTTCTGTGGGGCGAGCCGGATGCGCGCGCCGTTGGCGCCTCCGCGCTTGTCCCCGCCCCGGAACGTGGAAGCCGCCGACCACGCGGTGTACACGAGCTCACCGAGCGTGAGCCCGGAGGCCAGCAGCTTGCCCTTGAGCGCGGCAATGTCCTGCGCATCGACGAGCGGATGATCCACCGGGGGCACGGGGTCCTGCCAGATCAGCTCTTCGCTCGGCACCTCGGGTCCGAGGTAACGTGCCCGCGGCCCCATGTCGCGATGCGTGAGCTTGAACCAGGCGCGTGCGAAGGCGTCGGCGAACTCGTCGGGATTTTCCATGAAGCGCCGCGCGATCTTTTCGTAGGCCGGGTCGAAGCGCAGCGCGAGGTCGGTGGTGAGCATCGACGGCGCATGCCGCTTGGCCTTGTCGTGCGCGTCGGGGACCGTACCCGCACCCGAGCCGTGCTTGGGCGTCCACTGGTGCGCGCCGGCCGGGCTCTTCGTCAGCTCCCA
>CALFEY010000126.1 GCA_937958295.1 uncultured Pseudomonadota bacterium
TGGGAAAACACGTCGACGCGGGTATAATCGATTTTTGCGCATAGGAGAAATTCACATGCGTGTCGTCCGCAAAGCGCTGACTTTCGACGACGTCCTGCTGGTCCCGGCGCACTCCCTCGTCGTTCCCCGCGACGTTTCTCTCGGCACCCGCCTTACCCGCAGCATTTCGCTCAACATCCCGCTCGTCTCGGCGGCGATGGATACCGTCACCGAGGCCCGCCTCGCCATCGCCATGGCGCAGGAAGGGGGGCTCGGCATCGTCCACAAGAACATGACGCCCGCCAAGCAGGCGGCCGAAGTGGCGAAGGTCAAGCGGTTCGAGAGCGGAGTCGTCAAGGATCCGATCACCATCCCGCCGTCGATGACGGTGCGGGAGGTGCTCGAGCTCACCAAGAAGCACCGCATCTCCGGCCTGCCGGTGGTCGAGGGCCGTCGCGTGGTCGGCATCGTGACCAATCGCGACCTCCGCTTCGAGACGAAGCTCGACCAGCCGGTCTCCAGCATCATGACCAAAGGCGACCGCCTGGTCACGGTCTCGGAGGGCGACGACGTCGAGTACGCGAAGCAGCTCATGCATCGGCACCGCATCGAGCGCGTGCTCGTGGTGAATGGCGACATGGAGTTGCGCGGCCTCGTCACGGTCAAGGACATCCTGAAGGGCATCGAGCATCCCAATGCGTGCAAGGACGACCTCGGCCGCCTGCGCGTGGGGGCCGCCGTCGGCACCGGCGCCGATACCGACGAGCGCGTGGAGGCATTGGTCGCGGCCGGCGTGGACGTGATCGTCGTCGATACCTCGCACGGCCATTCCGAGGGCGTGCTGCAGCGCGTGGCGGCGGTGAAGAAGAAGTATCCCAAGGTGCAGGTGGTGGGCGGCAACATCGCCACGGCCGCCGGCGCCAAGGCCCTCGCCGATCACGGCGCGGATGCGGTCAAGGTCGGCATCGGCCCGGGCTCCATCTGCACTACGCGCATCGTCGCGGGCGTGGGCGTGCCCCAGATCTCCGCGATCCAGTTCGCGATCGAGGGTCTTGCATCGAGCGGCATTCCGGTGATCGCCGATGGCGGCATCCGCTACTCGGGTGACGTCGCGAAGGCGATCGCGGCGGGCGCGTCGTGCGTCATGCTCGGCAGCCTCTTCGCCGGAACGGAAGAAGCGCCCGGCGAGATCGAGCTCTACCAGGGCCGCTCGTACAAGAGCTACCGTGGCATGGGCTCGCTCGGCGCGATGCAGGAGGGCAGCTCCGACCGTTACTTCCAGGATGCCGAAGGCGAGGGCGCCGCGGAAAAGCTCGTGCCCGAAGGCATCGAGGGCCGCGTGCCGTACAAGGGCGTGCTGCATTCCGTGATCCACCAGCTCATGGGGGGCCTGCGGGCCTCGATGGGCTATTGCGGGTGCGGCACGATCGAAGACATGCGCACGCAGGCGGAATTCGTGGAGATCACGTCGGCGGGCATCCGCGAATCGCACGTGCACGACGTGCAGATCGTGAAGGAAGCGCCGAACTACCGGGTGCAGTAAGCGCGCCCGAGTGGGTCATCGCGAGGCCGGCATCCGCCGGCCTCGTCATTTGCAAAGAGAAACGAATCGACCATGGCCGCACCGTCGCATCAGAAGGTCCTGATCCTCGACTTCGGCGCGCAGTACACGCAGCTCATCGCCCGGCGCCTGCGCGAGTCGCACGTCTATTGCGAGATCCATCCCTTCGACGTCTCCGACGCCTTCGTCGAGTCGTATGCCCCGAAGGGCATCGTGCTCTCGGGCGGGCCGAATAGCGTCACCGAAGGCGATACCCCACGCGCCCCGGCGGCCGTATGGACCGCCGGCGTGCCGGTGCTCGGCATCTGCTATGGCATGCAGACGATGGCCGCGCAGCTGGGCGGCTCGGTGGAGAGCGGCAGGGTGCGCGAGTTCGGCTACGCCGAAGTGCGGGCGCGGGGACACTCCGCGCTCTTCCGCGACCTGCAGGACCGTTCCAACGCCGATGGACACGGCCTGCTGGACGTGTGGATGAGCCACGGCGACAAGGTCACGGCGATGCCGCCCGGCTTCAAGCTCATCGGTTCCTCGTCGAGCTGCGACATCGCGGCCATGGCCGACGAGTCGCGGCGTTTCTACGCCGTGCAGTTCCATCCCGAAGTCACGCACACGAAGCAGGGCGCGGCGCTCCTCGCGCGCTTCGCGCACGACATCTGCGGCATCGGCAACGACTGGAACATGCACGACTACGCCGGCGAGGCGGTCGAGTCGATCCGGCGCCAGGTGGGCGAGGAAGAAGTGCTGCTGGGGCTTTCCGGCGGCGTGGACTCCTCGGTGGCGGCGGCCCTGATCCACAAGGCGATCGGCGATCGGCTCACATGCGTCTTCGTCGATCACGGCCTGCTCCGCCTGAACGAAGCGCAGCAGGTGATGCACACCTTTGCGCAGAATCTCGGCGTGCGCGTGATCCACGTCGATGCGAGCGCCGAGTTCCTGGGCGCGCTCGCCGGCGTGAGCGATCCCGAGGCCAAGCGCAAGATCATCGGCAAGCTCTTCGTGGACGTGTTCCAGCGCGAATCGGGGAAGCTGCCCAACGTGAAGTGGCTGGCGCAAGGCACGATCTACCCCGACGTGATCGAGTCGGCAGGCGCCAAGACCGGCAAGGCGCACAACATCAAGTCGCACCACAACGTGGGCGGCCTGCCCGACACGCTGCACCTGAAGCTCCTCGAGCCGCTGCGCGAGCTCTTCAAGGACGAAGTGCGCGAGCTCGGGCTGGAGCTCGGCCTGCCGCGCGACATGGTGTTCCGGCATCCGTTTCCGGGACCGGGCCTCGGCGTGCGCATTCTCGGCGAAGTCACGCGCGAGCGCGCCGATCTCCTGCGGCGCGCCGATGCCATCTTCATCGACGAGCTGCGTGCCGCGCGCGATACGGATGGCAGGACGTGGTACGACAAGACGTCGCAGGCCTTCGCGGTATTCCTCCCCGTGCGCTCCGTAGGCGTGATGGGCGACGGCCGCACCTACGAGAATGCCGTGGCCCTGCGCGCGGTGCAGACCACCGACTTCATGACGGCGCATTGGGCGCATCTGCCGGGGGATCTCCTCGCGCGGATTTCCAATCGCATCACCAACGAGGTGCGCGGGTTCAATCGCGTGGTGTACGACATCTCGAGCAAGCCGCCGGCGACGATCGAGTGGGA
>CALFEY010000127.1 GCA_937958295.1 uncultured Pseudomonadota bacterium
GGGCGAGATCGTCGATCGTCTGCGCGACCAGGGGCTCATGCCTATGCAGATCGCGCACGCCACGGGCGCCATGGCGGCGGGCGTGGCCACCGTCGCCAAGGGAGGCACGCCCCGGCGCCGGCTCTTCGAGTCCAAGACCGTCACCCGCGACCAGCTATTGGCGCTCACGCGCGAGCTCTCCACGCTGCTGCAGGCGGGGCTGCCGCTCGATCGCGCGCTCGAGATCCTCATCGGCCTGTCGCCCACGCCCCCCGTGGCTGCGCTGCTGCAGGGCATCCGCGACGACGTGCGCGGCGGCAAGGCGCTGTCGCAGGCGCTCGACGCGCGGCGCGAGATCTTCTCGCGCTTCTACATCAACATCGTGCGCGCGGGCGAGGCGGGCGGGGCGCTCGGCGTGGTGCTGCAGCGCCTGTCCGACACGATGGAGCGCAACAAGGAGCTGCGCGAGTCGGTCAAGTCGGCGCTCATCTACCCCTCGCTGCTCGTGCTGGTGGCGGTGGTGTCCGTCGCCGTACTGCTCGTGTGGGTGGTGCCGCAGTTCGAGGCAACGTTCGCCCAGGCCGGCAAGGCGCTGCCCGTGCCCACGCTCGTGGTGGTCATGCTCGGCAAGTTCATGCGTAGCTGGTGGTGGGCCCTGGCCGGCGGGATCTTCCTGTTCGCGTTCTGGATCCGCCGCCGCGGCCATGCGCCTGCCGTGCGGCGCAAGCGCGACGAGCGCTGGTTGCGCATGCCCTTGCTGGGCGATCTCATCGCCAAGGTCGAGACCGCCCGCTTCGCGCGCACGCTCGCCACGTTGCTCGCCAACGGCGTCACCTTGTTGTCGGGGATCGCGATCGTGAAGGAAACCATGACCAACACCGTGCTGGCCAATGCGCTCGACGGCGTGATCGTGCAGCTGCGCGAGGGCAAGGGCTTCGGCCGGCCGCTGGCGGAGACCGGCCTATACCCGCGCCTCGCAACGCAGATGGTGATGGTGGGCGAGGAATCCGGGCGCCTCGAGGAAATGCTCGCCCGCGTGGCCGACATCTACGATCGCGAAGTGCAGGCGGCCATCAAGCGCTTCCTGGCGGTATTAGAACCGGCGCTCATCCTGTCCCTGGCGGTGGTCATCGGCGGGATCGTTTTCTCGATCCTGATGGGCGTGATGGGCATGAGCGAACTCGTGGTGTGATCCGGCGTCTTAATCAAGCCAGCCCCGGCAACGCTGTCGGGCGCAGGCGACAAAGAGGACCTTCGAAACAATGAAATCCCGAAATGCAAACCGGTATGCCGCTCGCGGCATGACGCTCATCGAAATCCTGGTGGTGCTCGTGCTGATCGGCATCGTGATGGGCATCGTCGCCGGCAACTTCATCGGCCAGGGCGAGGAAGCCAAGCGCAAGGCGGCGGCCATCGAGATCAGCCAGATCGGTAGCACGCTCGACCTGTTCAAGCTCGAGGTAGGCCGCTACCCCACGTCGCAGGAAGGACTGCAGGCGCTCATCACGGCGCCCTCCGGCGCTAACAACTGGAACGGGCCGTACTGGAAGAAATCGACGATCCCGAAGGATCCGTGGGGCAACGACTACAAGTACACCTCGCCCGGCGCGAAGATGCCCTACGACATCGTCTCGTACGGCGCCGACGGCAAGGAAGGCGGCGATGGTCCGAACAAGGACATCACCAGCAACTGACAGTCTCCCACGCTCGCGCGGCTCGCTTCGCGCGGGTGCCAGGGTCCCCCGATGGGAGCGGCCGGGCATGGGCGATGGACCTGACCCGTCGCGCGCGTCCGGCGCGCGGCACCGCCGTGTGCGCGGCGTGACGCTGATCGAGCTCCTGATCGTGCTCGTGATCATCGCCATCGTGTCGGCGGTGGCCGTGCCGATCTTCACGGGGACGTCCAATGCGGAGATGAAGAGCGCCGCGCGCCAATTGGCGTCGGGGCTGCGCCTCGCGCGCAGCGCGGCCCTCGCGGAGCGGCGCGAGACCTTCCTCGTGATCGACCTCGCCGGCCGTCGCTTCAAGGTGGACCGCGAGGCAAAGGAGTATCCGTTGCCGCGTAACGTGGAACTCAAGCTCTTCACGGCGCAGAAGGATCTCGTCGACGACAAGGTGGGTTCGATCCGCTTCTATCCCGATGGCGGCAGCAATGGCGGACGCATCACCCTCGCCTCCGGCGAGCGCAAGTACGAAGTGGACGTGGACTGGCTCACCGGCCGGGTCGCGATCCTCGACTAGGGCGCCGCCATGCCTGCCCCTGTCAATGCGCAGCGCGGCTTCTCGCTCATCGAGGTGCTTGTGGCCTTCGTGATCCTGGCACTCGTGGCCACCGCGCTCTTCAACCTCTTCTCCGCGTCGATGAACAACGTCGCTGCGGCGGAGGAGTGGAGCCGGGCGCTCGCGGTGGCCGAGTCACGGCTGGACGCCGCCGCGGCCGCGCAACCCCTCAAGGAAGGCAGCGAGCGCGGCAATTCGCAGGACGGCCGCGTGCAGTGGGAGGCCACGGTGGCCCCGTATGCCACGGCCGATGTCGACCCCGAACTGGAGCGCGCGTCCGAAGCGTTGTCGATGCGCTTGTTCCGCGTGAGCGTGCAGGTCACGTACACCGGCGGCGACGGCAAGCCGCGCACGCTGTCGCTCGCCACCGTGCGCATGGGCCCCAAGGCGCTCACGTGACGCGTCGACCTTTCCTTTCGAGCCGCGCGCGGGCCCGCGGCTTCACCATGATCGAGCTCCTCATCGCGCTCGGCCTGTTCGCGATCATGTCCGGCGTACTCTTCGGCGCGCTGCGCCTTGCCGGGCGCAGCACGGACGCCGGCGAGGCGAAGGCGCAGGCTGCCTCCGGCATGCGCCTGGCGGGAGATTACCTGCGCACGCAGCTCACGGCGCAGCACCCGCAGCGAATGCGCAAGATGCTCGAGTTCCCCCTGCTGTTCGGCGGCACGCGCGACGAGGTCCGCTTCACCGCGCCGCTGCCAGGCCGCGTGGGGGTGGGCGGCATGTGGTACTACAAGTTGTCGCTGGCACCGGTCGGGGGCACGCAGCGCAATGCCCTCGTGCTCGACCGCATGATCCCCGACCTCGATGCTTTGTCCATTCCGCGGTTCGACGAAAGCGAGCGCTCCGTGCTCGCCGACGACATCAAGTCGCTCGAGGTCTCGTACTTCGGCCGCGACCGCGGGAGCAGCCGCGACGTCGCCCCCACATGGCGAGGTAGCTGGGAAGACACGCAGCTCCTGCCAATCCTGATCCAGGTTGAGGTGGTCCCCCGCGTGGGCGACCCGTGGCCACCGATCCTCATCGCGCCGCGTGCGGCGCCCGAGGCGGGCTGCCGCGCGTGGGACACCCTCCGTGGTGTGTGCGTGGGCGCATGACGATGCCACGCCGCTGCGTCACCCGCCGGCCACGCCGCGAGCAGGGCATTGCGCTCATCGTCGTACTGTGGCTCACGATCATGCTCACGGTGATCGCGAGCGGCTTCGCCTTCTCGATGCGCAGCGAGGCCGTGTCGGCGCGTAATGCGCTGTCGCTCGCCAAGGCGCGCGTGGCCGCCGACGGCGCGATCGACCGCACGGCCTTCGAGCTGTCGCGCCCGCGTTTCCCGGCGGCGTGGACGAGCGACGGCCAGTCGCATGCGTGGAGCGAAGGCGACGTCTCGATCGTGGCCATGGCCGTGGACGAATCGGCGCGTATCGATCTCAACAGCGCGCCCGAGACCCTCCTGCGCGGGCTCTTCCAGAACGTGGGCGGCGCCGATCCGGAAACCGCGACCCGTGTCGCGGAGGCCATCCAGGACTGGAAGGATGCCGACGATCTCCGGCGCCCCAACGGTGCGGAAGAGGCCGACTATCGCGCCGCGGGAATGAAGCACAAGCCCGCCAATGCGCCGTTCGAAACGGTGAGCGAGGTGGCGCGGGTCCTCGGCATGACGCCCGGACTCTATTCGCGCGTGGCGGACAGCCTTACCGTGCAGTCGCGCCAGCCCGGCATCAACGCCCAGGTCGCCCCGCGCGACGTGCTCCTCGCGATCCCCAACGTCACCCCGGAGCAGGTGGATGCCTTCCTCGCGCAGCGCGCCGAGGCGCTTGCCGCGAAGCTTCCCGTACCGCCGTTCGCTCCGGCTGCGGGATACGTCGCCGGCGCCGTTCCGGTGTGGCGCATCCGCGCCGTGGCCACGACGGCCGATGGTGTAACCTTCGCCCGCCAGGCGGTGGTCCGTCCTTCGGGAGACGCGCGCCGCCCGCTCCTCACGCTCGCGTGGCAGGAAGGGAGCACGGCCAGCGTGCCCCCGCTCGCCGCCGCGGCCGCGAGCCCGACGAGCCTCTCGAGATAGACGCGAAGACCCATCATGGCCGATCGTGAACTGACGTTGCCTTCGTACGGTGCGCGCCTGCGCGGCGCCGCGCGCGGGCTCGGCCTCGCCGGCTTCTGGCAATGGTGGATGGCGCAACTCGCGCCCGTGATGCCGAGTTCCGCGCGTGCTGCCGTCGCGCGGCGGCGCATGCGTCCGGTGCTCGTCTTTGCCGGGGACCACGCCACGCTGTGGCAGCCTGGTCTGGAGGCCGGACAGCCTGCTATGCGCGCCACCGTCACGATCCCGCTCGCGGCGGATGTCAATGCCCACGCCGCGGAGGGCCAGGCCGCGCTGACGCGCGGCCGGCGCGAGGCCGGCGTGCCGCGCGTGGTGGTGAGCCTCGCGCCGGGCGACGTACTGCGCAAGCGGCTCGTCTTGCCTGCGGCTGTCGAGGAGAACCTCCAGCAGGCGCTTGCCTACGATCTGGATCGGCACACGCCGTTCAAGGCCGAGGAGCTCGAGTTCGCGGCCGTGGTCGTGGACCGTTCTCCCGCGCGCGGCACCATCACCGTGGACCTCGCCACCGTGCGCAAGAGCGTGCTCGAGCCGGTCTTGCGGCACGCCGCCGCATGGGGCGCGCAGGTGGTGGCCGTGGTGCCGGAGCCGCCGGACCGGGCGGCGTTCTCGCGCCTCAACCTGTTGCCGATCGACGCGCGCACCACGCGACCCTTGCTGCGCCGGTGGCAATTCTGGGTACCGCTCGTCGTCGTCCTCGCGGCGCTGCTCGCGGCGATCGTGGTGCCGCTTTGGCACAAGCGCGAGCAGGTGCTCTCGCTCGCCCAGCAGGCCGACGAGGCGCGTGCCCGCGCCGCCGTCTCCGAGACATTGCGCGCCGAGGTCAACGCCAAGGTGGGCGACTACAACTTCGCGCTGGCGCGCAAATTCGCGTTTCCGGGTGCGCTCGCCGTGGTCGACACGGTGAGCAAGCTTTTGCCCGACGACACCTGGATCACCCAGTTCGAGATCAAGAGCATCGCCAAGGGCAAGGACGTGCAGCGCGAGATCATGCTGCGCGGCGAAACCGCGAACGCCGGGAGGCTCGTGCAGCTCTTCGAGGAATCGCAAATGTTCGCCGGGGCCGCGCAGCGCGGGCCCACTACCAAGATCCAGCCCGGGCCTGGCGAGATCTTCGATCTCGGCGCGCAACTGCGCCAGCGTCCGCCGCCGCCGCCGGTGCCGCTTACGGTGGGCGAGGGCGCCGCGGCTGCGGGTGCAGCCCCCGCCTCCGGCACGGCTCCCGCGCCCGCGGCTGCGACCACGACCGCGCCGGGAGCGTCGGGTATGCCCGCGCCGACT
>CALFEY010000128.1 GCA_937958295.1 uncultured Pseudomonadota bacterium
GGCGGCGACAAGGCGGCGGCGATCGTGCTCTTCCGGCGGGCCCTCGTGACGAGCGCGAAGGACGCCCTGCCCGGCGCCGACTACTACAAGGTCGATGCGCTGCACATGCTCGGCATCGCCTCGCCGCCCGCGGAGCAGCTCGACTGGAATCTGCAGGCGCTCGCCGCCGCCGAGGCGTCGCCCGTCAAGCGCACGCGCGAGTGGGCCGCGGCCCTGCACAACAACATCGGCTGGACATATTTCGAACAAGGCGACGCGCGCACGGCGCTCGTCCATTGGCAGAAGGCACTGCCGGTCCGCGAGGCCATGGGCAGGCCGGGCGCCGTCCGCGTCGCCAAGTGGACCATCGCGCGCGGCTATCGCGCCACGGGACAGCTCGACGACGCCCAGAAGCTGCAGGAAGCCCTCGTGGTGGAGACGGAGAAGATCGGCGAGCCCGACGGCTACGTCTACGAGGAGCTGGCCGAGATCGCGCTGGCGCGCGCCGATCCTCCTGCCGCCGCCGCCTGGGCCGGCAAGGCGCACGCGCTCCTGAAGGACGACGGCCATCTGAAGGCCAACGAGGCTGCGCGCCTCGACCGGCTGGCCGCCATCGCGCAGGGCAAGGCCCCGTGAATCCCGCCAAGCGCACCGCGATCTTCGAGCGCTTCCGCGCCGCCAACCCCGACCCGCGAACGGAGCTTCAGTACAGCACGCCGTTCGAGCTCCTCGTGGCCGTCGTGCTCTCTGCGCAAGCCACGGACAAGGGCGTGAACAAGGCTACCGCCAAGCTCTTCGCGAAGGCGCGCACGCCGCAGGCCATCGCCAAGCTCGGCGCGGAAGGGCTCATCCCGTACATCAGCTCGATCGGCCTCTTTCGCAACAAGGCGAAGAACGTCGCCGCCCTGGCGGAGATCCTGGTCCGCGATCACGGGGGCGAAGTGCCCGACGACCGCGACGCCCTCGAGGCGCTGCCCGGCGTGGGCCGCAAGACCGCGAACGTGGTGCTGAACACCGCGTTCGGCCATCCCACGATCGCGGTGGATACGCACATCTTCCGCGTGGCCAACCGCACCCATCTCGCGCCGGGGAAGGACGTGGCGGAGGTCGAGCGCAGGCTCACCAAGTTCACGCCCGACGAGTTCAAGCTCGGCGCGCACCACTGGCTCATCCTGCACGGACGCTACGTGTGCGTCGCGCGCACGCCGAAGTGCCCGCAATGCATCATCCGCGACCTGTGCGAGTATCGGCACAAGACCCCGGGCGAGGCGCCGCCGCTGCCGCTCGCCTAGCCCTGAAAAGTCCTCTCGACCCCACGCGATGTTCAATCCTTCCCGCGACGAAGCCCGCCGCTTCCTCACCGAGGCCTGGGCGAAGCACCGCGCCGGAGCGCCGCTGTCCGACCTGGAAGGGATCGTGGTGCGCATCGTGGCGCTGCACCCGGAGTACCACCCGCTGCTGGAGCAGCCCGAGAAGTTCGCGCATCGCGACTACGCCCCGGAGTCGGGCGAGACCAACCCGTTCCTCCACTTGTCGCTGCATCTCGCGATCGCGGAGCAGCTCGCCATCGACCAGCCGCCGGGCATTCGCGCGCAGTTCGAGCGCCTGCGCGCCGCGCGCGGCGACGAGCACGCCGCGTTGCACGCCGTGCTCGAGTGCCTGGGCGAGGTCATGTGGAGCGCGCAGCGGCACGGCACGCCCCCGGATGCGAAGCTCTATCTCGACTGTCTCGACCGGCAGCAGTAGGCGCGCGAACGTTGCCGCGCGTCTTCCCGGTCCTCGCTTATGCGAGGAATCCGAGGTCCTTCACGGGGAAGGACGCGAGATTCGGGAACACCGCCTGCAGCGCCTCCACCGGCACGCCGAACCAGCGCGCGAGCGTGGCGCCGTACTGGTCGAACGACGCGGTGGGAATCCACGCTCCGTAGTCGCTCGCATCGTCGGGGCCGTTCAGCGTGAGGTCGGGATAGGTGCCATACATCGCCCCGCCTCGCACCGCCCCGCCCAGAACGAGCTGCAGCCCGCCCCACGCATGGTCGGTGCCCGCGTTGGCATTGACCCGAAAGGTGCGGTTGAAGTCCGACAGCGTGAAGGTCGTCACCTCGCCGGCCACACCGAGCCCGTCGAGCGCGCGCTGAAAGGCGGCCAGCGCCGGACCGAGCTCGTCGTAGCGGCGCGCGAGCTCGCCGCGTTGCTCGTTGTGCGTGTCGTAACCGCCCATCTGCGTGAAGAAACCCTGGCGCGAAACGCCGAGCGCGGTGCGGGCGGCGATGAGCTTCGCCGCTTGGTAGAGCTGGTCGGCAAGGCCGCTGCTCACACCGGCGAAGGCCGCGTCGATGATGCCGTTGTCGCCGGAGAGAGCGCCCGCGAGTGCCTCGCTGCTGCGCACCGCGAGCGCCATCACCTCCTGCGCCTGCGCCACGATCTGGTTGTCGCGATCCGTCGCCAGGATGCGCGCCAGCGCGGTGTAGCGCGCCTGTCCTTCCGGCGACTCCCGATCCCCGGAGAGGCCGAGCGAGCCAAAGCGCGACAGGGCCACCGGCAGCGAAGTCACGCCTTGCGTGAACAGCGCATCCCCCGCGAGGGACACCATTCCCGGAATGCCGCGGCTGCCATTGCCGCCGCCCACGACGTCGATGGCGCGCCCGCCCCAGCCGCTCGGCACCAGCGCGCCCGGGACCTGTCCCTGGGTCGCGAGCTGCTGGTCGCTGTGCGAGAAGAGATTGCGCGGGCGGCTCCTTCCGGCGACGTAGTCGGCCTTGGTGAGCGGGGCGACGAGCGTGCCCACATTCGCCACCACGGCGAGCTTCTTCTGCTCGAAGAGCGGCGCCAACATGTCCAGATTGGGATGCAGCCCGAACCTGCGGGTGAGGTTCGACGGCGCAATGGGCGCGAGCTCGGCGCGCGCGAGCGCTGCGCCGTTGCCGCCGTTGGGGCGACCCGCGGCATAGTTGGCGTAGTCGTCGTAGGGCACGACGGTGTTGTTGCCGTCGTTGCCGCCGTTCAAGAAAATGCACACGAGCGCGCGATACGGCGCCGTGGCCTGCGCCTGCGCCAGGCGGGAGATCCCACCCAGCGCCGGCACGAGCCCCGAGGCCGTGAGTGCGCCCGCGTGCCGGAGGAAAGCGCGACGGGTGATGCCGCCAGTGCGGTCGCGGCTCATCGCATCACCTGGTACTGGAACGACGTGACCGCGAGGAACAGCGCCATGCGCGCGCGGGCGCCGCGCCGGCTCGGGTCCACGCTCGCCACGGCCTGGTAGATCTCGTCGCGCAGGCCGAGCGGCATGCCGCCGCCGAAGAGCCGCGCGTCGACGAGCTTGACGAGATCGGCAGCGTTGCCCGCGACGTTGCGGTACGGCGCGAGGTCGACCTTGGTGCCTACCGCGCCGGCGAGATCGGAGTCGGGCGACCAGCCGCCGTCGTCGATCATCTCCCGCGCGAAATTGGCCCGCTGCAGCACCGTGTTGGTGTTGTGGATGCCGAACTGCGGCGCGACGATCGAGGTGCCCGGGATCCTGTAATCGGCCGGGTAGTAGTTGAATACGGACGGTGCGTAGTACACGTCCTGGCCCATGGCGCGCGCAGGCTCGTGAAGACGGTTGCCGTCGCTCGTGGCCTCCAGCTGGCGCAACAGCGAGGTCACGAACAGCACGGGCTCCATGAGGAGGCCGTAGCGCGGGTCGGTCTTCCCATCGCCCCGGGCCTCCGGGTCGAGCAACACCGCGCGCAGGACCGCCTTCATGTCGCCGCGCACGCCGCTGCCATTGTCGTTGAAGGCCCTGGCCACGCGCTCCACGTAAGCGGGACTCGGATTGCCGGTCACGAGCTGGCGAATCATGTGCTGCGCGAAGTACGGCCCGACGTTGGGATGCGTGAACACGTTCTTGAGCGCGGCGCGCAGGTCGGCATCCGCGCTCTGCGCCGCCGGTACGACGGTGCCGTGCAGCAGGGTCTTGGCGGCCGTGTCATGCTTCGCCTCGACCGCCAGCAGCGGCTTCGCGTAGTAGCGCTTGTCGCTGCTGCCCTTGGACTGCGCGGCATCGAACGCGGGGTACGTCCAGCCGGTGAAGGCGCGGGCGAATGCTTTGACCTCCGCCTGCCCGTAGCTCGGCACCGGCGCGCCCTTCGCGTCGGTGAGAGGCGTGCCATCGTCTTTCAACTCCACGGTGCCGATCGAGAAGAGCTGCAGGAGCTCGCGGGCGAAGTTTTCGTTGGGCTCCGTGCCCTTGGCCGGGTTCGCCTTGGCGTTGTCGATCAGGTCGAGGTAGTGACCCATCTGCGGCGAGCGGGTCACCCGCTCGAGCAACGACTCGAAGTTGCCGAAGGCCTCCTCGAACAGGATCTGGTGATAGCGCGCCTGCACATAGGCCGTCTCCATGTCGGGGTCCTTCATTGCCGAGATCACGAAGAACTGCGACAACGACCAGGCCACCCGCTGCCGAAGCTGGTCGTGCCGCGTGAGGGCATTGACGAAGAACTGGTTCCGCACCTTGAAGAGCGTGAGCTGGTCGCGGGCGCACACGTAGACGGGACTCGAGCGCGAGGCGGCGAACGAGCAGGCGTCGGACTCGTCGAGGGAGAGGTAGTCGTACTCGCTGTCGGGGTACCCGCTCGCCGGCCACACGAGCTGCTCCTCGAGGTACAGCGGCACGCCCAGTTGCTGCACGCGCGCGAGCGCGGCCTGGGTGGGGCCGAAGGAGGTCTGCTGCAGGAACCGCCAGCCATCGGTGGCGGATTTGCGCACCGGTGCCGCGACCGCACGGGCCGCCGGGTATTCGTGGAAGGCGATGCCTTCGTAGGCAAAGGCCGGGTAGGTCGACACGATCTTGTCGCGCTCCGCCTCCGCCGTGGTGTAGAAGTGCGCGCCCGTGTTGCGGTTGTAAAAGCGGAACACGGCCACCCGGCCGTCGTTACCGGGTTCGGCGAAGGCCCGGAACGCCTCGCCCTCGTAGGCGAGATGGGGGTAGTAGGCGAGGATGCCGTCGCGCTCGCTCAGGGACACCGTGTAGAAGTGGGTGCCGGTACGGGTGTTGTAGAAACGGAACACGGGCACCGATCCCGCCTCCGCGACTGGGGCGGCGAACGTTGCCCCCTCATAGGCGAACTGGGGGAAGGCGCGGATCACGGCATCGCGCTCGGTCACCGAGAGCGTGTAGAAGTGCGTCCCCGTGTCCCGGTTGTAGAAGCGATACACCGCCTCCGTCGCCGCATACGCCAGGGTGGCGCCGAGCGTGAGCACCCCGAGCACGGCCGCGCGAACAATACGCCGGCCGGCCCCGCGGGGACGGATCGAGGCTTGGGACATGCGCGCACCCTCCACAAAGGCTACGTCGACAAGCGTATCACATTATATGCCATTGTCATGAAGAACGTGCGCGCGGAATGAAAAGGGCGCCCGCAGGCGCCCCCTT
>CALFEY010000129.1 GCA_937958295.1 uncultured Pseudomonadota bacterium
TCATCGCGATGCGCCTGCGGCGATGCTGCGCACGTCCAGGCCGGGGCGCACGGGCGTGCGGCAGGCTTCGCTGCGCACGCCGGCGATGTCCACCGCGCACTGCTGGCACACGCCCATCGCGCAGAAGAGCGCGCGCGCCGGCGGCCCGTATGGCGCAGGCGTCCACGCGCGGATGCCGGCGGCCAGCAGCGCCGCGGCGATCGACTCGCCGCCGTATGCCGCGACCTCGATGCCGTCGAAGCGGAAGACGATTCGCGGTCCGCGTCCATGGGCACCATCGATGCGCAGGTCGCGCGGCGCGTCGTCGTGTTGGTTGTGCATGTCCGTATGTTCACGCAATGCGAAGCATGGTTCAATCGGGCGCATCGCCGCGCGTGCGGCATCGTGCAGCGAAGGCATTCAAGTGGCAGAGCAACCGCGCTGGCAGCAGCGCCCTCCCGGCTCCAACTGGGGCGATTTCGGCCCCGACGACGAGCTCGGGCGCCTCAACTTCATTACCGCCGAGTGCATCCGCGCCGCGGCGCTCGAGGTGCGCGAGGGACGGCGCTTCTGCCTCTCGCTGCCGCTCGATCGTCCCGGCGGGAACTACCACGACCTGCAGCGCAAGCCGCCGCTGCTGGCACCCGTGGTGCGCAACGGGCGCGTGAAGTACAACCTCCATGCCAACCCGCGCCACCCCGACGTCTACAACGACGACGCCGTGCTCGTGTACTCGCAGTTTTCCACGCAATGGGATGCGCTCGGCCACGTGGGCTCGATGTTCGACGCCGACGGCGACGGCGTTCCCGAGGTGCGCTACTACAACGGCTTTCGCGGCGGCGTGGACATCGGCGCCGACGTTCCCGCGGCCGACCTTGCGGGCAAGGCGTCGTTCCGCGGAGCGCGCGCGCTCGGCATCGCGAACCTGGCGCAGGCGTGCCTGCAGGGGCGCGGCGTGCTCGTCGACTTGCGCCGCGCCTTCGGCGACGCGCGCCGCCTCGTGGGCTACGACGACCTCATGCGCACCCTCGACGCGCAGGACGCGCAGGTGGAGCGCGGCGACATCCTGTGCGTGCACACCGGTCAGAGCGCGGTGCTGCTGGAACAAGGGGACGCGCCCGACGTGCATTGGCTGGAGGATGCCTTCTGCCATCTCGACGGTTGCGATGAGCGCCTGTTGCGCTGGATCGACGACAGCGGCGTGGCCGCCATCGCCGCCGACAACTTTGCGGTGGAGGCCGTGCCGCCTGCGCGCCGCGATGACGGGCTCGCCTACGAGCGCCTGCACGAGCTGTGTCTGTTCAAACTCGGCATCCCGCTCGGCGAGCTCTGGTACCTGGCCGAGCTCGCCGCGTGGCTCGCCGCCACGGGGCGGTCGCGCTTCCTGCTTACCGCCCCGCCGCTGCGCATGCCTGGTGCCGTGGGATCGCCCGTCACGCCGGTGGCCACGGTGTAGGTGCCGGACCGCGCGGCGAGGGCGTCGGCCGCGCGTTCGCGCTGCAGCCGACGCCTGCCCCGCGCCGCCCGCGTCATTGCGTCTTCATGGCCTTGGTGGCCTTGATCACCGGGCCCCATTTTGCCTGCTCGTCTTGCACAAGCTTGGCCATCTCCTGCGCCGTGGACAGCTGCGGCGAGATGCCGAGCGAGACGAGCCGGTCGCGCACCTCGGGCTTCTTGAGCGCAGCATCGAGGGCCTCGCGCAGTTTGGCGAGCACCGGTGCGGGGGTGCCGGCCGGCGCGAACATCGCGAACCATGCGTACATCTCGGCGCCCACGAGACCGGCTTCGCCGGTGGTCGGGACGTCCGGCAACTGCGGATCGCGGGCGGTCATGGCAGTGGCGAGCGGACGAATCTTGCCGGCCTTCCATTGCCCCACGAGGGGGGGCAGGCCCGCGGGAAATATCTGCACGTCGCCTTGCAGGAGCGCGGTGAGCGCCTCCTGCGTTCCCTTGTAGGGGACGTGCACGAGGTCGATCTGCGCGGCGCTTTTCAGCGCCTCGCCGCCCAGATAGTTGGTGGTGCCCACGCCGTCGGAGGCGTAGTTGAGCTTGCCCGGCGAGGCCTTAGCCTGCGCGACGAACTCGGGCAGCGTCTTCGCGGTCGCATCTGCGCGCACCCACAGCACGATCGCGCTGCTGCCGAAGATCGCGATGGGCGCGACGTCCTTCACCGGGTCGTAGGACATGCTGTCCACGAGGAACGGATTGATCGCGAGCGGACCGCGGGCGCCGATGCCGATGGTGTAGCCGTCGGCGGGGGACTTGACCACCGCATCCACGCCCACGTTGCCCCCGGCGCCGACCTTGTTCTCCACCACGACGGGCTGTCCGAGTGCCTCCGCCATCGGCTGCGCGAGGAGCCGCGCGATGATGTCGATCGAACTCCCGGGGGGGAAGGGCGCCACGAGGCGGATAGGCTTCGTGGGCCAGGCCTGGGCCGCGGCCGTGCCGGGAACGACGGTGAGCAAAGCGGCCATGGCGAAGGCCGTGCCGGCCAGTGCCTTGTGCGCGAATCTTGCGATCATGCAGGACTCCTTTCGTGGGGTCATCGTGAAGCCTCCTGTTGCGTCGCCAGCGCGGCGCCGGCCGAGGCCGCCGCCGGCAGGGCCAGCATTGCGCGCGCCTCGGCGACGGTGGCGATGCGCCCCCCGAGGCTCTCGACGATGCGCACGCCCCTTTCCACCAGCGCCGCATTGCCCGGCGCCAGCACGCCCTTGTCCAGATACACCGTGTCCTCCATGCCGATGCGGACGTGTCCGCCCAGGAGGTAGCTCTGCGCGAGCATGGGGAACGCCATGCGCCCGATGCCGAAGGCCGTCCACTGCGCATCGCGCGGCAGGCGCTGCGCGAAGTACTGCATCGTGTGCGGATCGGCCATTGCGCCGTAGCGCACGCCGAGCACGATCTGCCACATGAGCGGACCGTGCAGCACGCCGCGCTCGATGAAGGCTTGCGCAAGCTGCAGGTCGCCGCTGTCGAAGAGCTCGATCTCCGGCATCACCCCGGCGGCCAGGATGCGCTGCGCCATGATCTCCAGGTTGCGCGGCGTGTTGATGACCACGGCGGCCCCGGAGTACATCGTGTTGAAGTCGAGCGTGCACACTTCGGGGCGCAGCCTCTCCACGTGCGCGACCCGCAGCTCGGGCCGCATGAGCGTGCTGCCGGGGGCGGCCACGCGCGGATCGTCGTCGGAGGGAACGAAGCGCCCGCCCTCGCCGGTAGACAGGTTGAGGATGGCATCACAGCCCGCATCGCGGATACGCGCGACGATCTCGTCGAAGAGCTCTGCGCGGGTGGTGCCGCGACCAGTGGCCGGGTCGCGCGCGTGCAGGTGCAGGATCGCCGCGCCGGCCTTGACAGCATCGAGGGCGGAGCGGGCGATCTCGGCGGGCGTGACCGGCAGCGCCGGATTCTGCTCGCGGGTGGTGAGGTTGCCGGTGACGGCACAGGTCAGGATGGCGGTGGGGCGCATGCGGGATCTCCTAGACGCGTCCGGCATCCACGCGCAGGCGCTCGCCGGTGATGGCCGCGGCCGCCGGGCTCACGAGGAACAGCGCCGCGGCGGCCACCTCCTCGGGCTCGACCCAGCGGCGCAGCGATGCCTTGTCGGTGTAGTTGGCGCGGATGATCTCGTCCGCAGAGCGGCCCTCTGCGGCCACGCGCGCCGCGATCACCCGCTGCATCAGTTCGCCGTTCACGGCGCCCGGGCATAGCGCGTTCACGCGGATGTTATGCACGCCCACTTCCTGCGCGACGGCATCGGTGATGCCGAGCACGGCATACTTGCTCGCGGTATAGGCACTGCGCATGGGCGTGCCCTTCAAGCCCATCAGCGAGGACATGTTGACGATGGTGCCGCCGCCGCGTGCCTTCAGGCGCGGCACGGCATGCTTGATGCACAGGATCGTCCCGCGCACGTTAATGGCGAGGCAATCGTCCCAGGCAGCCATGTCGACATCCGCGGCGTTGGCCACCGGCCCGGCGACGCCGGCGTTGTTCACCAGGATGTCGAGACCGCCGCACGTGCGATCGATGCTTTCGAAGAGCGCGCGCACCGAGGCCTCGTCGCGCACGTCGGCCACGAGCGCTACGCCGCCGATGGCCGTGGCCACGGGCTCGAGGCGGCCGGCGTCGCGGCCGGCCACGACCACGTGGGCGCCGGCGTTGGCGAAGGCGCGGGCGATGGCGGCCCCGATGCCGGCGCCGCCGCCGGTGACGAGCGCGACCTGGCCTTCGAGGCAGCGGGAGGTGTCCGCGGTCATTGTCAGCCCTCGAGCACGCGGCGGAACGCGGCGAGCAGGCCATCGACGTGCTCGCGCGTGGTCACGAGGCAGACGCAGCCCGACAGCGATGGAGTCAGCACGTAGCCTTCATTGAGGAGCGCGAGCGAGCACAGGCCTTCCCACCGCTTGTCGGCGGTGGCGGCGTCGCGATAGTCGCGCAGCGTGCGCGCGGTGGCGGTAACCTTGAACAGCGAGCCCGCGCCGGTGACTTGCAAGGGGTGGCCGCGCGCGATGTCCGCCAGGCCGCTGCGTACGTAGTCGCCGAGCTGCGCCAGTTGCGCGAAGGCCGCGGGGGTGAGCATGTCGAGGGTCACCCGGCCGGCGATGGCGGTGACGGGGTTCGCATTGAAGGTGCCGGCATGCGTGACGCGACCGTCCCGGTCCGGTGCGGAGAGGTCGAGGATGTCGGCGCGTCCCACCACCGCGCCCACGGCGAAGCCACCGCCGATGATCTTGCCGAGCGAGGTGAGGTCCGGCTGCACGCCGAGCTCTCCCTGGGCGCCGTGATAGCCCACGCGGAAGGCGATCACTTCGTCGAAGACGAGCACGATGCCGAAGCGATCGCACAGCGCCCGCGCCTCCGCCACGAATGCCGGGTCGGGCATGATGAGCCCGATGCGGTTGGCCATGGGCTCGACGAGGAGGGCGGCGATGTCGGCGTGATGGGCCTCGACGTAGCGGCGCAGCAGCCCCGGGTCGTTGAACGGCAGTACCGCCACGCGCCCGTGCGTGCCGGCGAGGCCGGCGGTCTCGGGCACGGCCAGCGGCGTGGCGGCAGGACCGGCCGCCGCGAGGCGCGGGCTCACCGACCAGCTCACGTCGTCATACGAGCCGTGATAGCTGCCTTCGAACTTGACGATCGTGGAGGCCTGTGGCTGCGTCTGCGCGCGGAAGGCGCGCGCGAAGCGCACCGCCATCATCACGGCCTCGCTGCCCGAGTTCGCGAAGCGCACCCGCTGCGCGGCGGGAAGCCGGTGCAGGATCACCTCGGCGAGCTCGATCTCGTGCGTGGTGGGGGCGAAGTACGCGGTGCCCCGCGCGACCTGCGCGGTGATGGCATCCACCACGGCGGGATGGGCGTGCCCCACGGCGAGCGACGTGGCGTTGAACCAGAAATCGGTCAGGGCCC
>CALFEY010000130.1 GCA_937958295.1 uncultured Pseudomonadota bacterium
TCACCCACAGGCGGCCGGAGGGATCGAAGCGCACGCCGTCCGGATTGGCGAAGGGGTCGCCGGTGAACGAGCCCTTGGCCGCGGCATCGGTGGCCGCCGGGTCCCCGGCGAGGGCGAGGACGCTCCAGCGGAAAGACGTGGCGGCAGGATCGTCCCCCGCCTCGCGCCAGCGCAGGAGGTGGCCGTAGGCATTGCCCGCGCGCGGATTGGCGGCATCGGGGCCAGGCTTGTCCTTGCCGCCGCGCTCCATGTTGTTGGTGAGCGTGACCACCACCTCGCGCGTGCGCGGATGCACGGCGATCCACTCGGGCCGGTCCATCTTCGTGCCGCCCGCGGCATCGGCGGCCATGCGCGTGCGCACGAGCACGTCGCCCTGGTCATGGAAGCCGTTGGCGGCGGTAAGCGCGCCCTGGCCATGGACGAGGGGCAGCCACACGCCGGTGCCATCGGCGTCGAAGCGCGCGACGTAGAGGGTGCCTTCGTCGAGGAGGGTCCCGTTGCGCGTGCGGTCGACGAGGTCGACCTTGTCCCGGCTCACGAACTTGTAGATGTACTCGAACGCCTTGTCGTCGCCCGTGTACAGCACGAGGCGGCCATCAGGCGCGAGCGACGGCGTGGCGCTCTCGTGACAGCAGCGTCCGAGGGCGGTTCGCTTCACGGGCGTGGAGGCGGGCTCGAACGGATCGATCTCCACGACCCAGCCGAAGCGGTTCGGCTCGTTGGGATGGTTCGCCGCGTCGAAGCGCTCGTCTGCCACCTCCCACTTCGCGCGCGACCGTGCGGGGATGAGATCGCGCTGCTGCAAGGCGCTGCGCGGTCCCGCGTTGACGAAGCGGTCCTGGAAGTTCTCCTCGCAGGTGAGGTACGTGCCCCAGGGTGTCCAGCCATGCGCGCAGCCGGCGAAGGTGCCGAGCACGAGGCGCCCGGAGGGATCCTGCGCGGTGCGCATGAGCGCGTGACCCGCGGCGGGGCCGCTCACGGCACAGGGCGTGGTTGCGGTGATGCGGCGTGCGTAGCGCGATGGACGCACGGCCTGCCATGCGCCGTCGCGCAGCTCCACCTCGATCACCGACACCCCCGAGGCGGCCATCGCCTTCGCGGCCTTGGCCGCGCTCCAGTGGGCGGCGCCATCGGTGAACAGGAGCCCGTCGCTGTGATATTCGTGATTGAGCGCGAGGAGTCCGCGCGTGGAGCCGCCGGATCCGTAGGGCAACGGGTAGAACTCCATGCCGTCGTGATGCATCCCCGCCTGCAGAGCTTGCTCGGCCGCGGAGTTGGAGGCATCGAAGCGGAACGGCGGCATGCCGGCGGGCGAGCCCACCGGGTCGCCCCACGCGTAGAGAACCTGCGTGCGGTAGCCGTCGGGCACCACGAGCGTGTCGGCCCGGGACAACGGAACCGCGGCGAACGCGGCCGCCTCCGCCTGAGGGGACGCACAGCCCGGAAGCCCGAAAGCGGTGGCGAGCGCAGCGGCCGTGCCACCTTGCAGGAACTGCCGCCGGCGCACGGAGGCGGGGGGCACGACCGCGGTCCGCGCTAGCGGCCGAAGTGTTGGTACGCCCAGATGAGGATCATGGAGCCCAGGATCGACATGATCCATCCGGCAGGACGGAACTTGCCGTCGGGCGAGCGCCACAGGAGGCTCGACAGCACGCCGCCCACCAGCGAGCCGGCGATGCCGAGCAGCGACGTCATCCAGAAGCCGAGCGCCACCGTGCCCGGATAGAACAAGCGCGCGAGCACGCCCACGATGAAGCCCACGACGATCATGCCGATGATACCCAGGATACCCATGCCGTTCCCCCGTTGCGAAGCGAGACGCGCGAAAGCGGTGCGCGCCGCGGCATGCTAGCACGCACCTCCGCGTAAGGATCCCGCGCCGGGCCGCGACTCATCGCCATGAAGACCACGCTCGTCGGCCTCGTGGCCGCCACGCTCTGTTGGGCCTGCGCCGGAACCGCCGCGGCATCGTGCACCGTGCGCTCGGGGACGACCCTCGTCCCGCTCGTGGAGCTGTACACCTCCGAAGGCTGCAGCAGTTGCCCGCCGGCTGATCGCTGGCTGTCGACGACGTTCCCGCCCGCGACGCCCGAGCCGGCGGTGGCCGTGCTCGCCTTCCACGTGGACTACTGGGATCGCCTGGGCTGGACCGATCGCTTCGCTCAGCCCGCGTTCACCGCGCGGCAATACGCCGCAATGCGCGTGAACGGCGCCACGTTCGTCTACACGCCGCAGGTGCTGCTGCAGGGTAAGGACGTGCCTCCGGGCCGGCGCGGGCGCATTGCCGACGCTGCGGCCCGCTCCCGGGCCGTAGCGCCGCAGGCCACCGTTGCGATCGACGCCAGTGGGCTCGCTGCCGGTGGCGCGGTACGCGTGCGCGCGGACATCGCGCCGGGCCGGCAGGACGCGCAGCTGTGGCTCGCGCAGGTGGACAGCGGCCTCGCGACCGAGGTGAAGGCAGGGGAGAATCGCGGCGCGCGGCTGGCGCACGATCACGTCGTGCGCGCGTTGCACGGCCCCTTTGCCGCCGATCGCAGCGGCGTGGCGGAGGCGGCCGTGTCCCTGATGCGGGCAGACGAGCAGGGCGGCGCGCCGGCGCTGGTGGCCTTCGTGCAGGACCGGCGCTCCGGCGCGGTGCTGCAGTCGCTCGCGTGGCCGATCGATCCTGCGTGCGGCCGCTGACGGCCGGTGTGCTTGCCGCGCGCGCGGATACAGGCCCTAGGCCGCGAGCTTGCCGGGCGCGGCGTCGGCCGGCGCGGCCGTCCATTGCGCCTCGATTTCCTCGAGCGAGCGCCCGCGCGTTTCCGGCACGGTGCGCCACACCCAGATGCCGCCCGCCACGCAGCATACGGCGAAGACCTCGAAGGTGAAGGGCTCGCCCACGGCATCGACGAGCGTCAGGAAAAACTGGCTCACGACGAATGCGGCGCCCCAGTTCACGGCGGTGGCCACCGCGACGGCGCGGCCGCGGATCTGGCCGGGGAAGATCTCGTTGATGACGGTCCACGTCACCGGCCCGAGCGAGAATGCGAAGGACACGATGAAGACCACGAGCGCCAGCAGGGTGACGAGGCCCAGCGCGGAGCCCGCCCCCGCGGTGCTGCGCTCGAGCGCGTAGAACGCGATCGCCACCACCGCGAGGCTCACGAACATGCCGGCAAAGCCGGCGATGAGCAGCGGACGGCGTCCCGCACGGTCGATGAAGCCGATGGCGATGAAGGTGGCCACGACATTCACCGCGCCGATCGCCCAGGTGGTGGCCACGGTCTGGGCATGCGCGGTGGCGAAGCCCGCCGCGGCGAAGATGCGGTCAGCGTAGTAGATGATCGCATTGATGCCGGTCACCTGCTGGAAGATCGCGAGGCCCACGCCGATGACGAGGGGACGCCGCCACCGGCGGGCGAACACGTCGCGCCACGCCGCCCCCGCCGATTCCGCGTGCAGCGATGCTTCAAGCGCGGCGATCTCGCGTGCCGCATCCATCGCCGGCTGCGTGCGCGTGAGGCTCGCCCGGGCCTCGTCGCGGCGTCCCTTGCGCAACAGCCACCGGGGCGACTCCACCGCGCCCAGGAGCGCCAGCACCAGGAGACCCGCGGGCACCGCCGAGGCGCCGAGCATCATGCGCCAGCTCTCGTCCTCGGCCAGGAGTTGGTCCACGAGGTACGACAGGAAGATGCCCACGGTGATGGCGAGCTGGTAGGACGAAATGAAGCGGCCCCGCTTGTCGGCGGGGGCGAGCTCCGCGGCGTACAGCGGCGCGGCTACTGCGGCCACGCCCACGCCGAAGCCCACGGCGAGGCGGCCGACCACGAGCACGCCCACGCTCGGCGCGAAGGCCTCGATCGCCGCGCCGAGCGTGAACAGCAGGCCCGCCGCGATGAGCGAGCGGCGGCGGCCCGCGCGATCGGCGAGCTCGCCGCCGGCAAGCGAGCCTACGAGGGCACCGAGCGTGACCCAGCTCGTGACGACCTCGACCTCGAAGGGGGTGAGCGAGAGCGCCCGTTGCAGACCGGCGAGCGCCCCCGAAATCACGCCCTGGTCGTAGCCGAAGAGCGCGCCCGACATGAAGGCGATGACGAGCACCAGCAGGAGGGCACCGGTCCATTCGCGTTGATGCGGGTCGCGCGGAAGCATGAAGGGAGGCTCGTCGAAGGAAGGAGGCCAGCGCCGGCGGCAGTGGCCGTGGCGCGCGATCTTATACCGCTCCCGGTGGCCGCTGGTGCCGCACGCGACGAGCGGAAGCGACCGGTGCGCTCATCGCGTGCCGCCGTTCACGTCCAGGAAGGCGCGCATGCGCGCGACCGCGAGGTCGGGATCGCGCAAGAGCCCGGCTTCGTCGGCGAGACGGAACACCTGCGCGAGATGCACGACCGAACGCGCACTCTGCTGGCCGCCGACCATGGTGAAGTGGGACTGGTGGCCATTAAGCCATGCCAGGAACACCACGCCCGTCTTGTAGAAGCGTGTGGGCGCCGCGAAGACGTGGCGCGACAGCGGCACGGTGGGCGCGAGCAGCGCGTCGTAGCGCGCGCGATCGCCGGCGGTGAGCGCGACGAGCGCGGCCGACGCTACGGGTGCGATGCAGTCGAAGATGCCGAGCAACGCATCGGAGTGGCCGCGCGCATCGCCCCCGATCAACTCGGCGAAGTTGAAGTCGTCGCCGGTATACATGCGGACGCCTGGCGGCAGGCGGTCGCGCAAGGCAACCTCCTTCGCGGCGTCGAGCAGCGACACTTTCACGCCGTCGACCTTGGCGGCGTGGCGGCGGATGACCGCCGCGCATACATCGGTGGCGCGGCGATGGTCCGGATCGGCGGCGAGTCCGCCGGCGCCCACCCAATACCCGGCCAGGGCCGGATCGAACATCTCGCCCAGCCAGTGCAGGATCACGGGCTCGCGTACCTGGGCGAGGACGCGGCCGTACACGTGCGCGTAGTCGTCCTCGGAGCGCGCGCATGCGGCCAACGCTCGGCTCGCCATGAGGATGATGCGCCCACCCGCGGCCTCGATCGCGGCGCACTGCAGCTCGTAGGCGGCGATCACGTCGTCTAAGCGCACGTGGGCTCCGGGCGCGAGATGGTCGGTGCCTGCGCCCGCGAACACGAGCGCGCCGGGGACTGTGCGCGCCTGCGCCACGCTGCGGCGGATGAGCTCGAGCGATGTGGGCCAATCGAGTCCCATGCCGCGTTGCGCGGTATCCATGGCCTCCGCCACGCCGAAGCCATGCGCCCACAGGTGATCGCGGTAGGCGAGGGTGGCGTCCCAGTCGATCGCCGTGCCGAGCCACGGATCGATGGCGGCGCGCGGGTCGGCCACCACGTGGGCGGCGGCGAAGGCCACGCGGTTCCATTGCGGACGGACGGCCGGCACCGGCCATGCCTGCGCGGCGTGCAGCGCATAAGGGGCGAGCACGCCGGTCGCGGTGGGCAGGTCGAGCGTGAGCACGGAGGATCGCGAAGGTGCAGAGGGCCTAGGCCGGCGCGACCTTGCGGCGGCGGAACAGGCGCCGCACGCCCTCGAACTTGAGGAGGATCACGAGCACGATGGTGATCCACAGCACCGCCGAGATGGGCCGCGTGAAGAATGGCTCGAGACTGCCGTCGGACAGCACCAGGCCGCGCCGGAAGCCCTTCTCCATGAGATCGCCGAGCACCATGCCGAGCACGAGCGGAGCGATGGGATACTTGCGGCGACGCAGGATGTAGCCCAGGATGCCGAAGCCCAGCATCACCCACACATCGAACAGGCGCGAGGCGATCGCGAACGAGCCCACCACGCAGAGCACGAAGATGATCGGCAGGATCACCGCCTTGGGGACGCTCAGGACCTTGATGAGGAGCTTAGTGAGCGTGAGGCCGTAGAGCAGGATGCCGAGCGTGGCGTACATCATCATGGCGACCACGTCGTACACGAAGGTGGGCGCTTCCACCATGATCATCGGGCCCGGCCGCACGCCGTGGATCAGCATGGCCGCCATCAGCACGGCCGCGGGGGCCGACCCCGGGATGCCGAGCGTGAGGACGGGAATGATGGCGCCGGGCACGCACGCGTTATCGCCGGTCTCGGCAGCCATGAGGCCGTCGATGGAGCCCCTGCCGAACTTCTCGGGTTCCTTGCTCGCGCGCTTGGCCGCCGCATAGGAGGACCAGGCGGCGACGTCCTCTCCCACTCCGGGGAGGATGCCGATGAACGTGCCGATGAGCCCGGAGCGGATGATCGTGCGCCAGTGCGCGACGACGTCGCGAACCTTGGGGATGACCGAGTCGAAGGGATTGATCTTCACCGGCCCGGCGCGCTCGCGCACCGCGGACAGCAGCTCCGCGAAGCCGAACGCGCCCACCAGCGCCGGCACGAGATTGAAGCCGCCGGCCAGATCGCGGCTGCCGAAGCTGAAGCGGTCGTAGGCGAAGATCGCCTCCTGCCCCACGCAGGCGGCGAAGATGCCGAGCAGCCCCGCGATCCAGCCCTTGAGCGGATCGTCGCCGGTGAGCGTGCCGGCGATGATCACACCGAAGAGCGCGAGCCAGAAGAATTCGTAGGCGCCGAACTTGAGCGCGAGATCGCCGAGCACCGGCGTGAACGTGGCGAGGAACAGCATGCCGATGAGCGTGCCGAGCACCGAGCCCGAGGTGGCGATGCCCATCGCGCGCCCGGCCATTCCCTGCTTGGCGAGGGCGTGGCCGTCCAGGCACGATGCCGCGGAGGCAGGCGTGCCCGGGATGTTGAGCAGGATCGCCGAGCGCGAGCCGCCGTAGATCGCGCCGACGTACGTGCAGATGAGCACGAGCAACGCCTGGCTCGGCGGCATCTTGATGGTGAGCGTGGTCATGAGTGCCACGCCCATCGTCGCGGTGAGCCCCGGCAGGGCTCCCACGACCACGCCCGCCAGCGAGGCGAGCAGGATGATCCCGATCGAGATCGGGTCGAAGAAGCTCGCGAGCGAGTGACCGAAGGCGACGAGACCGTCGAACATGAGCGACGTCGGCTACGGCAGGCGGACGAAGAAGACCCGCTCGAACACGAGGGTGACGGCCACGGCCGTGCACACTCCGCACACGAGCGCGAAGACGATGTCGCCGCGCGGCGAGCCGCTGCGCGCGCCGGCGAGGCGCTCGGCGCGCCGAAACACGAATACGTAGACCGTGACGAACAGCGCCGTGCCGAGCCAGAAGGGCAGGCCGTGGCCCACGAGCAGCAGCGCGTAGATGAAGAACAACGCCCCGGCAATCACGAAGTTGGACGTGGGCGCGTAGTCGGCAGCGTCGGGCTCTGCGGCCGTCCACGACGATGCGCGTGCGCGCGCGAGCGAGCGCCACGCGAGCACGCCGCCCAGGATCGCGATGGCGAGCCCCACGAGTCCGGGCCACAGTCCCGGGGCGGTGTAGATCTCGGCGCCCTGGTGCGTCATGCGGTCCATGCGCCACGCCATGAAGACCACGAGGGCGCCCACGGCAATCCAGACGAAAGCTTCGCGCAACTCGCCTCGCGGCGACACAGGATGCAGCGGGACGCTCATGTGGCGCGCGCCGGCCGCATCACGGCACGGCCGGGCACGAGGCGTGGCAGGGACGTGCCGCCTGCCGCACGGGCGGCAAGCCGCGCGCGCTTGCGGGGCTCGAACATCCTTCCTCCTGTTGTGCGATGCAGCGCATGCGCCGCGGCGTTCGCTTCTTGCGAGCGATGATACGCGGCGCTCGCGCAACGGAAGCCTGTTCGCGCGGGGCCGTGCCGGTGTAACCGACGGGTGTTCGAGGATAGCGCCCGCGCGGCGCAGGGCGCAACCCCTGGCCGCGCGCGGGCGCGTGGACGGCCCGCCTTCTTCAGCGCGACGGGCCCGGCCTACTTCAGCGCGCCAGGCCCCGCCATCTTCAGCGCGACAGGCGCGGGGCGACAACCAGGTCGACGGCAAGCGGCGCCTCGCGCGCGACGAGTACCGTGCGCCCGTCCGTCGTGGCGGCAATCGACACCCCCGCGGCCGTAGGCCCGAAGTCGCGGCGCCAGGCATCGACGCGGCGCGCGAGATCGTGGCGCACGAGCTCGCGCGTGCCGGGTGGCCGATAGTAGATTGCGTCCCCGGCCAGCAGCCAGTCGAAGCGATTGCCTTCGCCGATGGGCAGCGCGAGCGGTTCGCACTTCAGCGTGGCGAGCTCGCACAGCGTGAGCCCGTCGAGTGCGGGTTGCAGGAGCGCGATGCGGCCGCCTGCCACCTGGTACTCCGCCGCCATCGGCAGGGGCAGTCGCGTCGGAGCCTTGCCGAGGTCGTCGGTGCGCGACACGCGTGCGGCGTTGTCGGCGACTTCGCCGACGATCCACGAGCCGGGTCCCGCAGGTCGCAGGTCGAACACGCTGTCCCCCAGCGCGGCCAGTACCTCGATGCTGCTGCTTGCGGGGTCGATGCGCACGGCCTGCTGCCGACGCGCGCCGTCCTCACGACGGCCTACGCGGATGGCGTACACCGCCTTGCCGTCGTGCGACCAATGAGGACGCATGTACACGTACTCGTCGGAGGCGGTGAGGCGGCGCGCCTCGCCGCCGATCTCCGCCACGTACACGGCGGCGGCGCCGTCGCGATTGGACATGAACACCACGCTCCGGTTGTCGGGCGCGAACTCGGGCTGGTTGGTATAGCGCATCGAAGGCCACAGCTCGCGGGGGGCTGCGGTACCGGCTCCAGGATCGAACGCGAACAGATTCGCGGCGTAGATCGCGTTCTCGAAGACGATGTTGCCCGCCCCGTCCGCGTCGGGAAAGCGCGCGCCGCGCGCGCCTAC
>CALFEY010000131.1 GCA_937958295.1 uncultured Pseudomonadota bacterium
CTTCGGCACGTGCTCGTTACACCACGAGATGTGGTCCGTGAGCACCTTGCGCGCGCCCGGCAGCGCCAGGCGGAAGAACATGTGGTTGGCCACGAAGTGCGACAGGTAGTCGCTCTGGTTCGACGTGCCGCTGATCGACCGCCAGTCCACCCCCGTGCGCTTGGCCGTGGCGAGCATGAAGGCAAGCAGCGTGAAGGGCGACGGGTCGTTCATCGCGCAGGAGGTGCGGGCGAGGTCCACGCCGTCGAGGCACGTGGTCATGTGGTCGGCGCTGTTGCACACCACGCCGCAGGTGCCGAGGAGCTCGGCATCCACCTCGTCCATGTCGTAGCCGCGAAACACGGAGTTGCACGGGATGAGCGACACGGCGGAGGCGCCCTGGCCCAGGATGTCGCGCAGGCGTTCGTTGTAGGTGGCAGGCGTGCCGAGGCCGATCAGCTGCCGCTGTGTCCACGTGCGGCCGCGATGCATCGTGGCGTAGATGCCGCGGGTGTAGGGCGGTTGGCCGGGAAAGCCGACGTCGGCGTCGTGGCGCGACGCATCGATGTCCAGCGGCGAGTACAGCGGCTTGATCGGGATGCCGGAGCGGTTGCGCACGTCCTTGTCGCGGCCGATCTGCGCGGCGTACTCCGCCGACCAGCGGACGTGGGCTTCCTCGGTGGAGCCGGGGATGGCGTGCGGGAGCGGCTTGTTCATGGTGTGGGGTCCTTCAGTTCGTGGCGACCGGGAAGCGGGCGGCGCGCACCCTGGCGCTCGCCTCGTGCACGTAGGCGGCGATGTCCTCGAGCTTGACGCCAGGGTGGAAGACCCGCGATACGCCTGCCTCGAGCAGCATCTTCTCGTCCTCGTCGGGGACGATGCCGCCCACGATCACGGCGATGTCGCCCGCGCCGGCATCGTGCAGCGCCTTCATGAGCTTGGGCACGATGAGGTGGTCGGTGGCGAGCGAAGACACGCCGATGAGGTCGACGTCTTCCTCCACGGCGAGCTTCACGACCGTCCTGATCTCCTGCCACGGTGGCGTGTAGACCACTTCCATGCCGGCATCGCGCAAGTGCGCGGCCACGATGCGGCTACCGCGATCGTGGCCATCGAGGCCGATCTTGGTGATGAGAACCTTGGGGCGGAAGGCGGTGGCGGTCATCGGTTTCATTCTCCCAGCGGGTCGCGCAGCAGGCGCACGAAGCGCCGGGCGAGCGTTTGCGGCGTGTCGCGCCCGGAGCGGTACCAGGTCTGCGACCAGTTGAGGGCGCCGAGCAGCATGAGCTTCAACGCGCGGCGATCGGTGCGCGGCGGCAGCGGCAGCGTCTGGATCGCCTGGGCGAACACGGCTTCGTACTCGTCGCGCAGGGCCACCAGGCGGGCGGCGACCTCGGGCGCGTCCTCCGGACGCACGCGGATCACCACCTGGCCGTAGTCACTGTCTTCGAGCAGGCCCTCGAGGTGCGCCGCGCAAACGTTGGTGAGGCGCGTCCAGGCGTCGGCCTCGCTGTCGGCGAGCGCGGGGAGGACGGCTTCCTTGATGCGTCGCACGCCCTCGGCGTAGACCGCCACCAGCAGCTCTTCCTTCGACGCGAAGTAGTAGTAGAGCGATCCCGGCAGCATGCCCGCGGCGCCGGCGATGTCGCGCATGGAGGTGTAGCCGAAGCCCTTCTCGGCGAAGAAGCGCGCGGCGGAGTCGAGCACGAGCGGCAGGCGACTGTCGCTGCGGCTGCCGGCACGCGGGGCCTCGCGGGTGGCGGTGGTCAAGGCGCAGATCCGGAAGGGAGTGGGTGGTGTAGAAAAACAAACAGTTGTTTGGTATAGTGCCTTCGCTGCACCCGGTTGTCAATGCGGGGTGTCACGGGAAGCGCACCGCGAGGCGCGTCGTTCTTCCGCGCCACGTACTGTGTGCAGTGGCGATCGCCGTGGTCGCGACGTGCCCAGAAGCGCGTCGGTCGCGGCGTTCGATGTCGTCCCCTCGGAGGAAGATCCATGGAAGCCGTCGCCCATCACGCCGACCATTTTTCGCAGTTGCGCGCGCTTGCCGCCGAGGAACGCACGCTCGCCAAGCCGCTGGCCGACGAGCTCGTCGCGCGCTTCGGCGAGAACGTGAGCTTCGGCCGCGCGGTGCGCGCGCACCACGGCACGGACATCTCCTCGTATGCCACGACACCGCCTGACGCCGTGGTCTTCGCCTTGTCCACGGCCGACGTCGTCGACGCCGTGAACGCCTGCGCCCGGCACGGTGTGCCGGTGATTGCCTACGGCACGGGAACGTCCGTGGAGGGACACGTGCTCGCCACGCAAGGGGGCGTGTGCATCGACCTTTCGCGCATGAACCGCATCCTGGAGGTCAACGCGGAGGACCTCGACGTGCGCGTGGAGCCGGGCGTCACACGCAAGCAGCTCAACAGCTACCTCCACGACACGGGGCTCTTCTTCCCCATCGATCCCGGCGCCGACGCCTCGCTTGGCGGCATGGCCTCCACCCGCGCGTCCGGGACCAATGCCGTGCGCTACGGCACCATGCGCGACAACGTGCTGGGACTCACGGTGGTGCTCGCCGACGGCAGCGTGATCAAGACGGGCGGACGCGCCCGCAAGTCCGCCGCGGGCTACGACCTCACGCGGCTGTTCGTGGGGGCGGAAGGCACCCTCGGCATCATCACGGAGCTCACGGTCAGGCTCTACGCGATTCCCGAGGGGATGTCGGCGGCGGTGTGCGCCTTCCCCACGGTGAAGGACGCCGTCGACTCGGTGATCGAGGCCATCCAGTGCGGCATTCCCATTGCGCGCGTGGAGCTGCTCGACACGCTCACGGTCAAGGCCGTGAATGCGTACAGCAAGTTGGGCCTCACCGAGTCCCCCACGCTCTGGTACGAGTTCCACGGCACCGTGCGCGGCGTGGAGGAGCAGGCCGAGCAGATGCAGGAGATCGCCAAGGCTCATGGCGGGCAGGACTTCGCCTGGTCTGCGCGGCCCGAGGAGCGCTCGCGCCTGTGGCAGGCGCGCCACGACGCCTACTTCGCGTGCCTCGCGCTGCGCAAGGGCAGCCGCATGGTGGCCACCGACGTGTGCGTGCCGATAAGCAGGCTCGCCGAGTGCATCGTGGCCACGCAGGAGGACGTCGCGCGGTCCGCGATGCCGATCCCGCTCTTCGGGCACGTGGGCGACGGCAACTTCCATCTGATGATCCTCGTCGATCCGGACAGTGAGGCCGACACCCAGGAGGCGTGGGACCTCAACACGCGGCTCGTGCGGCGCGCCCTCGCCATGGGCGGCACCTGCACGGGCGAGCACGGCATCGGGCTCGGCAAGCGCGAGTTCCTGGTCGAGGAGTTCGGCCAGGGCAGCGTGAACGTGATGCGCTCGATCAAGGCCACGCTCGACCCCCGCAATCTCATGAACCCGGGCAAGGTCGTGTAAGACCGCCTCAGGAGAAGCACCATGCAGCTCGCCAACGTCACGCTCGAGGACAAATACACGCTGGAAAGCGGCCGCGTCTATCTCAACGGCATCCAGGCGCTCACGCGCCTGCTCATGATGCAGCGGATGCGCGATGCCGCGGCCGGCCTCAACACCGCCGGGTTCGTATCGGGCTTCCAGGGCTCGCCGCTCAACAATATGGACAAGACGCTGTGGGAGGCACACGACCTTCTCGCGCGTCATCACATCCACTTCCAGCCCGGTCAGAACGAGGAGCTGGCGGCGATGGGCGTGTGGGGCGCGCAGCAGGTGTCGCTCGATCCCCACTCGCGCTTCCAGGGCGTGTTCGCGATGTGGTACGGCAAGTGGGCGGGCCTCGCCCGCTGCGGGGATGTGCTGCTGCACGGCAACTCCGCGGGTGCCGCTCCCCATGGCGGGGTGCTGCTGGTGTGCGGCGACGACCACATGGCGCGCTCGTCGACCATCGCCACGCAGAGCGAGAACATGCTGATGGCGCCGATGATCCCGGTGCTCGCGCCATCGGGGGTACAGGAGTATCTCGACCTCGGCATCCACGGCTACGCGATGTCGCGCTTCTCGGGCTCCTGGCTCGCCTTCAAGGCGCTCGACGACACGATCGAGTGCTCCGCTTCGGTGAGCGTCGATCCGGCGCGCATCAGCGTGCGCCTCCCGGAAGACTTCACGTTGCCGCCTGGCGGCCTCGGCCTGCGGCTGCCCGACCAGCCGCTCGCCATGGAGCGCCGCATCCACGAGTGGCGCCTGCCGGCGGTGCTCGCCTACGCGCGCGCCAACCAGCTCAATCCCGTGACCTACGACAGCCCGCACGCGCGCCTCGGCATCGTGGCCGCGGGCAAGTCGTACCTCGACGTGCGCCAGGCCCTCGAGCACCTCGGCATCGACGAGCGCGAGGCCGCGCGCATCGGCATCCGGGTGCTAAAGCTCGGCCTTACCTGGCCGCTCGAGCCGCAGGCGCTGCACGCCTTCGCGCTCGGGCTGGAAGAAATCCTCGTGGTGGAAGAGAAGCGCCCGGTCATCGAGGATCAGGTACGCACGCTGCTCTACCACTGGCCCGACGGCCGCCGTCCCCGCGTGCTGGGCAAGAAGGCCGACGACAGCGGTCCCAACGCCTGGCTGCTCTCGCCCAACGGCGAGCTCTCGGCCGAGCAGGTCGCGCTGGTCGTTGCTGCCCGCGTGCGCCGCTTCCACGCCGAGGCGCGCATCGACGAGCGTGCCGCATGGCTGCAGGCCAAGGAGGATGCGCTGTCCAAGCCCTCCCTTTCGCCGCAGCTCCGCGGCTACCTGTCCGATGCCGGCCGCGTGCCGTACTTCTGCTCGGGCTGTCCGCACAACAGCAGCACGCGCGTGCCGGAGGGCAGCGAGGCCATTGCCGGCGTGGGCTGCCACTTCATGGCCACGTATATCTTCGGCGGTACGAAGATCTTCTCGCCGATGGGCTCGGAGGGTGCGGCGTGGGTCGGCCACGCCCCGTTCACCGACACCAAGCACATCTTCGCCAACATGGGCGACGGCACCTACTACCACTCGGGGCTGCTCGCCATCCGCGCGGCGGTGGCAGCGGACGTACCCATCACCTTCAAGATCCTCTACAACGATGCCACCGCGGCCACCGGCGGCCAGCCGCTGCCGATGCCGCTCAACGTGCCCGGCCTCACGCGCCAGCTCGAGGCGGAGGGGGTGAAGCAGATCGTGGTCGTGACCGACCAGCCCGAGAAGTACGGCCGCGACGCCGACTTCGCCAAGGGCGTGACCGTGCGGCACCGCGACCACCTCGACGCCGTGCAGCGCGAGCTGCGCGAGGTCCCGAGCGTCACGGCCCTCGTGTACGACCAGACCTGCGCCGCCGAGAAGCGGCGCCGCCGCAAGCGCGGCAAGTTTCCCGATCCCGATCGCCGCTCGTTCATCAACACGCGCGTGTGCGAGGGCTGCGGCGATTGCAGCACCAAGTCGAACTGCGTGTCCGTCACGCCGCTCGAAACGGAGTTCGGTCGCAAGCGAGCCATCGACCAGACGTCCTGCAACAAGGACTTCTCCTGCCAGAACGGCTTTTGCCCGAGCTTCGTGAGCGTGCTGGGCGGCAAGGTGCGCAAGGCGCAGAGCAGCGTGGCGCGCGACGACCTCTTCGCCGACCTCCCGGAGCCCGCGCTGCCGCCGCTCGCGCGCCCGCACTCGATCGTGGTGGCGGGCGTGGGCGGGACCGGCATCATCACCGTCGGTGCCCTGCTCGGCATGGCCGCGCACCTGGAGGGCAAGGGCGTGTCGGTGCTCGACATGACCGGCGTGGCGCAGAAGGGCGGTGCGGTCACCACCTTCGTGCGCATCGCGGCCCGCCCCGAGGACCTGTCCACGATCCGCATCGCGGCGGGCGAGGCCAATGCCGTGATCGGCAGCGACCTCCTCGTCACGGCCGAGAACTCGATCCTCACGCGGCTGCAAAAGGGCGTCACCCGCGGCGTGATCAATACCCATCGCATGGCCACCGTGGCGTTCATCAAGAATCCCGACTTGCAAACGCCGTGGAGCGCGATGGAAGACGGCCTGCGCGATGCGATCGGCGCGGAAGGCGTGCGCTTCCTCGACGCGACGCGCGTCGTGTCGGACCTTCTCGGCGATTCGCTCGGCACCAACATCTTCCTGCTGGGCTACGCGTGGCAGATGGGCCTCGTCCCCGTCACCCGCGAGGCGCTCTTCCGCGCCATCGAGCTCAACGGTGCGGCGGTGGAGGCCAACAAGCGCGCCTTCCAGTGGGGACGCCTCGCCTGCCACGACCTGGCCACCGTGCAGAAGCAGGCGCAGAAGCCCGTCACGGCGCTGGGCAGTGATCGCATCCTGTCGCAGAACGTCGACGAGGTAATCGCCCGCCGCAGCGAGTTCCTCACCGCCTACCAGGACGCAAGGCTCGCGCAGCGCTATCGCACGCTCGTGGAGCGCGTGCGCGCCGTCGAGCGGCGCGTGGCGCCCGGCGGCACCGCGCTCACCGAGGCGGTGGCCCGGCACTACTTCAAGCTCCTCGCGATCAAGGATGAATACGAAGTCGCGCGCCTGTACACCGACGGCGAGTTCGAGCGCCAGGTGGCCATCGCCTTCGAGGGCGACTACCAGCTCCAGTATCATTTCGCGCCGCCATTGTGGGTGAAGCCCGACCGGATCACGGGCGCGCCGGTCAAGCGCGTGTACGGCGCGTGGATGCGCAAGCCGCTGGCCGTGCTCGCGAGGCTCAAGGGGTTGCGCGGCACGTGGCTCGACGTGTTCGGCTACACCGAAGAGCGGCGCCTGGAGCGATCGCTCGTCACGGCCTACGAGGCAAGCGTTGCCGCGCTGGAGCGCGAGCTCACGGAGCGCAACCTCGCGGTGGCGGTGGAGATCGCCAACGTTCCCGCCACCATCCGCGGGTACGGCCACGTCAAGCAGCGTAACATCGAGGCTGCGCGGCAACGGGAGAAGGCGCTGTTCGCGCAGTTTCGCAAGGTGACCGAGGAGAAGGAAGTGGCCATGGCCGCGTAAGTCGGCCGCGAGTCTCCAGCGCCGCGGCCGCCGTGCAAGGAGGCCAGGGCGCGCGTCACTGCGGCCCACCGCAGCCCCGGCGCCATTGCGCCGATCCATCGTCCACTGCCCACGCAACGTCCACACCATGCAACTCGAAGGCATCCGCGTCGTCGATCTCTCCCGCATCCTCTCAGGACCGTTCTGCTCGATGTTCCTCGCGGACATGGGAGCCGAGGTCATCAAGATCGAGGGGCCGGACGACGGCGATCCCGTCCGCAAGCAGGGGATCCTGCGCAACGGCTACAGCCTCTACTTCGCGTCGTTCAACCGCAACAAGCGGTCGATCACGCTCAACCTGCGCACGGCGGAAGGCAAGGAGGTGCTGCGCAAGCTCATCGCCACCGCCGACGTCGTGCTCGACAATTTCCGCCCGGGCGTGATGGACAAGATTGGCTTCTCGCGGGAGGAGCTGCGCAAGATCAAGCCCGACATCGTGGTCGGCCACGTGACGGGCTTCGGCATGGACGGGCCGTACCGCGACCGCCCGGCCTTCGACTTCATCGCCCAGGCCATGAGCGGCTTCATGAGCGTGAACGGGGCGGAGGGCGAGGCCCCGCAGCGTGCGGCACCGCCGCTGTCCGACCTCATCGCCGGCGCCTATGCCGCGGTGGGCATCTGCGCGGCGCTCTACCGTCGCGAGCGCACCGGCAAGGGCGAGGAGGTGGCCACGAGCCTCGTCGACAGCATGGTGGCGAACCTCGCCTTCCTCGCGTCGCACTATTTCGAGACCGGCGAGCAGCCGCAGCGCACGGGCAACGATCACGCGCTGGTGGCCCCGTACGGGCTCTTCGAGGCATCGGACGGCCAGGTGGCCATCGCCCCGTCCAACGACCAGGTGTACTTCAAGCTCCTCGACGTGCTGGGCCTTGCGCACCTCAAGGACCACCCCGACTTCAATACCAACAAGGGACGCTTCGCCCGCCGGGCCGCGATCAATGCCGAGGTCAACGCCGTCACGCGCACCAAGCCCATCGAGCACTGGCTCGAGGTGGTCAATGCCGCGGGCGTGCCATGCGGCCGGGTGATGGGACTCAAGGAAGTGTTCAACGACCCGCAGATCCGGCACCAGCAGATGCAGATCACCATCGACGACCCGGTGCGCGGTCCCATCGACGTGCTGGGCTTCCCCATCAAGTTCACCGACGACCCCTGCCGCATCCACCGCTCGCCGCCGGAGCTCGGTGCCGACACCGACGACATCCTCGCGGGCCTCGGTTACAGTGCGCAGGCGATCGCGGACCTGCGCGCCAAGGGCGCGGCCTGACCGCGCGGCACGGGCCGCAAGGAGCATGCACATGGACTACGCCACCCCCAGCAAGGAATCCGTCACCGTCATCGAGGTCGGCACCCGCGACGGCTTTCAATCGGAAAAGGACTTCATTCCGACCGCGGTGAAGGCCGAGATCGTCGACGCCCTCATCGCCGCCGGCATTCGCGACCTCGAGGCCACGTCGTTCGTGAGCCCGCGCGCGGTGCCGCAGCTCGCCGATGCGCACGAGATGCTCTCGCTGGTGAAGCGCCGCCAGGAGGCGCACATCGCCGCGCTCGTGCCCAACCCGCGCGGTGCCGAGCGCGCGCTTGGCGCGGGCGTGGACGAGATCGTCTGCTTTGTGTCCGCGAGCGAAACGCACAACCGGGCCAACCTCAACAACAACATCGAAGGCTCGCTCGCCGCCGTGGCGGAAGTGGCCGACCTCGTACGCGGCAAGGTGCAGATGCGCGGGGCGGTGGCGTGCGCCTTCGGCTGCCCGTTCGAAGGCGAGGTGCCGGTGGCCGCGGCCATGCGCGTGGTCGAAGCGTATGCGAGGCTGGGTTTCCAGCACCTCTCTCTGGGCGACACCACGGGCATGGCCACGCCGCCCACCGTCACCCGCCTCGTGCGTGCGATCCAGCGCGACTACCCGCAGTTGCCGGTCACGCTGCACTTCCACAATACCCGCGGCGTGGGGCTTGCCAACGTGATGGTCGGCCTCGACCTGGGGGTGCGCCGGTTCGAGGCGTCCATCGCTGGTTTGGGGGGATGTCCCTTCGCGCCCGGCGCCACGGGTAATATCTGCACCGAGGACCTGGTCTATCTTCTCGAGGAGTCGGGATTGCACACCGGTGTCGATCTCGCGGCGCTTGCGGAGGTGGCACGGCGCGTGGAGGCCGTCATCGGCCGCGCGCTGCCGGGTCAGGTGATGAAGGCCGGCCCGCGTCTTCGCAAGTTCACACTCGAGGGCGCCGCCCGCGCCGTCGGCTAAGCGCGTTGTTTCGTTCACAAGAAGCGTCATCAGGAGGAGTGTCATGAAACGTCTGGTCGTCGCGGCCCTCGCCGCGCTTGCGTTTGCCGTGCCTGCAATCGCGCAGAACTATCCCACCAAGCCCATCCGTCTCATCGTGCCGTTCCCGCCCGGCGGCGGCACCGACATCGTGTCCCGCCTCGTGGCCACGGAGCTCGCCAAGTCCACGGGCTGGACCGTCGTGGTGGAGAACAAGGCCGGTGCGGGCGGCATGATCGGGCTCGCCGAGGCGGCGCATGCGCAGAAGGAGGGCTACGACATCGTGATGGGCCAGGTGGACAACATGGTCGTCGCCCCCGCGATCCAGAAGAACGCCGCCATTGCCCCGGCCAAGGACTTGACGCCGGTGATCCAGGTCGCAAGCTCCCCGTTCCTCTTCATGTCGGCGACCGACGGCAAGGTCAAGACGCTGCAGGACTGGGTGGGCGCGGCCAAGGCCGATCCTGGCAAGGTCACCTACGGCACGGCAGGCTACGGCACGTTCACTCACCTCGCCGTGGAGCTCCTCCAGGTGCAGGGCAAGTTCAAGGTCACGCAGGTCCCGTACAAGGGTGCCTCGCCCGCGATCACCGACCTCCTGGGCGGGCACATCCCGATGGCGGCGCTGTCGATCGCCTCGGGCATGCCGCACATCCAGGGCGGCAAGGTGCGCGGGCTCGCCGTCACCTCGGCGCAGCGCAGCCCCGCGTTGCCCGATGTCCCTACCGTGGCGGAGTCCGGCTTCCCCGGCTTCGAAGCCAATGGCTGGCTCGGCATCTTCGTGCCCAACGGCACGCCGCCAGCAGTGATCGCGCGCCTGAACGCGGAGATCGCCAAGGTGATGCAGAACCCCGACTTGAAGAAGCAGCTCCTCGCCTCCGGCGTGGAGGCGCGCACCAGCACGCCGCAGCAACTGGGCGATCTCGTGCAAAAGGAGACGGCCAAGTGGGGCAAGATCATCGCCGACGCCGGCATCAAGGCGGAGTGAGCTGACACGTCGTCGCCGGTGCGCAACGCGCCGGTGCCACGAAACGGGGGCGCGGTGGTTCGCGCCCCTTCTCTTTTCATGAGTGAGTGACGACCCCATGTCCGGCCCTCCCGAGATCAAGACCCTCTCCACCAAAGTGGTGTATGCCAATGCCTGGATGACGGTGCGCGAGGATGCCATCGAGCGTGCCGATGGCTCACCGGGCATCTACGGGGTCGTGGACAAGCCCGACTTCGCAGTCGTGGCCGCCATCGAGAATGGCGTCATCCACCTCGTCGAGCAGTTCCGTTATCCGCTCGGCCGGCGGTTCCTCGAGCTGCCGCAGGGATCGTGGCCCGCCGGCGCGTCGGGTTCGCCCGAAGCGCTGGCGCGTACCGAGCTGCGCGAGGAGACCGGTATCGAGGCGCGCGAGATGCTGCACCTCGGCAAGGTGCACGCCGGGTCGGGGTTCATGGCGCAGTGCTACGACGTCTTCCTCGCCCGCGGACTCGCGTTCGGCCAGGCGGAGCTCGAAGCGGAGGAGCAGGGGCTCGTCACGCGTGCACTGCCCGTCGACGACGTGATTCAGATGATCTGCAGGGGTGAGATCACCGATGCGCCCACACTGGTCGCGATCGGGCTCCTGACCCTCAAGGGACACCTTTAGGCACCGCCTGCCTCGCGACCCCGATAAGAAGATTGGATCGCACCCCCCGCCTCAACGAAATACCTGCCCTCCAGTGCCGGTGTTAGGCTCTTCGTCAAAGAACGAGGAGTGGGTGGCGTCGCTGATCAACGCGATGCATGCCTGACTGTCACCGGTCAAACGCGCGCCGGGGTCCGACATCGGCGCGGCCCCCGCTGCCGCGCAGCCCATCTCCACGGAGGCGAATTCGCATGCAGCGGACTCAACTGTTGGGCGACCAGATCGAGACGGATGTCGTCGTGTTCGGCAGCGGTGCTGCCGGCATGACCGCCGCGCTCGTGGCGAGCCTGCAGGGATTCGACGTGCTGCTGTGCGAGAAGGCGCCGGTGCTGGGCGGTACCACTGCCATTTCCGGCGGCGAGATCTGGATCCCTGGTAGCCGTCATGCGCGCGAGGCCGGTCTCGACGCATCTGTGGAAACGGCCGCGACCTATTGGGAAGCGGAGGCCGGCGACGCCGCCACGCGCGCTATGCGCGCCGCGTACCTCGCCAGTGGCGCGCAGGCGATCGACTATCTCGAGGCGCACACCGAGGTTCGTTTTCGGGCCGTCGCGCCACATCCGGACTATCACCAGGACCTGCCCGGCGCCTCCGCCGGTGGGCGACCTCTTGCGACGCTCCCGTTCGACGGTCGCCGCTTGGGCGCCGACTTTGGGATTCTGCGCTCGCCCCGCAAGGACTTCATGGTGCTCGGCGGCATGATGGTCTCGCGCGACGACATCGCGCAGTTGCTTCGCCCGTTTGCCTCCTGGCGCAACTTCAGCGGTGCTGCCCGCCTCGTGGCGCGCCATGCCCGCGATCGCCTGCGCCACTCGCGCGGGACGCGTCTGGTCCTGGGCAACGCATTGGTCGCCCGCATGCTCGTGAGCTTGCGGGCGCGGCGCGTGCGCATCGAGTGCACTGCAGCGCTGGTGGAGCTGGTTCGCGAGGACGATCGCATCGTCGGCGCGATCGTGATGATGTCCGGCCGCGCGGTGCACGTGCGAGCCCGCCGCGGCGTCGTGCTTGCCACCGGCGGCTTCGCGCGCAATGAGACCCTGCGCGAGCGGTACATGTCCGGCCTGCCGGTGCGCGATGCCCTTTGCGTGGACGCGGACGTGGGCGATGCCCTCGTCGCCGCCACGGCGGTAGGCGCGGACGTCGACCGGCGGATGCAGACCCCGGCCTACTGGATGCCGGCGTCGGTCATGTCGTGGCAGAACGGCGAGCGCGTTGTGTTCCCGCACATCCGTGACCGGGCCAAGCCGGGCCTCATCGCCGTCAACCGTGCGGGGTGCCGCTTCACCAACGAATCGGCGTCGTACCACGACTTCTCCCTCGCACTGTTCGAGGAAGAGCGGAAGGGACACGCGCTGCCGGCCTATCTCGTCTGCGACCGTCGCTTCATACGCGAACACGGGATCGGCATCATCAAGCCGCGCTGGAATCGCCTCGCGCCCTTCATCGCCGCCGGGTACCTCGTGCGCGGACGCGACGCCGACGACCTCGCGCGGCAGATCGGTGTCGATCCGCGCGGGCTCGCCGTCACACTCCTCGACTACAACGCGGCGGCGCGAGCAGGCGCGGACCCGGTCTTCGGCAAGGGAGGCACGGTCTACAACCGCCACTACGGTGATCCCGCGCAGCAACCCAATCCGTGCCTGCGACCGCTGGAAGGCCCGCCGTACTTCGCGGTGGCGGTGCGGCCGGCACCCATCGGCACGGCCGTGGGCTTGCGCATCGATGCGGATGCCAACGTGCAGGACACCGGCGGCATGCCGCTGCGTGGCCTGTATGCGTGCGGCAATGACATGGCGTCGCTCACGCGCGGTGCCTATCCGGGACCGGGCTCGACGATCGGGCCCGCGATCGTCTTCGCCTATCGGGCCGTGCAGCACATGGCGCGCGACGCTGGCGCGACGCCCGTGTCCGACACGCATCCGGTGGCGGCGGCCGATCCGCTGCGCGTCCATGGCGCCTGAGATCTACGACTACGTGGTCGTGGGTGCCGGTACGGCAGGCTGCGTCGTGGCCAATCGCCTCACGGCCGATGCCGGCACCACCGTGCTGCTGCTCGAGGCCGGAGGCGAGGATCGCAACCCGTGGATCAAGGTGCCGCTGGGCACCGGGAAGGTCTTCAACGACCGGCGCCTCAACTGGAACTACGAGTCGGAGCCGTGCCCCGACCTGCGCGGCCGCGTGCTGTACCAGCCGCGGGGCAAGGTCCTGGGCGGCACGGGCTCGATCAACGGAATGATCTACTGCCGCGGCAATGCGGCCGACTACGACGAGTGGGCCGCCGCCGGCTGCGCCGGGTGGAGCTACGCGGAAGTGCTCCCGTTCTTCAAGCAGGCCGAGGACCAGGCGCGAGGCGCGGATGCCTATCACGGCGTGGGCGGACCGCTCGGCGTGTCCGGCCCGATCTACCGTCATCCGCTCGCCGACGCCATGATCGCCGCAGCCGGCGAAGTGGGCCATCCGGAGAATCCGGACTTCAACGGACGCAACCAGGACGGCGCAGGCTACTTCCAGTTCACCATCCGGCGCGGCCGGCGCGTGAGTCCCGCCAGCGCGTACCTCCACCCCGTCCGGCATCGCCGCAATCTCACGGTGCGCACGCGCTCGCTTGCCGAGCAGGTGGTGATCGAGGCGGGTCGCGCCACGGGCGTGCGCTACCGGCGCGACGGCGTGCGCCAGGAGGTGCGCGCACGCAAGGAGGTGGTGCTGTGCGGCGGCGCCTTCAACTCGCCGCAGCTCCTGCAGCTCTCCGGCATTGGTCCGGCGGTCCTGCTGCGGAGCCTTTCGATCGACGTCGTACGCGACTGCACGAAGGTGGGTGCCAACTACCAGGACCACTTCGGCATGCGCATGGCGTTTCGCAGCAAGCGCGCCGACACGCTCAACGACGAGGTGGGCACCTGGTGGCGCAAGGCGAGGATGGGCCTGCGCTACCTCGTCTCCCGCAGCGGTCCCATGGCCGCGCCCGGCCTGCCGGCGGGACTGTTCGCCCGCTCGAGCCCGGCATTGACCGCGCCCGACGTGGAGCTCGTGCTGTCGCTGTGGACCATGGTGCAGGGTGAGCGCAACAAGGCGCGGGTGGTGGATCCGTTCTCCGCCTTTGGAATGGTGCTGGAGGATGTCCAGCCCGATGGGCGCGGGCGCGTGGAGATCGGCAGCCCCGATGCCGGCCATGCGCCGCGCATCCATTGCCGGTTCCTGGCTACCGACCGGGACTGCCGTGCGCTGATCTTTGCCGTGCGCGAAACCCGTCGCATCTTCGCCGCCCCGGCGATGGCCGGATTCACGGGCGAGGAACTCCTGCCCGGGTCGGGCGTGGTCACCGACGAGCAGATCATCGATTTCGCGCGCGACAACGCCTTCGGCCTCTATCACCCGGCGGGAACGTGCGCAATGGGGCCGTCGCCCGACGACGTCGTCGATCCACTGCTGCGGGTGCGCGGCGTGGACGCGCTGCGCGTCATCGACGCCTCCGTCATGCCGCGGATCACGCGGGGGAACATCAATGCGACCGTCGCGATGATTGCCGAGCGAGGGACGGCACTCATTCTCGCTGGGGCATGAGCCAGGCACGCCGATGAGCGGGGCGAGGATCCCGTCGCGGACGTGCGTTTTCATCACGAGCCGAAGGAGCAGCAGAATGAAGTTTCCGAGAAGTGGGATCAGGATCGCAGCAGTCGCGGGAGCGCTGCTACTGGCGGTGGCCGCCACGTCTTCGCACGCGCAGGGCACGATCAAGCTCATCAACGTCAACGAGTTGTCGGGCGCGGGCGCTACCGTGGGCACCAACTTCAAGAATGGCGCCGACCTCGCCGTGGCCGACATCAATGCCAAGGGCGGCATCCTCGGGCAAAAGGTCGAGATCAGCCACTACGACACGCAGTCGAACGCCGGGACCGCGCGCGCCCAGGTGCAGAAGGCGCTCGACGAGAATCCGTACGCGATCCTCGGCCCGAATTTCTCGGGCCTCGTCAAGGCAACGGCCCCGCTCGTCAAGAACGCGGGCATCGCGCAGGTCATGGGCGGCGAGGCGGGCGAGCTCACGCAGATGGGGATGCCGTCGCTGTTCCGCACCTCGTTTGGCCAGCAATCCTCGATGCCCAAGATCGCCAAGTACATTGCCGACGACGTCAAGGCCAAGTCGGTGGCCGTGATCTGGGTCAACAACGACTTCGGCAAAGGCGGACGCGACGCGATCGTCAAGGACTTCGGTGCGCGCGGCGTCAAGGTGGTGGCGGACATCTCCACGGAATCGGGCCAGGCCGATTTCTCCGCCGACGTGCAAAAAATCAAGCAGGCCAAGCCGGATGCCGTGTTCATCTACCTCAACGAGGAGGAGAGCGCGCGCATCCTGCGCGAGATCAAGCGCCAGGCGCTCAATGTCCCGCTCCTGGGCGAGACGACGCTCCTGAGCCAGAAGGTGATCGACCTTGCCGGTGACGCGGCCACGGGTGTAAAGGGTCACGTCGGGCTCACGACTGATGCCAACATCCCGCTCGTCCAGGATTTTCGCAAGCGTTTCGTCGCCAAGTACAACTACGTGCCGGACCACAACGGCCTCAAGGGCTACATCGCGGTGTACATGATCAAGGCCGGGACCGAGAAGATTGGCAAGGTCGACCGCAAGGGGCTGTCCGACGCGCTGCACGGCCTCAGCATCAACGCCAAGGCCGAGCCCGGCGTCCTCATGGACGTCAGCATCGACAAGAACGGCGACATCGATCGCGAGAGCTTCCTGGGCGAGGTGGTGAACGGCAAGCAGGTCATCACCAAGACCCTTCCCAAGCTCAATCCTTAAGGCCCCCCGCGGGCTGCGACCAACGTACGCGGCCCGCGGCCAAGGTGTTCCCATGCTGAACCTCGTGATCTCGGGCCTCGCCACAGGCTCGATCTACGCCCTCGTGGCCGTCGGCTTCACTCTCCTCTGGCAGACCTCGCAGACGATCAACTTCGCGCAAGGGGAGTTCGTAATGCTGCCGGCATTCGTGGTCCTGGCGGCCATGCACGCCGGACTGCCGTTCCCGATGGCGATCCTCGTGGGCCTCGTCGCCTGCGTATTCGTGCTGGGCATCCTCTTCCAGCGCGTTCTGGTCGCGCCCATGCTCAAGCATGGCGTGCTGCCGCTGGCCGTGGCCACCATGGCGCTGTCCATCCTCATGCGCGAGAGCGTGAAGGAGTTCTACAGCGCGGAAGCGCAACCGTTCCCCTCGCTGCTTCCGGATGCAACGGTCGACGTGCTGGGGATCGCGGTGTCGCTGCAGAGCGTCGGCGTGCTGGTGGCCTCCGTGATCGCCGTGACAGCGCTGCAGGTCTTCATCAATCGGACGTCGATCGGTGCGCAGATGCAGGCCACGGCACAGAACCCGACCGTCGCACGAATCCTGGGCGTGCCGGTGGAGCGCATGATCCTGATCACGTTCGTGATCAATGCGGTGCTGGTGGTGCTCGCCTCGCTGCTCGTCACTCCGATCTATCTTGCGAAGTTCTCGAGCGGCGAGATCCTCGGCATGGCGGCGTTCATCGCCGCGATCGTGGGGGGCTTCAACCAGGTCCGCGGCGCGATCGCCGGCGGCCTGCTGCTGGGCGTGGTCGACAACTTCGCCGCGGCCTATCTGTCGGCCCAGTACCGCACCGCGGTTCCGCTGTTCATCCTCATCGCCGTCATCCTGTTCCGGCCGCAGGGACTGTTCGGACGCAGCGAGGAGCGCGCAGTATGACCCCGCGTGCTCGCCTGATCGGGATCGCAGCGGCAGCTTGCCTCGTTGCGATCCTGCTGTTCCTCCCGTTGGGCCTCAATACGTACGGGCTCTTCATCCTGAGCATGTGGGCGGTGATGAGCATCGCCGCCATGGGCCTCAACCTGACGCTGGGCTACGCCGGCCAGGTGTCGCTCGCGCAGGGGGCCTTCGTGGGCATCGGCGCGTACACCGCGGCGCTGCTGACCATCAACGGCTACTCGCTCGCCCTCGCCTTCGCGGCGGCCGCACTGCTGTGCTTTGCCGTGGGCTGGCTGCTGGGGTATCCCGCGTTGCGCGTGCAGCATCACTACCTCGCGTTCGTCACGCTCGCCTTCTCCACGCTGGCCTATCTCGTATTCCGCAATGAAGAATGGCTCACCAAGGGCATCTATGGGATCTCGGGCGTGCCCCGCCCGGCGGCGCTCGGCATCGACCTCGCGAAGCCGCTGCCCTTCTACTATTTCTGCCTCGCCATACTCGCCGTGGTCGTGGTTGCCGTGTGGTGGCTCGTGAAGTCGCCCTGGGGCCGGGCGTTCGTGGCGATCCGCGAGAACCCGTTGCGCGCCCGATCGCTCGGCGTGAACACGTCGCGCTACACGCTGCTGGCCTTCGCCATCGGCTCCGGACTGGGCGGCATCGCCGGCGCGCTCTACGCTCCACTGGTGGAGTTCGTGGATCCTTCCCCCTTCACGCTGCTGCTGTCGCTCAACCTGCTGATGATGGTGATCGTGGGGGGCTCGGGATACTTTGCCGGACCGCTCCTGGGGGCCATCATCGCCGTGCTCCTGCCGGAGTGGCTGCGAGCCATTCAGAGCTACTACCTCATCCTCTACGCCCTGCTGGTGATGGCGATCCTCATGTGGTCGCCCACCGGCATCCTGGGCATCGCCGATGCCTGGCTCGAGCGACGCCGCTCCATCGCGCGGTCGCGCGCCCTGGCAGAGAAGACGCCCACCTTGGCGTCCGGAGAAGACGCATGAAACCCGTCCTCGAGGTCGAGAAGCTCACCAAGCGGTTCGGCGGCATCACCGCGGTCGACGACGTTTCGTTCAGCGTGCAGGAGGGCGAGATCCTCGGCATCATCGGCCCCAATGGCTGCGGCAAGTCCACGCTGTTCAACTGCATCCTCGGCCAGCTGCAGCCGTCGGCGGGGCACGTTCACGTCGACGGGCGCAACGTCACCGGCTCCAGTCCCGAGGCGCTCAACGCCCTGGGGGTGAGCCGCACCTTCCAGTTGCTGCAGGTCTTTGCGCAGCTGTCGGTGCACGAGAATCTAATCCTGGCCGGACAGGAGCACCAGGGCACGATGCTGCGCCGGCTCATCGGGCGGCGCGATGCCGGTCTCGCGGACGCCGCTGCACAGATGGTGCGCTTCTTCAATCTGCAGCATCTGGCCGACGAGCGCGCCGGGGCGCTGAGCTTCGGCCAGCAGAAATTGCTCGACTGCGCGATGGCCTTTATGTCCGGCCCCCGCCTCGTGCTGCTGGACGAGCCCGCGGGCGGCGTCAACCTCACCATGCTGAAGCACCTGCACGGAAGGCTGCGCGCCATCAACGAAGAGCGCCGCTCGACGTTCGTCGTGATCGAGCACAACATGGACTTCGTCATGAGCCTGTGCAGCCGGGTGATCGTGCTTGCCGAGGGTCGCAAGCTCGCCGAGGGCACGCCCGCGCAGATCCGTGCGGACCAAAAAGTCATTGCCGCTTACCTGGGTCACTGAGCATGACAACCCCCATCCTCGAGCTGCATGACGTCGTGGCCGGCTACGGCGCGATGACGATCCTCCGTGGCACCACGCTTCGAGTGACGCGCGGCGCCATCACCACCATCATCGGTCCCAATGGCGCGGGCAAGTCGACCGTATTCAAGGCCGTGTTCGGCATGCTGCGCGTGCGGACGGGGTCGGTGCGCTTCGACGGCGCGGAGGTGACCAACTTCACGCCGCGAGCCCTGCTCGCGCGCGGGATCTGCTATGTCCCACAGGGACGCAACATCTTTCCCGAGCTCACGGTGCGCGCCAACCTCGCGCTCGGCGCGGTCGCCGCGCCGCGCGGCCTCGACGTCCAAGGCAGGATGGAGCGCGCGATGGATCGCTTCCCGGTCCTGCGTGCCAAGGCACAGGCGCAGGCCTCGACCCTCTCCGGAGGCGAGCAGAAGCAGCTCGAGATCGCGCGGGGTCTGCTGCTGGAGCCCAAGCTCATCCTGATCGATGAGCCTTCCATCGGCCTGTCGCCCTTGCTGATCCGGGAGACTTTCGACCTGCTCCTCCGCCTGCGCGAGGCGGGCGTCACCATCTTGATGGTGGAGCAGAATGCCAAGAGCGCGCTGGAGATGTCCGACTACGGCATCGTCCTGGAGCTCGGCAAGACGCGTATGGAAGCACCAGCCCGCGCGCTCCTCGACGATCCCCGGGTGGGCCAACTCTTCCTCGGCGGCGGCGCGGAGCTCGACGCCGCCTGAACGCCGCGGCGGGCTATTCCTCCTCCTTCTCCCAGAAGGCCTTCGTCACGCCCTGGCTGCGCATCAAGGCCACGATCTGCGCGCGCGGGATCACGCCGCAGCGCGCGGCCCAGGCCTCGTATTGCCGCGTCATGTCCGCCACGCGCTCCGGATTCAGGGCGGCCACGTCGTGCAGCTCGGTGCGATCAGCCTCCATGTCGTAGAGCTCCCACGAACCCGGGTACGCGCGAACGAGCTTCCATTTGCCGAGCCGCACCGCGGCATTGCCTTCGTGCTCCCAGAACATCGCGCCGCGCGCCATCCCATCGCGGGCGAAGGTCGGTGCGAGCGAGGTCCCCTCCAGCGGCTCGATGGCGTGGCCCTCGAAGGACCGTGGGTACTCACTGCCGGTGAGGTCGAGCACCGTTGCCATGATGTCGGGAAGGTACCCCGGCGCATGGCGCACGCCGCCCTTGTCCGCGATGCCGGCCGGCCAGTGCACGATGAGCGGGGTGGCGATGCCGCCTTCGTGCGTGAAGTGCTTGTAGTAGCGGAACGGTGTGTTGGACAGGTTCGCCCACGCCTGACCGTAGCTCTGGTAGGTGTTCTCCGGGCCGGGCATGCGCGAGGGATCGTTGCCGAAGTGCACTGGCTGGCCGTCGCGGGTGTGCGCCTTGGCGATCATGAGCTTGTCCACGAGCTCGTCGATCGGGACGTCCTCGGGAATGTCCTCGGCGCACGCGCCGTTGTCGGCGAGGAAGATCACGATCGTGTTGTCGAGCTCCCCGCGCTTCTCGAGCGCCGCGAGGATACGCCCGATTCCCTGGTCCATGCGATCGATCTGCGCGGCATACACCTCCATGCAGCGCGCGAGCCAGGCCTTGTGCTCGGCCTCGGTCCAGGGCGGCTGCGTGGGATCGCGCGGCGAGAGCTGCCACTGCCGGTCGAGGATGCCCGAGCGCACCAGCTTGTCGAGCCGCTTCTCGCGCAGCGTGTCCCAGCCCTCGTCGAAGCGCCCCTTGTACTTGGCGATGTCCTCGTCGTGCGCGTGCAGCGGCCAGTGCGGCGCGGTGTAGGCCACGTACTCGAAGAATGGAGTGTCGGGGTGCTCGCGACGGTGCTCCTCGATATAGGCGACTGCCTGGTCGCTGATGGCATCGGTATAGAAGAAGCCCGGCGCCTTGGCCTCGTGCTCGATGTTCTCGTTGCCGCGCGTGAGGGTGTTGGGGTCGTAGAAGCTGCCGGCACCGATGATGGTCCCGTAGAACGCGTCGAAGCCACGCTGCAGCGGCCACGTGTCGGTGGGCTTGGTGAGGCTCGAGGCCACGTGCCACTTGCCGCTCATGTACGTGCGGTAGCCGTTGGCCTTGAGCGCCTGCGCGATCGTCACGCAGCGGTGATTGAGATTGCCGGCGTACCCCTCCGGCCCTGAGTCGTACGTGAGGATGCCCACGCCCGTCTGGTGCGGGTGCAGCCCCGTGAGGAGCGAAGCCCGCGACGGGCTGCAGCGCGCGGTGTTGTAGAACTGCGAGTAGGACAAGCCGTTGGCGGCCAGCCGGTCGAGGTTAGGCGTCTTGACCTCGCCGCCGAAGCAGCCGAGATCCGAATAGCCCATGTCGTCGTTGAGGATCAGGACGACGTTCGGCTTGTTGGTTTTCATGTCGGTTCTTCCGTGGAGATCAAAGGCGCGCGCCGGTGGCGCGGTCGAAGACGTGAGCGGCTTCGGGAGCAAAGGCGAGGCGCACGGCATCGCCTTCGCGCGCCTGCGGGAGCCGGTCGGACTTCTGCTTGAGCAAACGCCCGCCCACGGCGAAGCTCGTGATGCAGGTGTCGCCCAGGTCCTCGATGCGCTCGATGCGGGCGTCGATACCGGCAGATGCAAGGCGCAGGTCGCCCGGGCGCACGCCCACGGTGACCTCGCGTGGCGCGTTGGTGGCGGAGGGAGCGGCGATGGCCTCGCTGCCGATCAAGAGACGGGATCCCTCCCAGCGCGCGGGCAGGAGATTCATCGGCGGTGTACCGATGAAGCCGGCCACCTCGACGGTGGCCGGGCGGCTGAAGACTTCGCGGGGCGTGCCCACCTGCACGATGCGCCCCTCCATGAAGACCGCGATGCGGTCGGCCAGGGTCATCGCCTCTTCCTGATCGTGCGTGACGTAGACGGCCGTGGCGCCGAGCGCGCGCTGGAGCGCGTGCAGCTCGAGGCGCGTCTCGAGCCGTAGTTTCGCGTCGAGGTTGGACAGCGGTTCGTCGAGCAGGAACAGGCGCGGCTGGCGCACGATCGCGCGCGCCAGCGCCACGCGCTGCTGCTGGCCGCCGGAGAGCTGGCCCGGGCGCCGCTCCAGCAGGTGACCGATGCCCACCTTGCCGGCGGCATCCGCCACCGCCTGCTGCGTGGCGGCGGGATCGGTACCGACCATCTTCAGGGGAAAGGCGATGTTCTGGGCCACCGTCATGTGGGGGTAGAGCGCGTAGCTCTGGAAAACCATCGCCACATCGCGCTCGCCGGGCTCCTGCGCGGTCACATCGGCGCCGTCCATGAGCACGCGTCCCCCGCTCACTTCCTCGAGGCCGGCGAGGATGCGCAACGTGGTCGTCTTGCCCGAGCCCGATGGCCCGAGTAGCACGAAGAACTCGCCCGGCTCGATGTCCAGGTCCACGCCGTGCAGCACGGTCGTGGCACCGTGGCGCTTGACCACGCCTTCGAGTCGTACGCTGCCTTTCATGGACAAGCCCGCCTCACCGTCTGCCTCCACCCTTGACCGCTCCCACCGTCAATCCCTTCACGATGTGCCGCTGTGCGAAGAGGCCGATGATGATCACCGGCAGCATGGCGAGCATGGCGCCCGCGGCCACCTTGGCCCACTGCGTCTGCTCCACCGATATGAAGTTGAACATCGCCACCGTCACGGGGCGCACCCGGTTGCCGCCCAGCACCACGGCGAACATGAACTCGTTCCACGCGTTGAGGAACACGAAGATGGTGGTGACCGCGATGCCCCCCCGCACTTGCGGCAGGATCACGTACCAGAGCGTGCGCAGGCGGCCCGCACGGTCGAGCAGCGCCGCTTCCTCCATCTCGAGCGGGATGTCCTCGAAGTAGGTCACCATGAGCCAGATCGCGAAGGGCAGCGCGAAGGTGAGGTAGATCACCGTAAGCCCACCGTAGGTGTCGAGCGCGCCGAGCTTCTGCAGCACGAGGTAGTAGGGGATGATGAGGCCCACCGGCGGCAACATCTGGGTGACGAGGACGTAAAAGCCCGACATCCGCTTGGCGGGAAAGCGCAGGCGGCCGAGCGCGTAGGCCGCCGGCACCGCGATCAGCATCGTGAGCAGCGTGGTGGCCGTGGCGAGCACGAAGCTCGACCACAGGTTCGGCACGATCGACGACGCGCCGAAGATCACCTCGCGGTAGTTGTCGAGCGTGGGCTTGAACAGCCACACCGGCGGGTAGGCGAGCACGTCGCGCTCCGTCTTGAACGACGTGAGCAGCCCCCACAGCACGGGGAACACCCACACGGCTACGCCCACGCCGGCCACGGCCGCGAGCGCCAGGCGGCGCCACAGCGTGCGCGGCATCAGCGCGCCCTCCGCAGGCGGAACATGACGAAGGAGATGGCGAGCGTGATGGCAAGCAGCACCACGGCGAGCGACGACCCGTAGCCCAGGTTGAGCTCGGTGAACGAGGTCCGGTACGCATACAGGTTGAGGATCTCCGTGGCCGATCCCGGACCGCCGCCGGTGGCTGCGAAGATCGCCGCGAAGGCCGACAGCGCCGTCATCATGCGCAGGATCACGACCATCACGATCGCGGGTCGCAGGAGCGGGAGCGTGATGTGCACGAAGCGCTGCCAGGCGCTCGCGCGATCGAGGCGGGCAGCCTCGTAAACATCGGGCGGCAGCGTGGCGAGCGAGGCGAGCAGCACGAGGAAGGCGAAGGGCGTCCACTGCCAGGTGTGGATCGCGATCACGGAGATCAGCGCCAACTGCGGATCGCCCAACCAGTTGTGCGAGCCGAGGCCCAGGCTGCGCGTCACGAGGTCGACGAGGCCGAAGTCGGGCGCGAGCACCAGGGTTCGCCAGAACAGGCCCACCACCACCGGGGCCAGCACGATGGGCAGGATCGCCGCGATGCGCAGGAGCGCCTGACCGCGCGGGATCTGCAGGACGAGCAGGGCGAGCGTGAGCCCGATCACCACCTGCAGCACCACCGTGGAGGCGGTGTAGATGCCGGTGAGGGCGAGCGAGTTCCAGAAGCGGGGATCGCTGCCCATCTTGACGTAGTTGTCGAGCCCCGCGAAGCCCGACAGGTAGGGCATCGCGAGGTCGAGCCGCATCAGGCTCGTCCACCCGAGGTAGACGAGCGGCGCCGTGGTGGTGAGCAGGAGCACGGCGAGGGCCGGCGCGAGCAGCGCCAGCGCGAACCGGCGCTCCTGCGCCGCGAGCGAGCGCGCAGGGCGCGCCGCAGAGGCCATGGCAGTGTCAGCCCTTCATGATCTGGGCGATCCGCACCTGCGCTTCGTCCAGCGCCTCCTTCGGCTTCTTCTGTCCCACGAGGGCCGCCTGGATCGCCGTGGCCATGGTGTCGCCCACGGCGGGCCATTGCGGCACCCGCGGACGCCAGTCGACGTCGGTGTCCTGCTCGAGGGACTCGAGCGCCGCCGGAATGAAGTTGTCGCCGGCGTCCTTCATGGCGGCGGCGAACTCCGGCGACTTCCACAGCGACACGCGGTTGATCCCCGAGCGCTTCGCCGGTCCCGCGAACTTCCATGACGTGCGGGCCTGCGTCTCGGCGGAGGCGGCCCACGCGATGAAGAGCCACGTGGCCTTCTTCGCGCGATCCGACAGCGCCGCGTTGATCGGGAAGCTCCAGGTCCAGATCGAGGTGACCCGCTTGCCCGACGGCCCCTTGGGCCAGCGCGCGTAGGCGATCTTGCCCACCACCTTCGACTTCTCGGGATTGTTGATCACCGCCGCGGACGAGTGCGCATCGACGTAGGTGCCGATGGTGCCCTGCGAGAAGGCGTCGGCGATGTCGGGCCAGTTCCAATTGCGCACGGCGGGAGGCGCGTACGCGGTGAGTGTATCGACGTACCACGTGAGGGCGGCCACGGCCTGCGGCGAGTTCACCACGAGATTGCTGCCGCTGCCCCAGGTGCCGCCGTAGCCGCGGTAGATCGACGGGTAGATGTACATGTTCTGGCCCGCGCCCGCGAAGCCGCGCAGCGCGAGGCCGTACATGCGGTTGGCGGGATCGTTCAGTGCCTTGGCATTGGCGGCGAGCTGGTCGAGCGTCTCCGCGGGCTTGAGGCCCTTGGCGGCGTACAGGTCCTTGCGGTACACCTGCACCGTGACCTCGCCGTCGTACGGCACGCCGTAGGGCTGGCCGTTCCACGACGCGGCGTCGCGCCACGCCTTGATGATGTCGTTGTTGTTGAACCACGCGGCATCGGTGAGCGTGGCGTCGTTGAGGTACTTGTCCAGCGGCTCCACCCATTTGTTCGTGGCGTAGAGCGGGTAGTACATCGGGTCGGCGGCGTGGGTGGCGTAGGTGGCCGTCTTCGACGAGAGGTCGAGCACCGCCTTTTGGCGGATCTGCCCCGGCGGCACCTTCTCGAAGCGCAGCTTGATGCCGGTGAGCGCCTCGAATTGCGGCTGCAAGGCGATCAGGTTGTCGAAGTAGCTCGCGGGGATCACGGCGACCGTGATCTCCTGCCCCTCGACCTGGCGCCAGTTGATCTTGGCGGCGCGATACGGGGCGAGGTCGTCGCCTTGCGCCCAGGCGGAGGGCGCGAATGGCGTCCCGAGCATCCCAGCCGCGGACAGGGCCACGCCCTGCTGCATCACGCGGCGTCGCGCAGGCTTCGCCGGTCCCTTCGTGTCACGACTGCTCATCGCATCCTCCTTGGGCTTCAAATGGACCGCTCGTGGCGGTTCTTGCAAAGGTTACTGCGGGCAACAGGGCACTTTCATCACTTCGGTGCCCGATCCGGGGGCGTGGGCGTTATATAGGGGAAGCGCAGCCGTGGCTTGGCGCCCACCGTGCCGGTCGCGGTCACGGGACGCACGTAGCGCTGCGCATCGCCGGTTCGCACCTCGTAGTTCCACGGTGGGAACGAGCCCGTCTTCATCGACAGCTCGCGCAGGAAGAGACGGCGCCGCTGGCTCGCGCGGATGCGGCGGTCGGCGTCGTCGGGATCCCAGTCGGCGAGAATGCGCGCATGCAGCGCGCCTTCGATCGCGGCCAGCGAGGGGTCGCCGGCGCGGTTCACGAGCTCGCGAGGGTCCTCGTGCAGGTTGAACAGCAGTGGCGGGAGTCCACGCGTGACGATGTACTTCCACGGCCCGCGGCGCACCATGCGCGACGGCGCGACGACGCCTTCCGAGGAGTACTCCGAGACGGCCTCGTCCGGCCTGTCGTCGGGCGCGCGCCCGTGCAGGAGCGGCAGCAGGCTGCGCCCTGCGAGCGGGTCCACCGGCTCGATGCGCGGGCCGCCTTGCGCCGCGATATCGAGGAACGTGGGCAGCAGATCCACGAGCGAGCACACCTGCGAGCAGCGGCCGGGCGCGGCACCCGGCGCGCGGATCACGAGCGGCACGCGTACCGAGGGCTCGTAGAAGGTCTGCTTGTACCACATGCCCCGCTCGCCCAGCATCTCGCCGTGGTCGGCGCAGAACACGATGACGCTGTTCTGGGCGAGGCCTGCGCGCTCGAGCGCCTCGAGCACCTGCCCGATCTTGGTATCGACGTAGCTCACCATCGCGTAGTACGCGCGGCGGGCCGCGCGCACGTGCGCGGGCGTGACGGTGTGCCGGTCCTGCCCGTGGGCGATGTACAACCACCGGCTGTGCGGGTCGAGCTCGGCGAACGGGATCTCCGGCACGGTGGGGGGATCGATGTCGGCGTCCGAATAGCGATCCCACTCGTCCTGGCGCGCCACGAACGGCGGATGCGGGTGCGTGAACGACACCGTGAGAAAGAACGGGGCGGTCTTCTCGCGCGCGAGGTCGTAGATCTTCTGCACCGCGACGTGCGCGACGTCCTCGTCGTAATCGATCTGCATGTTGCGCACACAAGGACCCGCATCGACCACGTGCCCCATCCCCACGCCGGTGGGTCGGTGCTCGGGTCCCTTCGACCAGTCGGGCACCCACAGGAAGTCGGCGGGATAGATATCGGTGGTGAGGCGCTCGTCGTAGCCGTGCAGCTGGTCCGGACCTACGAAATGCATCTTGCCGGCGAGGAGGGTCCGATAGCCCGCTGCGCGCAGGTAATGCGCCATCGTGGGAATCTCGGAGGGGAACTCGCTCGCGTTGTCGAAGGCGCCGATGGCGTGCGGCATGCGGCCGGACAGCATCGAGAAGCGGGAGGGCGCGCAGATCGGGAAGTTGCAGTACGCCGCATCGAAGACGGTGCCCTCCGCAGCGAGCCGCGCGAGCGCGGGCGCCTGCACGCTGCGATGCCCGTGGAAGGGCAGCGCGAAGGGCGTGAGCTGGTCCGCCATCAGGAGGACGATGTTGGGGGCCGCGTCGCTCATGGGGGACTCGCCCGGCACCTAATCGAGCTTGATGCCCGCGGTGCGGATCACCGTGCCCCACTTGTGGACGTCGTCCGCGAAGAGCTTGCCGAACGCTTCGGGCGTCAGCGTGGTGGGAGTCATGCCGCGATCGACGAGCTGCTGGGCGATGGCGGGCGTCTTCACGGCCTTGTTGATCTCGTCGTTGAGCTTGCGCACGACCTCCGGCGGCGTGCGGGCGGGAGCGAACACCCCGAGCCACTGCCCGGCGCTGTAGCCCGCGACGCCGGCCTCCATGATCGTGGGCACCTCGGGCAGCGTGGGAAAGCGCGTGGCGCCGGTCACCGCGAGCGCGCGGACCTTGCCGTTGCGGATCTGGGGCGTGGCGGAGGGGATGGTCGCGAACATCACCGCGAGGCGTCCGCCCACGAGGTCGTTCATCGCCGGGCTGCGGCTGTAAGGCACGTGCAGCATCTGTACGCCCGCCGTTTGCGCGAAGAGCTCGCTGAAGAGGTGAGCCGGGCTGCCGATGCCGGGCGTGCCGTAGGCGAGTTCGCCCGGCCTGGCCTTGGCGGCGGCCACGAGCTCGGCGATCGAGCGGATCGGTGAGCCCTCCGGCACGATCACCACGTTGTTGGTGTCGGCCACGATGGCCACGGGAACGAGATCCTTCTGCGGATCGAAGGTCATCTTCCGCCCGCCCGCCACGTCGATGGCGAGCGAGCTCGTGCCCATGAGCACGGTGTAGCCATCGGGGGCCGCGCGCGCCACCTGTTCCGCGCCGAGGGTGCCGGCGGCGCCGGGCACGTTCTCCACGACGACCGACTGGCCGAGCGACTTGGTGAGCGCCTCGGCGATGATGCGGCCGCCGCTGTCCACCAGTCCGCCCGGGGCCCATGGCACCACCACGCGGATCGTGCGGGAAGGGAAGCCCTGCGCGAACGCCCGGGGCGCAGCCCCGAGGCAGAGCAAGGTCGCGGCGCGCAGCCAGCGCCGCCGGGTCCAGAACGCACCAGTCGTCACGGAAGCCTCATGTATTCGATTACATGAAAGTTTGCCGGATTCACCGAGCCTGTCAATATTGCATAGCAACATGAGGCGTCCAAGGGCGGCCGGTCGGCCCTTGCAATCGATTTCGTCTCGCGTATCCTCGCGGCCATGGCAAAGCCCGGCCACGACCCGACTGCGCGCGCCGCGGAGCCGCCAGCGCGTCCCAGCGCCAAGGACGTCGCCCAGCTGGCGGGCGTGTCCACGGCCACCGTGTCGCGGGTGCTGAATACGCCCGATCAGGTCGATGCGCTCACGCAGCGCCGCGTGCGCGAGGCTATCGACAAGCTCCGCTACGTGCCCGACGGCGCGGCCCGGGCCCTGCGCAGTCGGCGCAGCCAGATGGTGGGCGCGGTCGTGCCCTCGTTCGACTATGCCCTCTATGCGCGGACCACGAGTGCGCTGCAGACGGTGCTCGACGCCGCGGGCTATGCCATGGTGCTGGCCGAGCACCACTACGACCTCGCCCAGGAAGTACGCATCACCGGGCAGCTCGTCAGTCACGGCGTGGATGCGTTCGTCTTCGTGGGCCTCTATCACGATCCTGCCCTGTTTTCGCTGCTCGCCGGCCACGCCAAGCCCTACGTGCTGACCTGGGGGGTGGACCCGATGCACCGGCATCCGTCCATCGGCTTCGACAACCGCGCCGCGACCTTCGCAATGACGCAGCACCTGATCGGCCTGGGGCACCGCCGCTTCGCGCTCCTCTCCGCGCCGGTAACGGGCAACGACCGCGCCACCGAGCGCGGCGCCGGCATGCGCGCCGCACTGGCGCAGGCCGGCCTCCACCTCGACGAGGCCGATGTCCGCCACGGCCCCATCGACCTGCGCGCAGCGGCGGACCTCACGCACGAGCTCCTGGCTCGTCGACCCCGCCCCACGGCGCTGGTGGCCACCAACGACGTGTTTGCGGTGGGCGCGATGATCGCCTGCCGCGAGGCGCACGTGCGCATTCCCGAGGACATCTCCATCACGGGGGTGGACAACACCGACCTCGGGGCCACCCAGACGCCGCCACTGACGAGCATCCGCACGCCGATCGTCGATGTCGGTCGCGCGGCCGGCGAGCAGGTGATCGCCCAACTCGAAGGTCGCCCGGGCGATCCGTTCCGCACGCTGCCCTTCGAGATCGTGCTGCGCGGAAGCACCGGCCCCCCGCCGTCCGCGGCCTGATCGGCCCGTTTCCTGCTTCCCTCGCATGCGCCCCGTGTCCGGGGGTGGAATAATGCGACGACCATGAGCGGTCCCATCACCTGCGGCTACATCCTGACGCAAGCCCTCCTCGGCCTGTCCGTGCGGGTCATCGAGGAGGCGCGCGCGATGGGCGAGGAATACGACGCCGTCCTCGCCCGGATGGCCGAGCGCGAGGCCACGCTCGTGGAGGCGCGCCAGGGCCAGCGTGCGGCCCGCATCGAGCGGCTGGCGGCGTTGCGGCGCGAGGTGGATCGCCAGCACGCCCGCCTGTCGCGCCTGCGCGCGCTGGCCGGCGACGTGCCGGGCCTCGCGGCCTCCCTGCCGCCGGCGCTGCATCCGGTGCCGCTTGCGGCGGACGACACCGTGATCGCCGCGCACCTGCGCGAGCTCGAAGCCTCGGCCCGCGCGCTCGAAGCCCTGCTCTCGAACTCCGGGGAGGTGATGGCGGCCAAGCTCGCGGCCGCGTTGGCCTCAGGGCAGAAGGTGCTCGGCGTGGACGATGTCCTCGCGGCCTACGTGCTGCAGCGCCAGATGCGCGCCTCGCTCCCGCCCGCCGAGGCGGAGCGTTTCCGCGAGACGGCCGCGCGCGTGCTCGCGCGCCTCGACCTTGCGCAAGGCGCCTCCCTGCCCCCCGCGCTGGAGGCGCTCGCCCGGCAGATCGTGCTGGCCCCGAGCCTCGAGCGCGCGGAGGCGCTTGCGAGCGAGCTGCGCTTGGCCGTGCAGCAGCAGCGCGAGGCCGAGGCCGCGCAGGCCGCCGACGCCGCCATGGCCGCGAAGCTTCTGGCCGATCTGCCCGAGGAGACGCCCGCGCCGCTGCTGCGCGCCCTGGAAGCGGTGGCGGCGCGCGCCGCGCGGCTCGATCCGGCCCTGCGGCGCGCCGCGGAAGACGTCCTCGACGAGGCGGCCGCGGAGCGCGACCGCCGCGCCGAGTCGGCGGCGGCGTTCGTGCTGCAGGAATCGCTGCGCGACTTAGGCTACGCCGTGGAGGACATCGAGGCCACGCTCTTCGCCGAGGGCGGCACGGTGCACTTCCGCCGCGAAGGCTGGGAGAACTACTTCGTGCGCATGCGCGTCGCGCCGCAGGAGAGGACGGTCAACTTCAACGTGGTGCGCGCGAGCGGCGACGAGGAGACCGCCGAGCGAAGGCGCCAGGACGCGCTGGCCGAGGACCGCTGGTGCGCCGAGTTCCCGCGGCTCATGGATACGCTCGCGGCGCGGGGCGTGGCACTGAACGTCACGCGGCGGCTCGAGGCGGGGGCCGTTCCCGTGCAGGTGGTGGACGGGGCGAGCCTGCCGGCCGTTCCCACCGAGACGGCGCGGACCGCGCCGGCGCCGCTGAAGTCCCGCAGCATCACGTGACCGCGCGCCGCTAGCCCATGGACACCACGCCGCGCTGGATCGCGGATCTCGGCCGCCTCACGCCCATCCGCTCGCAGTTCGTGCTTGCCGGCAACATCCGCGATACGTTCCTCACGCCTATCGAAGGCGGCGTGACACTGGCCCCGCTGCTGCGCTGCCTGTGGGTGCACCTCGCGGCGCTCGACTACAAGTTCGTGCTCGTGTTCGACCCGGTGGATGGCCTGCGACCCTATCCGAACGAGCCCGCCGTGGTGGAGCTCGCCACGAAGCTCTTCGACCTGAAGCTCACCGAGGGCGCGATGCCCATGAGCCTCGAGAACCTCACCGCCACGATGCGCAAGGTGGCCGGGATGCGCGAGGCGCGCTGCGCCCTGGTGGTGGACTTCGCCTCGCGGCTCGCGCGCCAGGCCAACCAGCTCGATGCCGCCGAGCATCGCTTCTTCGTGGCGGCCGAGCGCATCTCGCTCGCCTCGCATCCGGTCGTGCCCAAGGGGGCGGACATCACCACGCCCGTGGGCAAGGCGCGCTTCAATCCGGTGCTCTGGCTCGTCAACCGTGCGCAGGACCTGCCGTCGTGGCTGGTGCTCGACTCCACCCGCGTGGCCATGCTCGACCTCGGGCTGCCCGACTACGAGACGCGCCATGCCGCGGCGCGCTCCCTCGGCAACCTCTTCGCGGGCTTCGAGGGCGGGGATGCCGAGGCGCAGGCCAAGTTCGCGCGCGAGTTCGCGCAGCGCACCGACGGCCTCCCGCTGGTGGCGATGTCGGATATCGCGCAACTCGCCGATCGCGCGGGCATCGGCTTTCGCGACGTGGACGATGCGGTGCAGTGCTTCAAGGTGGGCGCCACCGAGAACCCGTGGAAGAAGGACTACCTCCGCGCGCGCATCGCCGATGCCCTGCCCTTCATCGAAGAGCGCGTGAAGGGCCAGCGCCCCGCCGTGACCAAGACCATCGACATCCTGATGCGCTCGGTGATGGGGCTCACGGGTGCGCAGGCGCGCTCGTCGGGCAATCGTCCGCGCGGCGTGTTGTTCTTCGCGGGTCCCACCGGCGTGGGCAAGACCGAGCTCGCCAAGACGCTCACCCAACTCATCTTCGGCGACGAGCGGGCCTACATCCGCTTCGACATGAGCGAGTTCGCCGAGGAGCACACGGGCGCGCGGCTGCTGGGCGCGCCGCCCGGCTACATCGGCTACGACGCCGGCGGCGAGCTTACCAACGCCGTGCGCGAGAAGCCGTTCTCCGTGGTGCTCTTCGACGAGATCGAGAAGGCGCATCCGCGCATCCTCGACAAGTTCCTGCAGATCCTCGAGGACGGCCGCCTCACCGACGGCCGCGGGGAGACCGCCTACTTCTCCGAGTCGATCCTCGTGTTCACGAGCAACCTCGGCATCTTCGTGGAGGACGAGCACGGCCGCCGCATCCAGAGCGTGGCGCCGGGCGATGCCCACGAGGTGGTGGAGAGTCGCGTGCGCAAGGCGATCCAGGACTACTTCAAGTTCCGCCTGTCGCGTCCCGAGATCCTGAACCGCATCGGCGACAACATCGTCGTGTTCGGCTTCATCACGCCCGAGGTGGGCGTGCAGATCTTCGACGGCATGCTGCGCAACGTGCAGAACCGGGTGCGCGACGAGCACAAGGTGGACCTCGTGCTGGAGCCCGCGGTGCGCGACGCGCTGCGCGAGCTCTGCACGAGCGACCTTTCCAATGGCGGCCGGGGTGTCGGCAACCAGCTCGAGTCATCGTTCGTCAATCCGTTGGCGCGTGCCATGTTCCGCCTGCCGTTGGCCGGCCGCACCGAGGTGCGCGTGACGCGCCTGGCCGAGGACGAGAACCGGATCATGTCGGTGGAGCTGGAGTAGGTCCGATGGGCGCGCCCGCCGTCGAGCTCAACAAGGCGCACTGGCCCGTCACCGTGCTGGGCCCGGGGCGCCGCATCGGCCTGTGGCTGCAGGGGTGCTCCATCCACTGCCCCGGTTGCGTCTCGCAAGACACCTGGCCCAAGGACCCCTCGCGGCGCATCGCGGTTGCGGATCTCGTGGCGTGGTGCCGCAAGGTTTCGGCAGGCGCCCCCGACGGCATCACGATCAGCGGTGGCGAGCCGTTCGATCAGCCTGCGGGATTGCGGGCGCTGCTGGCGAGCCTCGTGGCATGGCGGCGCGAGAAGCGGCTCGACTTCGATGTTCTCTGCTACAGCGGCTATCCTCTGCGCAAGCTCGAGAAGGAGCACGGCCGGATCCTCGCGCTGCTCGATGCGCTCATTCCCGAGCCCTACGTCGACCACCTGCCGCAGGGCAACGTGTGGCGCGGCTCCGCCAACCAGCCGCTCGTGCCGCTGTCGGCGCGCGGCCGTGAGCGCTACGCCGATCGTGTGGCCGCCCCCGCGAGCGGCGACCGACGCATGCAGGCCACCGTGGAGGGTGGTCGCGTGTGGATGATCGGTATTCCCGGTCGTGGCGACATGGCGGCCGTCGAAGCGCTGTGCGCGAGCCGCGGGCTCGCCCTCACCGAGGTCTCGTGGCGACGGTGACGGGCGAACCGGCGCCGCCGGCGCGCCCCGCGTACGTTCGCGTCTGCCCCGTCTGCGATACCGCCAATCCGCCGGATCGGGCGCGCTGCGCCTGCGGCGCTTCGCTCGCGGGCATCGACTTTTCGTTGCCGGGGATGGCGCCGGTGGCGTCTCCCGCGGCGGAGGCCGCCGAAGCCGGGGCAGAAGCGCCCGCGGAGGCGGTCGCTCCGGCGCCCGCCGTACCGGCCGCCACGTCCGCCGCCACGCCGGCCCTCGTGTGCCCGCACGCCGACTGCGGCCAACCGAATCCGCCGGGGAGCGAGCGCTGCGTCTATTGCAACCGTCCGCTGCATGCCGACGTCGCGGTCGAGGGCGCCCGCCCGTTGCCGCGCGCGCTGCGGGAAGCCTATCGCGTGATCGAGGCCTTCCCCGCCACCGGCAGCGAAGCCGACATCCTGCTCGTGGTCGATCGTCAGTCGGGCACCAGGGCAGTGGCCAAGCTCTACCGCAAGGGCATCCAGCCCGACTTCCGCTTGCTCGGCATCCTCGCCAATGCCGTGGGAGATACGGTGGTGCGCATGCTCGACCACGGCGTGTCCGACGGTGCCGCCTACGAGCTCCTCGAATACGTACCGGGCGGCACGCTCGAGCAGCTGATGCGAAGCGGGCCGCTGCCGCGCTCCGACATCCGCCGCATCGTGGAGCAGATCGCCGATGCGCTGCACGGCATCCACGCGCAGCGCATCCTCCACCGTGATCTGAAGCCCGACAACGTGCTCGTGCGCGCCACGCAGCCGCTGTCGCTCGCGCTCACCGACTTCGGTATCGCATCGTTCGCGTCGGCCACGCAGCACTTCACGAGCGCGGCGCGTACCACGAAGTACGCCGCGCCCGAAGTGTTGACGGGCGTGCTCGATGCCAAGTCGGATTGGTGGTCGCTCGGCATGATCGTGCTCGAGGCCGCGAGCGGACGCCATCCCTTCGACGGCCTCTCCGAGCAGGTGATGAACCACCAGCTTGCCACGCGGCCGGTCGACGTGCGCGGCGTCTTCGACGACGACCTGCGCCTCCTGTGCCGTGGCCTGCTGCTCCGTGACCCCAAGCGGCGCTTCGGCGCTGAAGAGGTCGCGCGCTGGCTCGCGGGCGATGCCACGCTCACGGTGGCGGCGGAAGCCGAAGGCGTCGCGACCGCGGTGCGCCCATATCGCATCGGCAAGACCGACGCCACGACTGGACCGGAGCTCGCTCTTGCCCTCGTCCGCAATTGGGAGGCGGCGCGGCGCGACCTGCAGCGCGGCCACATCGCGCGCTGGCTGGAGCACGAGCTGCACGACCACAACCTGCTGCGCGCGCTGCGCGACGCGCAGGACCAGCGCACTCTCTCCGACGACGGCCGCCTGCTGCGCTTCATCGTGGCGGCGGCGCCCGACTTGCCGCCGATGTGGCGGGGCTCGCCCGTCACCCCCGACGCGGTGCTCGCCGCGGCCCATGCCGCCGCGCGCGGCGAGGACTCGGCCATCGACTGGCTCGACTCTCTCGTGCGCGACGACGTGCTCGCCAGCTGCGCATCTCGCGACGCCGCGCTGCGCGCGCTCGACGTCCGCTGGCGCGCGTCGTGGAGCGCCTTCTCGGCGGCATGGGAGCGCGCACGCGTGGCCGAGGACGCGGAAGCGAAGAAGCCCCGGGACGTGGGCGGCGGCACGGCCGTGAGCTTCGACGATCTCGTGTACGCGCATCATTCCCGCCTCGAGCTTCCGCCCCGCCGCGCGCTCAACGGCCCGCTGCTCGTGGCGGCGGCCGACGGCGCCTACGTGGAAGCGATGCGCGGGCAGGTGCTGGCCGCGCTCGCCGAGGCCGCCGGCGCGTGCCCGTGGTACGACGCGGTGTGGGACGCCGCCCACGATGCGCCCGAGGACGTCGTCGTGGCGCACACGCTGTTGCCCTACGTGCGCGAGGCGGCCAGGCACGAGCGGCGCAGGCGCGCCGCCACGGCGGAGGCACGGGCGCGCACGCGGGCGGAGACACAGGCGGAGCTGCGCCTGTACGTTGCGCGCATCCTCGAGCTCTCGCCCAAGGGCGACGAGGATCTCGCGCCCGACTCGCGCTTCGAGCTCATGGAGGCTTTCGCCGGGCTGCAGCGTACCTGCGTGGCGGTGGCGGGCCTCCAGCACGTCGACGAAGCCTACGACGCCCTGCGCAGCTCAGCGGAAAAGCTCGCCTCGTTCGGGGCGTCGGCGCAGCGCGCCCTCGCGCGCGTGGAGCAGGTGGACGGAATGAATGCGATCTTTCTCACCCGCCAGCGCATCACCGGAGCGCTCGTGGTGCTCGGCATCGCGGTGATGCTTCGGCAGCCGCTCATCCTGGTGGGGCTGCTGGTGCTCGCCACGGTGGTGGTGGCCTATCGCTGGTACAGCGGCTTCCATTCTACCGAGTCGGCGCTAAAGCGCCTGCGCGTATTCGGCCTGCACGGCCGCACGTTCCTGCGCGCCACGGATCCGCCCGAAGAGAGCATGCGCCCCGACGGCACCCGCGCCGCCAGCGCGTGAGGCGCGGCGCCTCAAGGCGCCTTGGCCGCCGGCCCCGGTGTGGACGGCACGACCGTGGCCCCGAGGTCCTTCAGGAGCTGTTGGAAATCCGGCGAGGCGAGCAGGATGGTAGCTGCCGCGGCCCGCAGGTGATCGACCTGCTCGGGCTTTAGCACGAATGATGTCGGCAGGTCGTTGAGGTACTCGAACTCCTTCTTGTCCTTGAGCTGCGGGAAGGACACGTCGATGGCGTAGACCTGCGGGCGCGGCTCGTCGAGGATGCGCGCAATCTCCGGCGCGCGCGCCGCGTCGAAGGCCCCCGAGTCGCGCAGCCTGCGCAGGAGGTCCCAGCGGGCGATGGTGTCGCGCAGAAGCTCCACCGTTTCGTAGGAGTAGCGATCGATCGGCACGCCCGTGGCCTTGAGCAGGATCTGCAGGTCGTTGGGCGGACGCTCCGACTGGTCCCAGTTGTTTCTGGGCACGGACAGCGAGTTCACCACGACCACCACGATGCGCTTGACGCGATCGAGCGGGGTGGCCACTCCGTGCAGGCGCGCCGCTTCCATCTCCTCCAGCACCTCGAGCACGGCCCGCATCCCGAGGTTGTCGGCCAGGCCGCCGTCCACGAGGTGGATGAAGGGGCGCAGCTTGCCGTCCTCGAAGTACGCCATCTCCTCCATCCGCTTGATGGCGCGCGCTGCAGGGCGGGCCGGATTGCCGGAGGCGTCGACGAGGGCGCGCGTCCACGCCGGCGCGCGGAAGCCGCAGCTGCCGCCGTAGTTGTTGATCGTGACGGGCGAAAGCACGAGCGGCACGGCCGACGACGCCGCCGCGGCCCGCGACAGCGGCACCGCGGCCAGGTCGGAGCAGATCACGTCGAATGTCAGCGAGGTAAATCCCACGCGCGTGCCCGTGGAGATGTCGGTGGCCATTACCATGATGAGCGGCCCGCTGCCCTTCTCGAGGTCGCGGAAGGTTGCGCCCTTGAAGAGGATCTCGTCGTAGAGCTCGGCGGCCATTTCGGAGCGGCCCCAGTTGGCCGACCACAGCGAGGTCCAGTTCCGGGGGCTCAAGAAGCGCCCGAGGAGCTCGCCCTCCACGTCGCGCTTCAGGAACTGCTGCTCGTACTGGTCGAAAAGCTTGTCGCCGTACAGCCCGTAGGCAAGTGCCGTGAAGCTGCCGCCGGACACGCCGGTGATGACGTCCACCGCGTCGAGCAGTCGCACGCGGGCGCCGTCGCGCCCGACGACCTCCGTTTGCCGCAGCACCTCCAGCACGCCGTAGGAGAACGCCGCGGCACGGGTGCCGCCGCCGGAGAAGGTGAGGATGACGAGGTTCTCTTGCCCGCGCGATTGCGGCTCGCGCGTTGCGTAACGGTAGCCCGTCTTGGCGTCGATGGAGGTGATGGGCGGATTCACCGGCCGGCTCGCGCAGGCGGCGAGCGCCAGGCAGGCGAGGGCAACGGCAATGCGGCGGAACGGGTCCATGCAGCGGGTCGCGGTGGGATCGGGACCGCTAGTGTAGGCGGCGCCGGTTGCGATTAGAATCGGTGCCCGATCTTCCCGTCCAGGATTCGCCCATGGCCACGTCCCCCTCGATCCTCGACGAGCTGCGCACGCAATACGAATCCGCGCGCATCACCCATCACGATCATGCCGAGGTCGAGGGCTACGAGGAGATCAATAAGCGCCTGCGCCACGCCTACCAGTGGCTCGACAAGGCCTTCTCCTACCTCGACGGCGTGAAGCCGCCCATCGCGCACCGCTTCGACGTGGGGCACGGCCTTGTCTTCGAGGCGCCCAAGTTCGGCCGCGGCTATGTCGGCCAGCACGAGCGGCGCATCGTGGGCTTTCCGGTGATCGACGAGATCAACATCTACTACGAGATCGCCGCGGCCAGGGCGCTCACGATCGAAGTGGGCCCCGGCGGCGTGCACCTGGCCGAGAAGGCGCTCGACGACGCCGGCCTCCAGTACACGTGCCGCCGGGTGGAGGATCACGGCGGCGCCGTGCAGAAGTGCGTCATTACTGTGCCCCCGGCCATTCCGGCGAAGGTCTCGTTCCACGTCGACTATCAGACCGGCATCGTCACCGTCCCGCTCGTGAACGTGGACCGCTTCGATCGCGTGGCCCTCGAGTTCCACAGCCAGGCGATCGAGGAGCCGGTGCTGGACGACCTGCTGAAATTCATCCTCGGCCGCGACGCCACCTTCCTGCGCCGCGCGCCGCTGGCCGGGCTGCGGGGCGTGCCGCGCGGCTAGCGCCGAAGGTTCAGGACTGCCAAGGCAGGGGAAATGGCTGTCCGTCGGTGAGCTGCGCCCGCGCCAGCGACATCGCGCAGATCGCGACGGCGCGCCCGGCCCGGTCCGCACCGGGCGTCGCGGCGCGCGCCTGGAGAAGCCCTGCCGCGTTGACCAAATGGTCAACTGCAAGGGGCAAATGTCAATTCCCAAACGTTGCGGGCGGCTGCTAAGTTCACCACGGCCGGCATCTCGGAGGTATCCCCCGAGGTAGAGCGAAGCGCGCCCTGTCCGCGGCTCGTGACGATCGCCCGCCGGCTCCCTGGAGGGTCAGTCATGCCGAATCGTCTGCGCGCGTTCCGCGCCACCGCCGGGCTCGCGAGTGCGCTCGCGCTCGCCTGCACCACCTTGTTGGCCGTGCCCGCCCACGCGGCGTTCCCCGAAAAGCCGATCAAGATCTACGCCACGGCGGCGCCGGGGGCCGCCACCGACATCGTGGCGCGGCTCGTGGCCGACCACATGAGCAAGACGCTCAAGCAACCGGTGGTGGTGGAAAACCAGGGCGGCGGCGGCGGCACCATCGCCTTGCAGACCGTCGCGCGCGCGCCCGCCGACGGCTACACGCTCGCCATCACCGCGACCGCCTTCGTGGCCTCGCCGTTCCTGTACAAGCAGCTGCCCTACGACCCGCAGACGGCCTTCGCGCCGGTCTCGCAGCTCGTCACGTTCTACAACATGCTCGTGACGTATCCCGGCTTCGAGGCCAAGACGCTGCAGGACTTCCTCGCGCTCGCCAAGACCAAGCCGCTCTCCCTCGGCGGCGGGAACCTCGGGGGCCAGTCGTGGGTGATGCTCGTCAAGCTGAACGACATGGCGAAGACGAAGATCGAGTACATCCCGTACAAGGGGACCGGGCCGGCGCTCGCCGACCTCATGGGCGGGCACATCCAGAGCGTGCTGAGCGATCCCGCGTCGATGAAGGGCCTGCTCGCCGACGGCAAGCTGCGGGCGCTGGCCGTGACCACGCCCAAGCGGGCGCGCGCGTTCCCCGACGTGCCGGCCATCGCCGAGGCGGTTCCCGGCTACGAGCAGGAAGGCTGGCTCGGGATGCTGGCGCCCAAGGGCACGCCGCGCGACGTGCTCATGCGCATCCACGCGGCGGTGAAGGAAGCGCTCAACGATCCGGAAGTGCGCAAGCGCCTGGTCGATGGGGACTTCGGGATCATCGGCAGCAGCCCCGACGAATTCGGCCCCTTCCTCGTGAAGGAGTTCGATGCCTACGGCAGGATCATCAAGGCCACGGGCGTGAGCCTCGGCGACACGCCCAAGTAATGCGGCGGCGGGGGTGTGCCCCGCCGCGGCTTCCGGGCACGAAGAGCACGGCGTTCCGGGTGCGGCCTCCCTCCTCCGCGCTCCCCCTCGTGTCTCTTCGTGCTCCACCCTTGGCGGGCGGCGCCCCGATGTGCGCAGCGGCCTACGTCAGCAGTCCGGGGCGGCGCAGGTAGGTATCGCGGATCGCGTCGGCCGTCCGGCACGCGAGCGCGCCGACCGTGGCGGTGGGATTGTTGGCGCCGTTCTGGGGAAAGGCGGACGCGCCCACCACGAACACGTTGGGCACGTCCCACGATTGCAGGTAGCCGTTGACGGCGCTGGTGGCCGGGTCGTTGCCCATGATCGCGCCGCCGGTGTTGTGCGTGCTCTGATAGGGCACGATGCTGTAGCGGCCGCGCAGGGGATGCACGTCGAGCTGCGCAGGCGAGAGCGCGCGACCGATCTGCGCGGCCTTCTGCGTGGTGAACTGCGACATCCGCTGCTCCTGCGCGTGCCAGTCGAAGGTCATGCGCAGGAGCGGCAGGCCAAAGGCATCGCGGTAGGTGGGGTCGAGGTCGAGATAGTTGGTCCGGTAGCCCTGGCAGCCGCCCTGGGCCACGATGGGAAACGAGCGATCGTAGGCGTGCGCCACGGCCTTCTTCCACGCCGAACCCCACGCCGGCGTTCCCGTCGGCACCGGATGGGTGCGGATGGGCGTGGCACCCATGCTCACCACCGACAGATACGCGCCGCCCACGAACCCCAGGCCCGCGTGGTCGAAGTTGTCGGCATTGAACTCGTCGATCGCCGTGCCGATGCCGCCGCCGCCCATGAAGCGATGAAACGTCCGGTCGTCGAAGAAGAGCTGCGCCCGGCCGTGGGCCTGATAGGCGTAGTTGCGGCCCACCACGCCGCGCGCGGTGACGGGGTCGTAGGGCGTGCCGATGCCCGACAGCAGCATGAGCCGCGCGTTGTTGAACACGTACGAGGCGAGGATCACGAGCTCCGCGGGCTGCTGCACCACGCGCCCGCGCGCATCGACGTAAGTCACGCCCGTCGCCTGTCGGCCATCCGAATCGAGGTCGACCTTGACGACGTTGGCGTGCGTGCGCAGCTCGAAATTGTCGTGCTTCAGCAGGGCCGGCAGCACGGCGGTGAGCGGGGTTGCCTTGGCATCCATCGCGCAGCCATGGCGCGCGCAGAAGCCGCCGCGCGTGCACTCGCCAAGATGCAGCTTGTACGGATTGACGTAAGGCCGCGTCATCGCGGCGGTGGGCTGCGGGAAGGGCACGTAGCCCAGCGCGCGCGCGCCCGCGGCGAAGAGCGCGCCGGCGCGGGTGGGCGCGGACGGCGGATTGGGGAACTCGCGCGAGCGCGGGCCTTCGAACGGATTACCGCCGGGCTGGATCACGCCGCCCAGGTTGCCTGCCTTGCCGCCGATGCCGTAAAGATGCTCGAACTGGTCGTAGTACGGCTCGAGGTCGTCGTAGGTGATGCCCCAATCCTGGCTCGTGCAGTCCGGCGCGAGGTGGTGGGGACCATAGCGCGCGAGCGTGCGGCTCCTCGTCTCGAAGTCCCAAGGGTTGAAGCGCCAGGCCACCGCGCCCCAACGCACCGCGGCGCCGCCCACGCACTCGCCCAGCATGAACGAGCCCATCTCGCGCATGGGCAGCGCGGTCTGGCGCGCGTCGTTGCGGAAGGTGAGCGTCTCGCGCGACAGGTCCTGCATCAGGTCGGTGTCGCGGCTCCAATGGAGCTCGTCGTGCACGCCCGGCAGGCGGAAGTCCTGCTGCGGCGTGACCATGCGCCCGCGCTCGAGCCCCACCACGCGCAACTGCGACTGCGCGAGCTCCTTCGCGAGGATCGTGCCGGCCACTCCCATGCCCACCACGACCACGTCGACCGGCTTGCGCTTCTCGTCAATCACGGCGGTCGGAAGCCCCGTTGCTGCGCCCGCGCACCGGATAGCCCTGGGCATCCACGGCCACGCGCCCGCGCTCGATGTCGTCGATGCTCACGGGGGCCACCGCATACGGCATCTCAAGGCGCTGCATCGCAGCGGGATAGTCGGCGGCCGCGACACCCGGAAAGCCGATGAGCCGCCAGCCGGCCTTGTCGCGATTGCCGCCGTGAATGGGGTCCGCGAAGAAGCCTTCCTGCACGTTTTTCCAAAGGAGCGCGAAGAACGTCTCCGCCCGCACGGTAGGCAGGGCCACGGCATCGCGCTCGAGCGCTTGGAGCAGGGTGTCCTGGGCTTGCGCGGCAAGCAGCGCGAAGGGCGCGCGGTGCCGCGCCACGCAGTGCGCATCGAGGTCGGCGATGGCCGCGCGATACATCTGCGCCGGCGACAGCGGCGACTGCCAGCCTTGCTCGGGCGTTCCCTCGGCCCACGGCCCATGGCGGTAGCAGCGCGCGTGGGCGCCGTAGGGACCTGCGAGCTGGCGGTCGATGAAGCGCGTGACATCCGCCTCGAGCGCACCGGGACCCAGGTCGTCGGCGGGGATGAGCCGCGCGCAGGCGGCGTCGAGGAAGCGCGCTTCGGCGGGCGTGAGGTAGCGCAGGGCGCGCGGGGCGGGGCCGCCGGAGATCCCGGCGTCGCTCGCAGGACCCGCGCCGGAGCTCACCAGGCGATGGAGGTGGCGGCGGCCCGCTTGCCGTAGGCGCTCGCGTAGGCCGCGTCGACCACCTGCATCGAACGATGCAGGTCGGCGATGCCGGGCAAGCCCGCAAAGCCGTTGCGCACGCCGGCGATGGCATCGCGGATGAAGATGCCGGTGAGCGGTCCGGAGTCGACGTTCTCGTTCACCTTCGTGGTCTCGCCCGAGATCGCGGTGAAGGCGATGTCGCCGCTGCGATCCATGGCCACGTAGCCATCGCGCCCGCGTGCCGAGTAGGCGAGGTAGCGCACCTCGGGCGATGCCGGGAACAGATAGCCGACCTCGATCACCGCTGACACGCCGTCATCGGTGGTCAGCAGCGCCGTCATGCGGTCCTCCACGTCGTAACTGGAGGACAGCCGGTACTGCGCCTGCGCCTGCACCGTGAGCGACGTGGCCTTCGTCGCGGCGAGGAAGAGGTCGATGTAGTGCACGGCGAGGTTGATGAAGCAGCCGCCGCCCGCGTGGATGCGCTGTAGTGCCCACGGGCTCTGATTGATGTAGCGCTCGGGCGGGCCCGACTGGAACAGGAACGTCGCGTAGTCGAGCGTGCCCACGCGTTGCAGGTGCTTCCACAGGTTGCCCGCGCGCTGGATGAAGGCCACGGTCACGGGCACCTTGCGCTTCTCCGCGGCCTCGCGCACACCGCCCACCTCCTGGGCCGACATGCCGCCCGGCTTCTCGAGGATGATCGGGATGTCGCGCTCGATGAAAGCGTGGCAAACCTCCGCCATCTGGTCGTGCTGGGCGAGTACCACCACCCCATCGAGGGCGAGCTTCGGGTCAAGCAGCGCGTGCCAATCGAGGTGACCCTTGTCGCCGTACAGGTTGCGCACTTCCTCGATCTTGGCGGCAGACGGGTCGGAATACGCCACGAGCTCGCTGTCGCGGGCGATGGTCTCGCGGTAGAACTTGTGGTGCCAATGGCTCGAGCCGACGACGGCAAGGCGAGGGCGTGCGGTGACGGTCACGGGGATCTCCGAGAAAAAGCGCCCGGGGGGGCGTGCGCTGCGGGGCGCGGAAGGAGGGTCGGGCTTTAAGCCACGAAGCCGAGGGCGCGGGCCAGCCGGGGCTCGTGCTCGAGCAGGCGCACGAGCGTGTCGAAGTTGGCGGCCACGGACGCCGCCCGCTCCGCGGGATCCGTGCGTGCAGCGGGCCAGTTGGTCTTGATCGCGATGAAGCGCAGGTCGGGCAGGAGCGGCAGCGCCTCGGCCACTCGCGCCATGGTCATCCCCGACGCAGGCTCGGCATAGGTCGCGTCGAGTGGGTCGGCGAAGGGCAGGTGCGAATCGAGATAGGCCTCGCCGAAGACGTTGTCCTGCGCCGCGGTACCGGAGAACGTCATGGCGCTCATGACGCCGGAGGCCGCCCCTGCACGCACGTGATCGAGCACGCGGTCGGCGTCACGCACCTCGATCATCGAGCGCCCCCAGTTGAGGCCGAGCGTAACCGGGTGGCCGGGCAGGCCCTGCAGGACCGCGATTTCCTCGGCGAGCGGCAGGAAGCCCTTCGCGGGCTTGTGGCGGGGCGAGAACGCGTCGCAGTGCTCGAGCACGAGCGCGCAACCGTCCCACTCGATCGCCGCGGCCTCGCGCAGGCCGGCGGCGAGGGCGGAGCCTTCTGGATGCAAGACACGCTTGTCGAAACCGGGGGCGGAGTGAATCTCCACCGCTTCCACCACGCGGCGGCCCGCGAGGTCGTTGAGCGTGCGCACGGCCTTCGCGATGTCGCGCAGCATGCCCACCGCCGCCGCGCGCCCCTGCGCATCGGGAGAGGCGAGGCCGAACAGGGGATTCTCCGAGCACGCCCGCCATACCGCGGGAATGTCGTTGATCGTGATCACCCAGTCCTGCGGCATGCGGGCGAGGATCGGCGCGAGCTTGCTCGCGGTGGCCGGGCCGCCCCACGCGAACTCGAGTCCGTCGGCCGTGGCAAGCTCGAACAGGCGGTCGTAGTAGAGCGCCGCTGCCTGGGCATCGGCGGGCGCGGCGGTGTAGCCCGCGACGATGAGCTTCATGCAATCCTCCGGCTGCCGCATGAGTGCGGACGAGTAGGGCCGCAAGCTACCAGCGGGGCGCACGCGCCGACAGTGACTTTTGCCCGCGCCAGTTGACCATTTGGTCAAGCCCGTGCGGGTCGCGGGCCGCTACGCGAACCGTGCGCTGGCCTCGCGGGTGAGACGCAGGAGCTCGTCCAGGCGCGGGTCCGCATCCCCGCTGCGCCGCGTGATCACGCCGACCGACGCCTCGAAGCTCGGCGCGGCGATCGGCAGGCGCACGAGGGCGCCGGCGGCCACATCGGCGCCGGCCGCGCGCTCGGAGGCGATCCACACGGCGTCGGAGGTGAGCGTATAGGCGCGCGAGAACTGCAGGTCGAGGACTTCCACGCGTGCCGCCCGCGGGTGCACGCCGCGGGCCACGAAGAACTGGTGGATCTCCTCCCAGAACGGCGACTCGCGCGGCGGCATCACGATCGGATACGCCGAGATGCGCGACGGCGCGACCTTGCCGAGCGTGGCGAGCGGATGCCCGGCGCGCACCACGAACACGTGGCGGTCGATGTACAGCGGTTCGAACGTGAGCCCGGTGAGCTCCTTGCGGGGCGGGCAGCGGCCGAGCACGATCTCGACATGGCCGCGCCGCAGGCGGTCGAGCAGCGCGGCGCCGGAGCCCGACACGATCTCCACCAGGCTGTCGCCGTGCAGGGCGAGGAACCGGCGTACGAGCTCCGGCAGGAGCGCCGCGGACACCACAGTCATCGCCGCGATGCGCACCACGGTCTGGGGGACGGCGCGATCGCCGCTCGCTAGCGACACGCCCGTGTGCAGCGCATCGAGCGCGCTCTGCGCGTAGCTTGCGAACTGCCGGCCGGACTCCGTGAGCGTCATGCCCTTGCGGGTGCGCTCGAAGAGGCGCACGCCGAGTTGCTCCTCCAGCTCGCGCAACGTTTTGCTCACGGCCGACTCGGTCACGAAGAGCGCTTCGGCGGCGCCGCGCACGCTGCCGGCACGGGCCACGTCCAGCGCGCAGCTCAGATGGCGCAGCTTGAGGTGCTTGAGCGTATCCGCGACGGGGTCGCGCGGCGCCGCGCGCCGCGGAAGGGGCACGGGCGATCGGCGCGACGAGGGGCGCGGGGAGGCCACGCGCGGAGGATACCGGAGGGGGGCCGCGTCCGCCGGCCACCCCATGCGCAGCGGTGCCCGGCCGTTTTGCGCTAGACTCGCGGGCCCTTTTTTCGGCCCTGCGTCCTCCCGCCGCCCATGCACGTCTGCGGACTCGACTTCGGCACGTCCAATTCCGGCGTCGCGCTCGTGCGCGAGGACGGACTGCGCTTAGCCGATGTGGAGGACGGCGCCACATCCATCCCGAGCGCCGTGTTCTTCCCCGGCGAGCCCGCGCAGGGCGCGCTGTTCGGCCGCGCGGCGATGGCCGAATACCTGGACGGCACCCCGGGCCGCCTCATGCGCTCGCTCAAGAGCCTGCTCGGCAGCCCCCTGATCCACGAGCGGACCGCGGTGGGCGATCGCACGGTGGCCTTCACCGACATCCTCACGCTCTACCTGCGCATGCTGCGCGAGCGCGCGGAGCGCGACGCCGGGTGGACGCTGGACGCGGTCGTCCTTGGCCGCCCCGTACGCTTCGTCGACGACGACGCCGCGCGCGACGCGACAGCGCAGGACACGCTGGCCGCATGTGCACGCGCCGCCGGGTTCCGGCACATCGAATTCCAGCTCGAGCCCATCGCCGCGGCGTTCGACTACGAGCGCGGCATCGCCGGCGAAGAGGCGGCGCTCGTGGTGGACGTGGGCGGCGGCACCGCGGACTTCACCGTGATCCGATTAGGTCCCGGGAGGCGCGGACGCACCGACCGCGCCGGCGACATCCTCGCCAACGACGGCATCCACATCGCGGGTACCGACTTCGACTCGCGCCTGCACCTCGCGTGGGTGATGCCTGCGCTGGGTTACGGGGCCACGAGCCGCAAGGGGCTCGCCATGCCGAGCCCGCTCTTCTTCGACCTGTCCACGTGGCATCGCATCAACCTGCTCTACGGCGCGTCGACCCGCGAGACGCTGCGCGAGCTGGCCGATTTCTTCGTCGATTCCGTGCAATACGCGCGCCTGCGCCGCGTCGTCGACGAGCGGCTGGGCCACGACCTTCTCGCTCGCACCGAGGCCGCCAAGATCGAGCTCTCGCACACGCTGCGGGCATCGATCGACCTGGACCATGTCGAGCGCGGGCTCGTGGTGGAAGTCGCGCGCGAGCGGCTCCTCGTGCTCCTCGCCGATCTCCTCGCCCGCCTCGTGCGGCTGGGCCAGGATACGGTGCGTGCCGCCGGCCTCGCGCCCGGCGCGATCTCCACGGTCTACTTCACGGGAGGATCGAGCGGCATGACGGCATTGCGCGATGCGTTCGCCCCGGCCTTTCCCGACAGCCGCTTGGCGGTAGGCGATCTCTTCGGCAGCGTGGTCAGCGGCCTGGGCATCGATGCCGCGCGCCGCTTTGCCTAGGGAACGTCTGCAACAAGGCGTCCGCGACGTCGACGGATGAAGCGACGCC
>CALFEY010000132.1 GCA_937958295.1 uncultured Pseudomonadota bacterium
CGCTGCTGCTCCTGCACGGTTATCCGCAGACCCATGCGATGTGGCACAAGATCGCCCCGGACCTTGCGCGTGCTTTCACCGTGGTATGCGCCGACCTGCGCGGCTACGGCGACTCCGGCAAGCCGGCAAGCGATGCCGCGCACGCGCCTTACTCCAAGCGCGCGATGGCCGCCGACATGGTGGCCGTGATGCGCGAGCTTGGCTTCCCGCGCTTCCGCCTCGCCGGCCACGATCGCGGCGGCCGCGTAGCGCACCGGCTCGCGGTGGATCATCCGCAGTGCGTCGAGCGGCTCGCGGTGCTGGACATCTCGCCCACGCGGCTCATGTATGGCGCCACGGACATGGCGTTTGCCAAGGCGTACTACCACTGGTTCTTCCTGATCCAGCCGTTCGACATGCCGGAGCGCATGATCGGCGCCGACCCGGCGTACTACCTGCGCCGCAAGACCAGCGGCTGGGGCTCGGCGGGCGGCGCCTTCTTCGATCCGCGTGCCTATGCGGAATACGAGCGGTGCTTCGCCGATCCAGCGACGATCCACGCCACGTGTGAGGACTATCGGGCGGCGGCGTCGATCGACCTCGAGCACGACGATGCCGACGTGGCGGCGGGCCGCAAGATCGAGTGTCCGCTCCTGGTGTTGTGGGGCACGAAGGGCGTGGTGGAGCGCTGCTTCCGCCCGTTGCGGGATTGGGCGGCGGTGGCCACGCAGGTGGAGGGGCATGCACTGCCCACCGGGCATTACCTCGCCGAAGAGGCGCCAGCCGAAACGCTCGCGTCCCTGGAGGAATTCTTCGCCCGGGACGGGGATTGCGCCCCGCCCGCCCCGGGTCGACCACAAGGCGCAGTCTGATATAATCGCCCTCTTGGCCAAGTAGCTCAGTTGGTAGAGCAGAGGACTGAAAATCCTTGTGTCGGTGGTTCAATTCCGCCCTTGGCCACCAGATTTCGCGGCCCGCGCCGCAGGCCGCGCAAATCGGCCCAGGCTGCAATTGCGTCCTTGGCCACCAGAACAATTCGTGGCCTGCCACTGGCGACCCGCACCGGTGGGCCCCACGCTCAGGCATTCTCCGGGCTCCGCTCCCCGCGCCACGCGCAACGGACCGTGATCGAACGCACGCGCGTCCTCTTCGTCTGCCTCGGCAACATCTGCCGCTCCCCCACGGCTGAAGCTGTTTTCCGCGAAGCCGCCGCTCGCCATGGCCTCCTCCATCGCGTGGAGGTCGACTCGGCCGGCACCGGCGATTGGCACGTGGGCAATCCTCCCGACTACCGCGCCATCGAGCATGCCGCGCGGCGCGGCTACGACCTGCGTCCGTTGCGCGCGCGGCAGATCACGCGGCACGACTTCGATCGCTTTCACTGGGTGCTCGCCATGGACGAAGCGGTGTTGCGCGACGTGAGCCGAATGCGCCCAGCGGGCTTTGGAGGCCGTCTCGGCCTGTTCATGGACTGGGTCCCCGAGGCAGGCAGCCGTGACGTTCCCGATCCTTACGACGAAGGTCCGGAGGCCTTCGAGCGCGTGCTCGACCTTGTGATGGCCGGCAGCAACGCACTTGCCGCCCGCATCGCGGCGGATCTTGCTGCACCGCAGCCAGATCCGCCGGGGCATTCCCCCGGGGCATAGCGTAGCGCGCTGCAATGTCGCCCGGGCGTGCGGTCTCTTTCATAATCACGCCACGCGACAGCTTCACTATCACGGCATGCCACGTGCCGACGGTGCCACGAACGCAAGGAGATGACATGAACGATCGCGCGGACAAGGTCCGTCAGGACGAACGGCTCGCCGAGCTCCTATCGATTGTTCGCGCAAAGGTGCCGGCCGCCGAGCGCTCGATGACCGAGACGTTCGTCGAGGCGTACTATGGCCAGGTCGATCCGGACGACCTCGCCGATCGGCCCGTGGCCGACCTGTACGGCGCGGCCCTGTCGCACCTTCATCTGGCGCGCCGCCGCGCGCCGCCGCAATCGCTCGTGCGCGCGTTCAATCCCTCGATCGAGGAGCATGGGTGGCAGTCCACGCACTCGATCATCGAGATCGTGAACGAGGACATGCCCTTCCTCGTCGACTCGGTCACGATGGAGGCGAACCGGCACGGGCTGGTGCATCACCTGCTCGTCCATCCCATCATCGACATCGTGCGCGACGCCAACGGGGTACTCACCGCGGTGGACCGCGCGCCCGTGGCGGGATCGATCCGCGAGTCGTTCATCCACATGGAAGTGGACCGGGTGGCGGGTCATGCGGCGCTCGATGCGCTGGGCCGCGACATCGCCCGCGTGCTCAACGACGTGCGGATGGCCGTCTCGGACTGGGCGGCCATGCGCGACGCCGCGCTCGCCGTGGTCGCCGGCATCGAGGCGTCCCCGCCGCCGCTGCCTGCAGGCGAGGTCGACGAGGGCAAAGCCTTCCTGCGCTGGCTTGCCGACAATCATTTCACGTTCCTGGGCTATCGTCGGCACGATCTCGTGGTGGTCGACGGCGCGGACATGCTGAAGGTCGTGCCCGGCACGAGCCTCGGGATCCTGCGCGAGAGGGAGGAGCGGGGAGAGGCGGGCGACGTCGCGTCGAGCTTCGCCGCGCTTCCTCCGGAGATTCGGGCCTACGCACGCCGTCCCGAGCTGCTCGTGATCACCAAGTCGACCTCGCGCTCGACCGTCCATCGCCCCGGGTACCTCGACTACGTCGCCGTGAAGCGCTTCGATGCGCAAGGCAACGTGGTCGGAGAGGACCGCTTCCTCGGCCTCTTCACGTCCACCGCTTACAGCGCCAATCCGGCGGAGATCCCGCTCCTGCGGCGCAAGGTTGCCGAGGTGGTCGCGCGCGCGGGCCTGACCGCCGGCAGTCACGCCGGCAAGGCCCTGCTCAACATCCTCGCGACCTATCCTCGCGACGAGCTCTTCCAGACCGGCGAGGACGAGCTCCTGCGCACCGCCATGGGCATCCTGCACCTGTACGACCGGCAGCGCTTCCGCCTCTTCGTGCGCCGCGATGCGTTCGAGCGCTTCGTCTCGTGCCTCATCTACGCGCCGCGAGAGAACTACTCCACCGACCTGCGCCAGAAGTGGCAGGCGATCCTGATGGAGGCCTTCAACGGGACGAGCACCGAGTTCAACGTGAGCCTGTCGGAGGCGGTGCTCGCGCGCGTCCAGATCACGGTGCGCACCACACCCGGCGCCATCCCGCCCTACGACGTCAAGGCGCTCGAGGCGCGCCTCGTCGCGGCGGCCAGGCGCTGGATCGACGACCTCAAGGCCGCGCTCGTGGAAACCCTCGGCGAGGCCGCCGGCATCGAGCGCTTCCGCGACTTCGGCCACGCGTTCCCGGCGGGATACCGCGAAGAGTTCAGCGCGCGGGCGGCGGTGCCCGACATCGAGATGATGGCGCGCCTGACCGAGACCGAGCCCATCGCGATGAGCCTGTACCGTCCCCTCGAGGCGCCCGAGGGCACGCTGCGCTTCCAGCTCGTGAACCTTGGCGGGCCGGTGACGCTGTCGGACAGCCTGCCGATGCTCGAGCACATGGGCTTGCGCGTGCTCGACGAGCATCCGCACCGCATCGCCCCGCATGGCCGACCCGCCATCTCGCTGCACGACTATGGCCTGCAAGCCGCCGTTGCCGGCGTGGAGATGAGCGTCGAGGCGTTGCACGAGGTGTTCGAGGACGCCTTCGGTCGTATCTTCCGCGGCGAGGTCGAGAGCGACGACTTCAACCAGCTGGTCGTGGCGGCGCGCATGCCGGCCACCGACATCGTGATCCTGCGCGCTTACGCGAAGTATCTGCGGCAGATCGGGTTCGCGCTGTCGCAGGCCTTCATCGAGAGCACCCTGTCGATCCATGCCGGCATTGCCAAGATGCTGGTGGACCTCTTCAAGGAGCGCTTCGATCCGGGCGGTGGGGCGGGCGCCGGAGCGCGGGCGGCAGAGGCCGAGCGCGCGATCGAGGCGGCGCTCGACAGCGTCGACAATTTGTCCGAGGACCGCGTCCTGCGCCAGTACCTGGCGCTCGTGCGCGCGACCACGCGCACCAATTTCTGGCGCCGTGACGAGAAGGGACGCGCGCGCTCCTTTCTCTCCTTCAAGTTCGATCCCGCCAAGGTGCCCGGGTTGCCAGAGCCCAAGCCCATGTTCGAGATCTTCGTGTACTCCACGCGCTTCGAAGGCGTGCACCTGCGGGGCGGGCGGGTGGCGCGCGGCGGGCTTCGCTGGTCCGACCGGCCGGAGGACTTCCGCACGGAGGTACTCGGCCTCGTGAAGGCGCAGATGGTCAAGAACACCGTGATCGTCCCGGTGGGCAGCAAAGGCGGCTTCGTGCTGAAGCGCGCGCCGGCACCCACCGACCGCGATGCCTACATGAAGGAAGGCGTGGCGTGCTACCAGAACTACCTGCGCGGCCTGCTCGATCTCA
>CALFEY010000133.1 GCA_937958295.1 uncultured Pseudomonadota bacterium
GTGCCCGACATGGCGAAGCTCGGCTACGTCTTCGACGCGGTGACCCACATTGCCCGCGCCCTCGACCGGCGGGTGCCGCTGATCGGCTTCGCCGGCAGTCCCTTCACGCTCGCCTGCTACATGATCGAAGGCGGCGGCAGCGCGGACTACGCAAGCGTGCGCCGCATGGCCCATGCTCGCCCCGATCTCCTGGATCACATCGTGGACGTGAATGCGCGCGCGGTCACCGCCTATCTCGATGCGCAGGTCGCTGCGGGCGCGGATGTCCTGATGCTCTTCGATACGTGGGGGGGGCTGCTGTCGAAGGCGGGTTACGAGCGCTTCTCGCTCGGGCCGATGCGCGCGATTTTGCGCGCACTTGCACCGGGCCGGGATGGTCGCCCGGTGCCGACGATCGTCTTCACCAAGGGCGGCGGCGGTTGGCTCGACGACATCGCGGCCTGCGGGGCATCGGCCATGGGTCTCGACTGGACCGTGGACATCGCCGACGCCCGGCGCCGGTTCGGCGGCCGGATCGCCCTGCAGGGCAACCTCGACCCCCTCGTGCTCACGACCGACCCGGCCACGGTCGCCCGCGAGGTGGCGGTGATCGTGCGGGCCGCGGGTCCCGCACCGGGCTACGTGTTCAACCTCGGGCACGGCATCGTCCCGTCGACAGCGCCGGAGAATGTCGCAGCGCTGGTGGAGACGGTCCATGCCACGTCGCGGGCCGTGCAGGCCGAGGCCGGGCGCGCCTAGCATCGGCCCAGGTACAACCCTGGGCGAGCGCGCCGGTGCTCGATTGCAGGCCCTTGACAAACGCCTCCGGATAGCGCCGGGACGTCAGTTATTCACATTTTCATTGGGCGTCCTGTCCCGGCCGTTGCCCTGCGGCGGCGCTGGGGGGGCGAGCGTACTTGTTTGATTTTGTGGACGAAACAGCCATCCGGGCGGTGGCATGCGAGGGGGGCGACGTTGCCTTCGTCATATTCGGCAATCCACAGCGGTCACTTACGCACAAACTTATGCACAGGTTTTCCGAGGCTCCGCAAGGTCGTTACGAATGAAGGACTTGGGCCGCGAACCTATGGTCCGGGCTTAGGACTTGGAACACTACAACGTGTGCCGACGGCGCGCTGCGCGCAATCGCTCGGTCGGCTGACCCCGCGCCTCTAATGCCCATCGCCCAGGTCGCCCTGCCCGTTGCCGCGGGTCTTCCGTTCGATTATTGGGTCCCGGAGGGGCTCGCGGTCGGACCCGGGAGCATGGTGCGGGTGCCGCTCGGCCCGCGGACACTGCTGGGCGTCGTGGTCGGCTTGGCCGACTCGAGCGACGTGGACCCGGAGCGCCTGCATCCCGTGCAGGACGTGATCGACGGGCCCGCGCTTCCCATCGACGTGCAGGATCTCGTCCGCTTCGTGTCCGACTACTACCAAGATGCGATCGGCCTCGCCTTTGCCCTCGCCGTGCCGCCGCTCACCCGCTCGCGCCGCAAGCGGCAAACGGCCACCGGAGCGACGCCGGAGGTACCGCCCTGCCGGCGCCTGAACGACGATCAGGATCGCGCTGTGACGGCCATCACGATGGCACAGGGGACCTACGCGCCCTTCCTGCTCAACGGCGTCACGGGCAGCGGCAAGACCGAGGTCTACCTCGCCGCGGCCGACGCCGTTCTCGCCCGCGATGGCCAGGTCCTGCTGCTCGTCCCCGAGATCAATCTCACGCCGCAGCTCGTCGCGCGGGTGCGCACCGCGCGACCCGACGTGCCGGTCGCGGTGATGCACAGCGGACTTGCCGCAGGCGAGCGGCGCGCAGCGTGGCTGGCCGCCGCGGAAGGGAGCGCGCGCATCGTGCTGGGCACTCGCCTCGCGGTGTTCGCCCCGCTGCCATCCCTCGGCCTCGTGATCGTTGACGAGGAGCACGACGCCTCTTACAAGCAGCAGGACAACGTGCGCTACAACGCGCGCGACGCCGCCATCTGGCGGGCGCATCGGCGCAATGTCCCGGTGGTGCTCGGCAGCGCCACCCCGTCGCTTGAAACGTGGCTGGCGGCGAAGGAGGGGCGCTACCGCCGTCTCGACCTGCCGCGACGTGCGGATCCGCGCGCGTCGCTGCCGGCGATCCGCTTCGTGGAACATCGCGCCGCGCGAGTTACCGATGGCATCGGCGAAGACCTGCGCGCGGCGATCGCGCTGCGACTGTCGCGCGGCGAGCAGTCGCTCGTGTTCGTCAATCGTCGCGGCTTCGCGCCGTCCCTCGTGTGCGCGTCGTGCAAGTGGGAGTCGCATTGCCCGCGCTGCAGCGCGCGGCTCACCACGCATCGCACGCCGCCTGCCCTGCGCTGCCATCACTGCGGCCATACGGAGCGTGTCCCGCGCAGCTGTCCGGCGTGCGGCAACGTGGATCTCGTGCCGCTGGGCTTCGGCACGCAGCGCCTGGAGCGCGCGCTGATCGAGGCCTTTCCGGCGGCGCGAATCGCGCGGGTGGATCGCGACACCACGCGAGCGAAGGGTGCCTTCGCGGCGGTCCGCAAGGACGTGGAGGCCAACGCGCTCGATATTCTCGTCGGCACCCAGATGCTGGCCAAGGGACACGATTTTCCGCGCCTGACGCTCGTGGGCGTGCTCGGGGCCGACAACGCGCTGTACAGCGCCGACTTCCGCGCCACCGAGCGGCTGGCAGCCCTGCTCGTGCAGGTGGCCGGCCGCGCGGGCCGGGCGGGCAGCCCCGGCGAGGTGATCGTGCAGACGGACTTCGCGGAGCATCCCGTGTACGCCGCCTTGCGTGCGCACGACTACGCGAGCTTCGCCGATGCATTGCTCGAGGAGCGGCGTGCGGCGCAACTGCCCCCGCTCGTGCATGCCGCGCTGCTCGGGGCTGAAGCGCATCGGCGCGAGGACGTCGATGCCTTTCTCGCGGCGGCCCACGAGGCCGCGCGGGCCGTGGCGGACCACGAGGTCGAAGTGTTCGCGCCGGTGCCGGCGCTCCTGGCGCGGCGCGCGGGGTACGAGCGGGGACAGATCGTGGTGCAAAGCGAGCGGCGCGGGGCCCTGCAGCGCTTCCTGCCACAGTGGCGCGCTGCGCTCGCCGACCTGCCCGGCCGCCGCACGCGCTGGGCGCTAGACGTGGACCCGGCGAGCTTCGGTTGAGCGGGCGGCTATAATGGCGTGTTTTGCGCGTGGCGCTTTACAGGCATCGTGGACGACATCAGGAACGAACTCGCGAAGGCGTTGACGGCGGCGGTGAATACCGTGGTGCCGGCGCACGCCGACACGCCGGTCACCGTGGAGCGTCCGCGCCAGGCGGCGCACGGCGACTACGCCTCCAACATCGCGATGGCGCTCGCCAAGCGCGCCGGCCGCAATCCGCGCGAGCTCGCCGCGGCGCTCGTGGCTGTGCTCCCCGCGTCGCCGTGGATCGCGAAGGCGGACGTTGCGGGGGCGGGCTTCATCAATCTCACGCTCACGGCGTCGGCGCGGCAAGCGGTGGTGCACCACGTGCTGGCGGAGGGCGCCCGCTTCGGCGAATCCCGCGCGCACGCGGGCGAGCGCGTGATGGTCGAGTTCGTGTCGGCCAATCCCACCGGGCCGCTGCACGTAGGCCACGGGCGGCAGGCCGCGCTCGGCGACTCGCTTGCCAACCTCTTGTCCTCGCAAGGCTACGACGTCTCGCGCGAGTACTACTACAACGACGCCGGGCAGCAGATCGAGAACCTCGCGGTGTCGGTGCGGGCGCGCGCCAAGGAGCTTCTCGGCGAGCACACGGCGTTCCCCGAGGACGGCTACCGCGGTGAGTACATCGTCGAGATCGCGCAGCGCTACCTCGACACGATCGGTCACGACCTGTCGGACATCGACAGGATCAGGCACTTCGCCGTGGCCGAGCTGCGCAAGGAGCAGGACCGCGACCTCCTCGCCTTCGGCGTGAAGTTCGATGTGTACTACCTCGAGAGCTCGCTCTACACCGATGGTCGCGTCGATGCCACGGTGGACCGTCTCGTGGGCTCGGGGAAGACCTACGAGCATGAGGGGGCGCTGTGGCTGCGCACCACCGACTACGGCGACGACAAGGACCGCGTCATGCGCAAGTCGGATGGCGGGTACACCTACTTCGTGCCCGACATTGCCTATCACGTCACGAAATGGGAGCGGGGATTCCCCAAGGTCATCAACGTCCAGGGCTCGGACCACCACAGCACCGTCACCCGGGTGCGCGCGGGGCTGCAGGCGCTGGGGATCGGCGTGCCCGCGGGCTATCCCGACTACATGCTGCACAAGATGGTCACGGTGATGCGCGGCGGAGAGGAAGTGAAGATCAGCAAGCGTGCCGGCAGCTACGTCACACTGCGCGACCTCATCGACGAGGCCGGCCGCGATGCCGTGCGCTACTTCCTGGTATCGCGCAAGGCCGATACCGAGTTCGTGTTCGACATCGACCTCGCGCGCTCGCAGTCGGAGGACAACCCGGTGTACTACGTGCAGTACGCCCATGCCCGCGTCGCGTCGGTGCTGCGCCAGGCCGGCATCGAGCCGGCGGGCGCGGCGGACAAGCTGCGCGACGTGCCGCTTGCGGCGCTCACGAGCCCGTACGAGGAAGCGCTCCTGCGCCGCATCGCCGACTTCCCGGTGGAACTCGCCAACGCCGCGCGCGACCTCGCGCCGCACCAGGTGACTTTCTACCTCAAGGATTTGGCCCAGGAATTCCACAGTTACTATAATGCCGAGCGCTTTCTCGTCGACGAACCCGACTTGCGTGCCGCGCGCCTCGCGCTGGTGGTGGCCGCAGGACAGGTCCTCGCCAACGGCTTGCGCGTGCTGGCCATCGATGCGCCGGACAGGATGTGATGAACGCTGCCGCCAAGCCCTCCCGCCGTCCCCCGCCGCAATCGCGCGCGTCGCGGCGTAACGGCGCCGGCGGCACGCTGATCGGCGTGTTCATCGGTCTCGTGCTGGGGTTGGGCCTCGCCGCCGGCGTGGCCTACTACCTCATGAAGGCGAATGGCCCGTTCCCGTCTCAGGCGGGCAAAGAGGCCCGCGAAGCGGCCAAGGAACCGGGGCGCGTGGCCAAGGCGGACCCGGCGGTGTCGGACAAGCCGCGCTTTGACTTCTACAAGATCCTCCCCGGTGTGGAGGAGCCGAAGGTCCAGGGCGAGGCCAAGCGTGCATCACCCGATCGCGCAGTCGTCGACCAGGCGAAGTCCGGCAGCGACAAACCTGCTGACAAGGCTCCCGACAAGGCGCAGGACAAGGGCGAGAAGGCGACCGCCAAGGCCACGGACAAGGCCCCCGAGAAGGTGGCATCCACAGAGCCCACCGCCGCGGCCAAGCTGCCGGAGCGCTTCTGGTTGCAGGCGGGTTCGTTCGCCTCGGAGTCCGACGCCGAGAATCTCAAGGCACGGCTTGCCTTCTCCGGCTGGCAGGCGAGCGTGCAGCAGGGGACATTGCCCGACAAAGGTGTTCGCTACCGCGTGCGCCTCGGTCCCTACGACAATACCGACGAGCTCACGCGCATCCGCAACGACCTCGCCAAGAGCGGCTTCGAGGTCGCGGTCATCAAGTTCTGACCCGCGTGCCGCCGCGCTGCGTGGAACTCCCGCCCGGCGGCATGTGCCCAAGGCCGGTAATCCGCGGAGCTTGGCGCCGCGTTGTGCACCTCCATGACCGGCGCGAATCGTTCGCGCCTTTCTAGAACGAAGGAGTTTCGATGAGCATTTCCCCCTTTCTTTCGACCTTCCGCCGATTGCTGCGTGGCACGGCCGTGCTGGCATTCGCGGCCGGCATCGCGGCCGGGGCCGGTGCCCAGGGCCTGGTCGAAGGCACGAACTACCTGCGCCTGAAGAGCCCCCAGCCGGTCGAGACCGGCAAGAACATCGAGGTGATCGAGTTCTTCTCCTACGGCTGTCCGCACTGTGGCGAGCTCGAGCCGCACCTGCAGACCTGGCTCAAGAGCAAGCCCGCCGACGTGTCGTTCCGCCGCGTGCCGGTGATGTTCCAGCCGCGCTGGGAGAACCTGGCCCGCGTGTACTACACGCTCGATGCGCTGGGCGAGGAGTCGAAGCTGTCGCCCGAGGTGTTCGCGGCGATCTACAGCAAGGGCGTTCCGCTGTGGAACGAAAAGGACTTCCTGGACTGGGCCGTCTCGAAGGGACTCGACCGCAAGAAGGTCGAGGATGTGTACAAGTCGTTCGCCGTGGTGGGCAAGGTCAACCGTGCGAAGCAGCTGGCGGGTGCCTACAACATTCAGTCCACGCCCACGGTGATCGTCGACGGCAAGTTCATCACCGGATCGGAAAAGCTGCCGCAGGGGCACGCGTCGATGCCCGCGGCCATCGACGCGATGGTGCAGAAGGCCCGCGCCGAGCGTCCCAAGTCGTAAGCCCTCAGCCAGGGCTTGCCGCGCGCGATGCGCGTTTTCCTCACCGGCGCGTCGTCCGGGCTCGGGGAGGCGCTTGCGCAGCGGTACGCGCGGCAGGGCGCGACGCTAGGTCTGTTCGCGCGGCGGGAGGCCGAGCTCGCCCGGATCGCCGCGAGCCTGGCTCCGGCCACGGTCGCCACCTATCCCGGTGACGTGCGCGATCCGGACGTCCTCGCCCAGGCCGGCGCCGATTTCATCGCTCGCTTCGGCTGCCCGGACGTCGTGATCGCCAATGCCGGCGTATCGCGTGGCACGCTCACCGACGAGCCCGAAGACCTGCCTGCCTTCCGCGCCGTGTTCGAGACCAACGTCCTCGGCATGGTCTACACGTTCGCGCCCTTCGTGCGCCCGATGCGCGAAGCCGGCCACGGCATCCTGGCAGGCATTGCGAGCGTCGCGGGCTTTCGTGGGCTGCCCGGCTCCGGCGCGTACTGCGGCTCCAAATCCGCCGCGATCACTTACCTGGAGTCGCTGCGCGTGGAGTTGCGCGGCACCGGCGTGGCGGTGGTCACGGTGTGCCCCGGCTTCATCGCGACACCGCTCACCGCGAAGAATCCGTATCGCATGCCGTTCCTCTTGACCCCGGCGAAGGCCGCGATGCTCACCGAGCGTGCGATCGCGCGCCGGCGCGCCTTCTATGTGCTGCCGTGGCAGATGGCGCTCGTCGGCAAGCTCCTGCGCTGCGCGCCGCGCGCGTTGTTCGACCGCGCGGTGGCCGGGCGCGCCCGCAAGCCCCGCCAGCCGTCGTCATGACGGCGGCGGCGGCGACCACGTCGCCCGCGCCGCGCCCGTCCGCGCCGCTCGACTGGGCGGGCGTCACGCATGCGCCGGCGACCGCAGGCGCCCGTATCGCATGCCTCGTCCCCAGCCTCACCGAGCTCCTCTTCGATATGGGACTGGGCGGGCAGGTAGTGGGACGCACAGGCTTCTGCGTCCATCCGCGCGCGGCGCGCGCCGTGCCCAAGGTGGGCGGCACCAAGGATCCGGACCTCGCGCGCCTGCGCGAGCTCGCGCCGACGCACCTGGTGGTGAACGTGGACGAGAACCGCCGCGAGGACGTCGAGGCGGCGCGCGCCTTCGTGCCGCACGTGATCGTCACCCATCCGCAGGCGCCTGCCGACAATGCACGCCTGTACGCGCTCTTCGGCGCGATCTTCGACCGGCGCGACGAGGCGGTGGCACTCGAGCGCGAACTCGACGTTGCGCTCGACGCGGCGCGCGCCGCGACCCGCGCGCTGCCCCGCGAGCGTGTGCTCTACCTCATCTGGCGCAAGCCGTGGATGACGGTGGCACGCGATACGTATCTTGGCGCCACGCTGGCGTTCGTGGGGTGGGACACGCTGCCCGCGGCGCCCGCGCGCCGCTATCCCGCGGTGGCCGACGATGCGCCCGAGTGGAGCGAGGCGCAGCGCATCCTGCTGTCGACCGAGCCCTACGCCTTTCGCGCGAGCGACGCGCAGGCGCTCGCCGCGGCGCGCGACAAGCCCGTGCATCTCGTCGACGGCGAGCACACGTCATGGTACGGCTCGCGCGCGATCGCCGGCCTGCATGCGCTGGCCGCCCTGCGGGTCGGGCTCACGCCAGCGGCGTGACCCCGCCGCGACGACCATGAAAAAGCCCCGCGGCTCGTCGCACGCGGGGCTTGGCAAGCGCCGGCGGAGTTACAGTGGCACGCGGATGCCCACCGTGATCGCCCAGTAGTCGCCGTCGTCCTTGCCGGCCGACACGTTACCCGACACGAAACCCGTGACCTTGCCGAGCTCCTTGCTCACGCCGACGTCGAATAGCCACCAGCTGTCATCCTGCTTGAAGCCGGGGACCGTGTAGGTGCCGTTGAGCGTGTTCGAGCGCGCCGTCACCTGGCGGTTGTCCTCGCTGTTGAAGTTGTACTCCCACGTCGCACGCGCGAAGGGCCGGAAGCCGCTCACCGTGCCGGCGACCTGGTAGCCCAGGCTCGCCCACACCGGATCCTGGCTCTGCTGCTCGTAGGTCAGCGCCGTGCTGTCGCTGCCGCGCTCGCTGAACTGCCGCACGACGATCTTCTCGTAGGTGAGCTTGGCGAACGGCCCGTGGTTGAAGTCGCGGTACGTGAACCAGTAGCCGCCCAGGAGCCGCACGACGTTGTGGTAGCCGTTGGTGGAGCCGGTCTCGCTGCGCGTGGTGGCACCGAGCTGGATGTTGCGCGTGCTGTCGACGTCGAGCGAGCCCAGGCCGAGGGTGGCGCCGACGTACCAAGGTCCGTCGCCGTACCCGACGTAGGCGGTGAGGTTCGGCTCGCGCACCTTGAAATCGCCGGTGCCGCCGCCGAAGTCGCCCTTGTACTCGGAGTACGAGAACTGCAGGCCGGCCAGCATGCGATCGGTGACGCGCATGTCGCCGCCCACCGAGATCGTGTTGAGGTCCCCGTTACCCGACAGGCCCGGCCCGAAGACATCGGGATTGGCGTAGTCGTAGGCGGCCCATGCCTGGAACTTGCCGGACTGCGGCGGGCCGTTGATGCCCGACATCATGCGGCTGTCGAGCGTGCGCCACTGCGCGCGCTGGATGTCGAAGGGCGCCTCGCCGAGGGCCACCATCTGTTGCGGTCCGGTGATCATCGACACGATGGCCTGCGTTTGCAGCAGCACGGCGCCGGTGGTCGGATGCACGCCGTCGGCGAAGACGTAGTCCATGTTTGCGTTGGGCGCAACGAGCGTGCTGGGCGTGCAGTTGAGCGAGCTTGGGACCGTGCACGCGGTGCCCGTGGTGTTGCCGAAGCCGTACAACGAGGGATTGGCGATGATCTCGTTGAACAGCGCGTTGGTGTTGAACTGGATCACCTGCAGGCCGGCGGCGCCGATCGCGGTGTTGAGCGTGCTGTTGAACAGGCCCGAGAGTCCGGACAGCGCGGCCTGCGCTGCGGCGCCCTGCGAGGCCGCGCTCGGCGTCTTGCCGAGGTCAGGCAGGTTTTGCACGATCACGTATTGCGCCCCGGCGGCCTTGAGCTTCCCCACCGCGGTGGCGAGGTCCACGGCGGCCTGCACCGTGCCCGCCTGCGCTCCAGAAGGATTGGTGGCCGCAAGCACGAAGATGTCGTTGGCACCCCCCTGGATCTGATAGAGCGCGCCGCGATTGGGGATCACGTTCGGCAGGAATGCATTCACCTGCTGCGTGATCGAGATGTTCGGCACGCCCGGCGGCACGAGCGGCGACTGCGCGTTGACCATCGCACCGCCCTGTGCGAAATCGTTGCCGCCCTGGAACGAAGGCGTGGCGGCGGGCAGCCCGAATGCTTGCCCCACGTACTGCGGCGTGACGAGCCCCGGATTGGTGGTGAAGCGCGAGCCGTACTGTCCGGCGTCGCTCAAGCTGTCGCCGAAGATGTAAGTGTTTGTAAATTGCGCAGACGCAGTACTGGCGCAAAAGGCGAGCGCAAGCGCGCCAGCCACCATGGTCGGGCGGAATTTCCGCATGTTGTCTCTCCTCTTGTCGTGGGAACGGCGGGCCTGTTGAAAAGGCCTTCTCGCGAACCCCATTCTAAAGCAGAACGTCCCCGCTCGGCCGGGACGCCTCGTCAACGAACGGCCATGCGGGGACGTTGTCTGACCCTGGTGCAAACGCGAGAACCCTGCCGAATGAACGATCGTCGAAACTCCGTACTTGTCCGCCGTGCCGGTGAACCCGCGCCCCGCCAAGCCGGCGCCTGGCGCCGGGCGCTGCTGGCCACGGCCGCATTCTTCGCGCTGGTGACCACGGGCGCGGCGCTCGCGCAGGCGTCTGCCGACCTGCCCGGCCGCGTGGGCCGCGTGGCCGACGTGACCGGCGAGCTCTTCATCGCGCCGCAAGACCGTCCCGATGCATGGCAACCCGTGGGCATCAATTACCCGGTGACGTCCGGCGACAACCTCTGGCTCGGCACCGACGGCCGCGCGGAGGTCGACGTCGGCGGCGGCCAGTTCCGCTTCGCGGGGGACACGAGCATCCACGTGTCAGAGCTCGACGACCATCGCTTCTCGCTCTTCGTCGCGCAAGGGCGCGTCAGCGTTCGCGTGCGCGCGCTGGAGCCCGGCGATGTCGCGACCATCGACACCCCCAATGCGCAAGTGGCCATCACCCGCCCCGGGCTTTATCGCCTAGAGGTCACGCAGGATCGGCAACACACCGTGGTGATCGTGCGCGAGGGGGAGGTCAACGTCCTCACGCAGGCGGCGGTACAGCAGGTGCTGCCCGGCCAGGCGGCATATGTCGACGGCGCCGATCCGCAGTATGCGAATGTGCAGAACGGCATCGGCCTCGACGGCTTCGACTCGTGGGTGGCGAGCCGCGATCGCCTCTACCGTGTGCGCGGCAACAACTACGTCTCCCCGCGCATGGTCGGCGCGGCCGACCTCGACCAGTACGGCACGTGGACCCAGGCCCCCGAGTACGGCGCCGTGTGGTACCCGAACGACGTGCCGGCGGATTGGGCCCCGTACCGCAACGGCTACTGGACCGACGTGGGCACCTGGGGGCCCACCTGGGTGGACTATGCCCCTTGGGGCTACGCGCCCTTCCACTACGGCCGCTGGGCCTTCATCGGCGGCCGCTGGGGCTGGTGCCCCGGCGTGTACACGCCCCGGCCGCTGTGGGCGCCGGCGCTCGTCGCGTGGACCGGCGGCGCCGGGTGGAGCGTGTCCGTCACGGCCGGCGGCCCGGTGTATGGCTGGGTGCCGTTGTCGTGGGGTGAGCCGTTTCGTCCGTGGTGGGGCCGCTGCTCCACTGGCTGCTGGGATCGGTTCAATCGACCCTATGCGGTGAACGTCGCCGTGGTGCGGCCGTGGAGCCCGCCTCCACCGCGCTGGCGCAATGCGAGCGCCCCGGGTGGCGTCACCGCCGTGCCATTCCAGGCGTTCCAGGCCCGCCAGCCCGTCCAGCAGAACCTCGTGCGTGTGCCGCGCGACGTCGTGGCGAGCGCGCCGGCGCTGGCGAGCCCGCCGGTGATGCGCAACGATCCCGGCCGCGGATTCGCGCAGCGCCCCGGATCGGCGCCGCCGCCGGCGTCGACCTTCCAGCCGGCCATCGCCCGACAGGCGCCGGCCGCCGGGGCCGCACCCTTGCAGCCGCGCGGCGGGTCGGTGCAGGGTGACTCCGCCGTGAATCGTCGACCCGGCATGCCGGTCACGGCCGCGCCGGGGACGCCCGCCGCATCGCCGAACGTGGCGCGTCCTGCCACGCCGAATGCACCCGGAAGCACATTCGCGCCTACGCAACCCGGGGGACGGTCCTCGCCGGTGCCTGGACAGACACAACCGGGGCCGAGCGTGGCGGTGCCGGGGGCCGGTCCCCGCGAGGGTCGGCCACAGGGCAGCCCGCAGATGGGCAATCTGCCCGCCCCGGGCGGCGTGCCGCCCCCGTCGGCTGGGCAGCCGCCCATGCGCGGGCAGCCGCAGCAGGCCGGCGTGTCGCAACCCGCGCAGCCGGTGATGCGCGGGCAGCCGCAGGCCGTTCCCCAGGCCGCGCCGCAGACCGTCACGCGGCCGCAGGCGCAGCCGATGCCGCAGGCGCCATCGCAGCCGGTCATGCGGGCGCAACCGCAGCCCGCACCGCAGGCGGTGATGCCCTCGCCGGTCGTTCGGCCGCAACCCCAGATGCCGGCACCGCAAG
>CALFEY010000134.1 GCA_937958295.1 uncultured Pseudomonadota bacterium
CGCGGACAGGGATTGCGTGCGCGTTGTATGAGCCAGCTGAGGGCTTCAAGACCGACAGAGAGTCGGAGCTGTTTAGGCTTTGCGACCGAGCAGATGTCGTCATCCTTGATTGGGATCTATTCGGGGAAGACGGAAGGAACATAACGCCACTTATCCGAAATCTGTCGGATGCGGGCCAGAGTAGCGTACCTCATCACGTACGCCTTTGCGTCGTTTACACAACTAAGCCAGACCTGGAACGCGTTGCGAATGAGATCTTCGTCGCCTTGGACGGAGACGGCTCCGTGGAGACCAAGGTTATCGATCGGACCACTGTCGTAAAGGGTGCTACGCGCGTAGTAGTGTTCGGAAAACCAAACGTTAACGGAAGGCCACCAGCATCCAAGGAAAGAGAGGTTCCAGAGTCGGGTCTAGCGGACAAGGTGATTGACGAATTTGCGAACATGAACTCAGGGCTACTCGTATCCTATGCTCTGCATGGTATTGCAGCGTTGCGGCGAAGCACTAAAAGGATCGTCGACAAATTTGGCACAGAAATGGACGGTCCGTTTATTCTTCATCGAGCGCTGACGCTGGGGTCCGATGATGCATTTGAGCAGCTTCCTGAACTGATTGCCGAAGAAGTGTTGGCCGTGTTGCAAGGTTCTCAAATTTCGCAGATAGAAATGAATGCGCTGGCTGAAGACATTGCTTCTAGGATCCAACTCAATCCTGCCGCATTCGATTGGCCGGTCAAGGATGGCCGTCAAAAGCCACAGCCTCCCCAGTTGGCCTTGCGTTATCTGGCGGGCGGCTGGTCGGCGTTGAAGGAGGAATGTCCGTCAAGTCAGCTCGAACGCATTGAGGCAGTAGACTGCATAGAGCGCTTTCACAATGCTATGAACTGTTCGGTGTCTCACGGAGATAGCAAGCTCGCGTGCCTCTACGGCTTGCGCACGCGCTACGAAAGCGAGGGGTCGGCTCCCGTATTGGGATTTGGAGCCATAGTACGTTTCAAGGCCGATGAATCCGCGCAGTGGACCTACGCGGTCTGCATTATGCCCATGTGTGATGCAATCCGATTGAAGGGCGGAGCCAACGCGAGTGCTACGGTATTCCCGTTTTGGTCTCTTGACTCTTCGAAGGGTGCCGCAAATGGTCGTGGTCTTGTAGTTGAGGCTGATGGCGGATTTGTTCGCTTGGTGGCCGCTGGAAAGCCTGGGCAGAGGCTTTTGTTAGATGGCTTTATGGCCGACGCCTCGGGGGTCGTCCGATCCGTACGCGTCGGCAACGCGTTTGTGTTTCAGGGTGAACGCAGCTTCGAGTGGATCGCCCAGGCAAAGCCTGCCCACGCACAGCGTATCGCGACCGATGTGGGACAAAAGCTCTCGAGAGTCGGTCTGGCGGAGGCCGAATGGCTGCGTTTACGCGTTGAGCGTAGGAGTTAACGTTCTTGCGGCGGATGTCTCGAAGAAACCAAGCTGATTAGTCGAAAGGTTTTGCGTCGTCCCGGCGCACCTATCCGTGGCGGATATCTATTCGATCATAGAAGCCCGCACCCGCCTCGAGCAGTGCCGCACCCTCGATGCTGCTCCTTGCCCGCGCCGTTGCAGCCCGCCAGCCCGTAGATATGACCCTGCCGCGACGACGACGTCGCCGCCTTAGCCACGCGCGCTACGCTTCTTGGGCTTCTTGGGGGCGATGTGCTTCGACAATGGAGGGGCGGCGCCTCGCGCCTTCTTGGTCACGAGACTGCCCGTCGGCTTGGACAGGGCCATCCCGGAAGTCAGGGTCTTGCTCTGCGCGTCTCGATTCGCGGAAGCCCGCGCCACCTGGCGTTTCACGACGCCGGCCTGTTTGCGTGCAACCTGTCCCAGCTCCGCCGGGGTCATAAGAAAGGCTCGCTCCATCGCCGCGCGCTGGCCGGCCTCCTGCATTCGGTCGAGCAACGCATCGAACTCGTCGGTGAGCGCATTGAGCGAGCGCGCATCCGCGTGCGCGAGACGCTGGTAGTCCTCGACCGAGATCACGACAAACTTCGGTTCGTTGCGCAGGGCGATAGTGACGCCACCATCCTTAGCCACCTGCTCGAGTATCCGGCCGAAGCCGTTCTTCACGTCGGTCGAGGATATCTGCGCGGACTCGACGAGCTCCCCGCGGGCGTTGCGAAATCTGATGGCAGACGACATGAGTCACTCCTCGAGAGGACCCACTCTACGCCGGGCTAGCCAACATGGCCAACTGGCCAACGCTGCGGCCACGGCACGCCGATTGGCCTCGGACGTTGCCCCAGCGACCCTGGCCCAACCGAAGACGACGTCCTACTGCCGCGCCGCCGACGACGTCACCGGCGCATCCCCGCGTGCCGCCCGGATCAGCTTGAGCGGAGCGAGCCGAATGAAGCCGTTGCTCTCGCCCATCATGAACTTCACCAGGGACTCGAGCGCCGCCTCGTCGAGCTTGTCGGGCTGGAACTCGAGGTGCACCGACTCGAAGCGATCGACGTTGCGCAGCGCGACGTGGACCGTCTGGTGGCGGTAGTCGGGCTCGATGCGCACGGACGCCGACACGTGCGGCTGCACGTGGAAGAGGCCATAACGCACCACCCGCCGCTCGTCCTGCTCGGTCTGGTACTGGTAGGGCAGCGTGGACGTGCGCAGGCGCTCCTCCACGCCGGCCGCCTGCATGGGCGGCACGCGCACGAGGAGGGGCTTGTCGCCCTCGAGACGGTAGAAGATCTCCACGTGCTCCAGCACCTCGAGGCTCGCCACCGGCTTGCGCCGGAACGACACGAAGCCGCGGTCGAAGCGCGGGTGCTCGATGGCCAGCACGCCGCCTAGGTGAAAGGTGTGGCCCACGCGCGGACGGATGACTTCCAGATGGCCCATGGCCTCGTCGAGCCAGCGGAAGGCGCGCCAGAGGATGCGATCGATCTCCTTGATCCCCTCTTCGAGCGGGCGGCGCGCCGCCTCGCCCTGCGCACGCAGGGCCTCGGATTTTTCGCGCAGCTGCTCGAGCAGCGTTGGCTTGGTGGAATCGACCATGTTCGCGGACGTCTTCATGCGTTGTTCCGTCTCCCGGACTTTCGCGAAAAAGTCCCGCTATGACAATAGCATAGACGGCCCTACGGCCCGGAAGAAACCTTGCACGGCAATGCAAACCTCGTGCCCCGATCGTAGGCGAGCGGCGCGGCCACGGCAAATCAGTCGGTTGGGCTAGGACGCAAGGGGGGTTGCGCCGGGGACAAGTGCCGGATTGGGCCTCCCTTGCCCCGTCGCGGCGCGCGGGGACGACCCGATCCGATGCCGTACAATCCCGGGCTGTTTGCACTGCGGCATGCCCGCCCGCGACCGGTTCCGACGCCATGGCGCTCCTCGAAATCATCGATGTCTCGCGCCGTTTCGGCGATTTCACGGCCGTCGACCACGTGAGCCTGGCCATCGAGGCGGGGGAATTCTTCACCCTCCTCGGGCCTTCCGGCTGCGGCAAGACCACGCTGTTGCGCATGATCGCGGGCTTCGACCTGCCCGACGGCGGCCGGATCGTCCTCGACGGCAAGGACTTGGCGGACACCCCGCCCGAGGCGCGCCCGGTGCGCACCGTGTTCCAGAGCTACGCGCTCTTCCCGCACATGACGGTGCAAGGCAACATCGCCTTCCCGCTCAAGATGGCCGGCACGCCCGCGGCGGAAGCGGCCAAGAAGATCGGCGAGGCGCTGGCCGACGTCCGCCTCGAAGGCTTCAACCATCGCTTCCCGCATGAGCTCTCGGGCGGCCAGCGCCAGCGCGTAGCCATCGCCCGCGCGCTCGTCACGCATCCCACGGTGCTGCTGCTCGACGAGCCGCTCGCGGCGCTCGATGCCAAGCTGCGCGAGCAGATGCAGATCGAGCTCATCGACATGCAGAAGGAGGCGGGCATCACGTTCATCTACGTGACGCACGACCAGACCGAGGCACTCGCGCTCTCGCACCGGATCGCGGTGATGAACCGCGGGCGCGTGGAGCAGCTCGACGAGCCCGATCGCCTCTACGGCTTCCCCAAGACGCGCTTCGTGGCCGACTTCATCGGCACCTGCAACCTGCTCGTGGGCCCGGTGACCGCCCGCGAGGCCGGATCCGTGACCGTGGAGGTGCCTGACCTAGGGGCCGTGAGCGTGGCCACGACCTCGGCCTCCGGGGCGGCGGAAGGGGCCATCGCCGTGCGGCCGGAAAAGGTGCGCCTCGGCGCGCCGGGCGCGTCGCTGGCCGGCGAGAACCGCTTCGGCGGCGTGGTGGAGAGCTTCCTCTACCAGGGCGACGTCACGCTCTACAACGTGCGCGCCGACCGCGGCCATCTGGTGGAGGCGCTGCTCGCCAACTCGGGCGCCGGCCTCGCCAAGTTTTTCGAAGTGGGCGACCGGGTGGAGATGGCATTCGCGGCCAACGCCGGCCACTACATCGAGGGCTAGGCCAAGTGGCGCAGCCGCGGCGCAACTGGGGCAAGTGGATCACGAGCGGCCCGCCGCTTGTCTACCTGCTCGTGTTCTTCGCGGTGCCCACGCTCATCATGGTGCTGGCGTCGTTTCGCACCCCCGGCGAATTCGGCGGCCTCGCCCCGCTGCGCAACGAGGACGGCTCGCTCGACCTCACCCTCGAGAGCTACGTGCGCTTCGCCACGGAGCCCCTGTACTGGCAGATCTTCCTGAAATCCTTCTGGTACGCGATCGCCACCACGCTCGCCTGCCTCGTGCTCGCGTATCCCCTCGCGATGCTCATCGCGCGCAGCGACCGCCGCTACCGCGACCTGCTGCTCCTGCTCGTGATTCTTCCGTTCTGGAGCAACTTTCTCATCCGCGTGTACGCCTGGATGATCATCCTAGGCCCCAACGCCGCCTTCGCGCGCGTGGTCAACGGCGTGCTGGGCGCGTTCGGCATCGAGCCCGTGTCGCTGCTCTTCTCCGCCTTCGCCGTGCTCGTGTGCCTCGTGTACGTGCACCTGCCATTCATGGTGCTCCCGCTGTATGCCAACCTCGAGAAGCACGACAGCACGCTCCTCGATGCCGCGCAGGACCTCGGCGCGAACGCCTGGCAGCGGTTCTGGCGCATCACGTTCCCGCTCTCGCTGCCGGGCGTGTACGCCGGCGCCGCCCTCGTGTTCATCCCGGCGTTCGGCATCTTCGCCATTCCCGACATCCTGGGCGGCCCCAACGACAGCCTGATCGGCAACGTGATCAAGCAGCAGTTCCTCGAGACGCGCGACTGGCCGTTCGGCAGCGTGCTGTCGATCGTGCTCACGGTGCTGGCGCTGCTGATCGCCGGCTTCGCCGCGTGGGTCGGCAAGCGGGGCGTGGCGCGGCTTGCCGCCGGCGATGCCTAGCATGGCTTCCGGAGGCCCCCGTCGGCGCGGCCGCTACCTCCTCTGGGCCGCCGCGCTGTTCGCGTACGCGTTCCTCTATCTCCCGCTCGTGATCGTGGTGGTGTATTCCTTCAACGACTCGCGCCTGAACGCCGAGTGGGTGGGCTTCACGCTCGACTGGTACCGCAAGCTCGCGAGCAACAACGAGATGCTGCTGGCCGCGGGCAACTCGCTCCTCATCGCCGCGGTGGCGAGCCTCGTCGCGACGGTGCTCGGCACCATGGCGGGCATCGCGATGCACCGCTACAAGTTGCGCGTGCTGCCCATCCTGGTGCTCACGCCGATCGCGATCCCCGAGATCCTGATGGGCGTGGCGCTGCTGATCTTCTTCGTGCTCATCAACTTCACCCTGGGCCTCGTGTCCGTGGCGCTCGCGCACATCGCGTTCTGCATCGGCTTCGTGGCCATCGTGGTGCGCTCGCGCCTCGCGGGCATGGACGACAGCCTGGTGGAGGCGGCCCGCGACCTGGGCGCCACGCCCTGGCAGGCCTTCACGCACGTGACGCTGCCGCTCATCATGCCCGGCGTGATCGCAGGCGCGCTGATGGCGTTCACCTTGTCGATCGACGACTTCGTCATCACCTTCTTCACCGCGGGGGCGGGGACCGTGACGCTGCCCCTGCAGATCTACTCCATGATCAAGATCGCCGTCACGCCCGAAGTCAACGCGGTGTCAACGCTGCTGATGCTGCTCACGTTGTTGCTGATCGTCATTGCATCCAAGGTGTCGCCGAGCCTGCTCCGCGGCGCCGAGAGCCCCGAGGAGAAAAGATGAAGCGTCCCCTTTCGTTCCTGGCCGTTGCTGCCCTCGCCGCGCTGGTCGCGCTTCCGGTCGCGGCGCAGAACAAGCTGCACCTGTACAACTGGAACAACTACATCGCCCCGGAGACGATCAAGCGCTTCGAGGAGCAATGCAAGTGCGAGGTGGTGCAGACGTACTACTCCGACAACGAGGAGCTCCTCGCCAAGCTCGCCGCGGGCGCCAAGGGCTACGACGTGCTGGTGCCCACCAGCAATGCGGTGCAGGCGCTCATCCGCGGCAACCAGTTGAAGCCGCTCGATGCGTCCAAGCTGCCCAACATGAAGAACGTCGACCCGGTGTTCATGAACACCAAGTTCGACCCGGGCAACAAGTTCTCGGTCCCGTACGCGATGTCCACCACGATCTTGGGCTACAACGACCAGAAGATGAAGGAGCTGGGGCTTCCCACCGACACCTGGGCCGTGATCTTCGATCCCAAGTACCTCGAGAAGGTGAAGGGGCGTGTGACGGTGCTGGACAGCGCCAACGAGCTCTTCGCCGCGGCGCTCATCTACCTCGGCTACTCGCCCAACAGCACCGACGAGAAGCAGTGGAAGGAGGCCGCCGACCTCATCAAGAAGGCCAAGCCCTACTGGGCCGCGTTCAATGCGTCGTCGTACATCAAGGAGCTCACGGTCGGCAACATCTGGCTCGTGCACGGTTACAGCAACGACATCTTCCAGGCCGGCCTCGATGCCAAGGCGGCCAAGCGGCCCTTCCAGATCCTGCAGGGCATGCCCAAGGAAGGCGCGGTGCTCGCCGTGGACAACATGGTCGTCCACAAGGATGCCCCGCGCCCGGACCTCGCCCACCAGTTCATCAACTTCATGCTCGACGGCAAGAACTCGGCCGAGCTCACCAATCTCATCGGCTCGGGCAACCCCAACACGGCGGCGGCGCAGTACATCAAGCCCGAGCTCAAGGCCCTGCCGGCGGTGTTCCCGCCGAAGGAGACGCAGGCCAAGCTGCACCAGCTCACCGATCTCACGGCGGCGCAACGGCGCACGCGCAACCGGATGTGGACCGAAGTCAAAGCCGGTAAATAAGTCAGAGGGGGTCCGAGGGCTTACGCCCGGACCCCATGGAAGAATCGACGACGCTGACTGCCTGACGGCAAGCTGAACGGGGAGAAATCGCCGGCGGAGCCGGACGATTTCTCTGGCTGCGGGTTGCGGTGGTTGGCGTGGCGTCCTGGGGGGTTGCGTGCGCTTCGCGCGCAACCCGGTCGCGGGGGCTGCGCCCCGCGGCGTTGCCCGCGGTGTCTTTCACCGCCATGCGATCATCGCGGCATGGACATGAGGATCGAACGACTCACGCCCGCGCACGTGGACGACTACCTGCGCTTCTTCGATCACGAGCGCGGGCCGGCGTTTGCCGACAATCCGGAGTGGGCCAAGTGCTATTGCCACTATTACGAGGTCGCGCCGGCGTTGGTGTGGTCCTCGTTCACGGGGGACATGAATCGCACGGCAATGCGCGCCCGGATCGAGACGGGCGAGATGGAAGGCTACCTCGCCTACGTCCGAGGCGATGTCGTGGGCTGGATGAATGCCCAGCCGTACACGAAGCTGCGCCACGCGTGCCCCCGCATGCGCATCCCGGCGCCGGACCTTCCCGTTCCGCCGCACGACGCCGCGGCCATCGTCTGCTTCGTGGTGGCGCCCGCCCATCGCCGGCAGGGGGTCTCGCGCGCGCTCCTGGCCGGCGGGCTCGCCAACCTGGCGGAGCGCGGCCTCGCTCTCGTCGATGCGTTTCCCTGGAACGTGGACGCCGACAGCACGAAGGCCACCGATTTCTACCATGGCTCGCGACGCATGTTCGAGGCCGCGGGCTTTGCGCCGGTCGCCGTGCACGAGGACGTGACGGTCATGCGCAAGGCGCTCCGGGCGTGACCTTTGGGGCTGCGCGCACGAGCCCCGGGACGGGGATCAGGTGAGCCCCGCGCGGCACCGTACGCTGCTGCCGCACGCGCTCGCGCTGTTCTACGGCATCGCGATCGTGTTCGCCAGCCTGCAGCCGTTCTCGCCATGGATCGACCCCGCCGCCGACGTGCCGTTCTGGCCGCTCGCGGCCTGGCCCCTCCGGTGGACGCGCTTCGACGTGATCGCCAACGTGATCGCCTATGTGCCGTTGGGAGCTTTCGTGGCGCTCGCGCCGCGCCGGGCCACGCCTGCCGCGCGGGCCACGCTCGCCTTCTCGTGCGGCCTCGTGCTCTCCTTTGCGCTGGAAACGCTGCAGATGTTCCTGCCCCCGCGCGATGCGAGCCTCATCGATCTCGCCGCCAATGCCGCCGGCGCGCTCGTGGGCGGCATGGCCGGGGCCTCGCTGGTCCGCGCCGAGCGCGTGCGGCGGGCGCTGTCGGGCCTGCGCAACCGCATCTTCCTGCCGGGCAAGCTCGGTGACGTGGGCCTTGCGCTCCTCGTGCTGTGGCTCGTCGCGCAGATCAATCCCGGCATCCCGCTCTTCGCCGTCACCTTCGATGCCGGACAGCCGCCGCTGGCCGGCGACCAGCCGGTGCTGGCGCTGGGCACCGCGCCGGACGTCGCACTCACCTTCATCGAGACGGCATCGACGGCGTTCCAGCTCTTGGGCGTGGGGCTCTTCCTCGCGCTGCTGCTGCGCGATCGCCGCTACATCGGGGGCGCCGTGCTGCTGCTGGTGGGCGCCGCTCTGCTCGCCAAAGGCGCGGCGGCCATCCTGGTGCTGAAGCCCGCGGTGTGGGAAACGTGGCTCAAGCCGGCGGTATCGGTCGGCATGGCGGCCGGCCTGCTCGTGCTCCTCTTCTCGGTGTTCCTGCCACGGCCCGCGCAGGTGGCCATCTGCGCCGTGGCACTGCTCGCCTCCCTGCTGCTGCCGGTGATGGCCGTGGACCTGCCGCCCGCGCGCGCGCCGCTCACGCTCTTCAACTGGCGCTACGGGCATCTGCTCAACTTCAACGGCCTCACCCAGTCCGTGCTCCTCGCCTGGCCCCTCGCTGCCGCGGCGTGGCTGTTCGTGCTGTCGGGACGGCCACGCTGGGGGGAGCCCGACGCAGCCGGCGGACTATAATTCCGCCATGAGCTACTTCCAGCATCACGTGTTCTTCTGCTGCAACAAGCGGGAGCCGCCCGAGAAGTGCTGCGCCGATGCCGGCGCCGCCGACCTGCAGGCCTACGCCAAAGGGCGCATCAAGGCGCTGGGACTGTCGGGCCAGGGCCGCATCCGGATCAATAAGGCCGGCTGCCTCGATCGTTGCGAGGAAGGGCCGGTGATCGTCGTCTATCCGGAAGAGGTCTGGTACACGTACATCGACCGCGAGGACATCGACGAGATCATCGATCGTCACCTCGTGAAGGGCGAGATCGTGGAGCGGCTGCGCATTTGACCCCGAGCACCACGCGCCGGATCACGATCGCCGGTCCGGCCGGGCCGCTCGAGGTCGTGCACAACGTCCCCGAGGCGCCTTTCGCAGGCATCGCGCTCGTGGCGCATCCCAATCCGGTGCAGGGCGGTACGCTCGACAACAAGGTCGTGCAGACGCTCGCCAAGGTCTTCTTCAACCTCCGATACGTGCCGGTGCGCTTCAATTTTCGAGGCGTGGGCCAGTCGGCGGGCACCTACGACCACGGCATCGGCGAGACCGACGACGCCCTCGCGGCCCTGGCGGATGCACGCACCACCTACGGCGAGGCGCTGCCTATCGTGCTCGCGGGCTTCTCCTTCGGCACGTTCGTGCAGACGCGCGTGGCGGCCACGGTGCAGGCGCAGCGCATGGTCTTCGTCGGCCCCGCGGTCGGACGCTTCGCCGTGGGCAACGTCCCCGCCGACACCATCGTGATCCACGGCGAGATGGACGAGGTGGTGCCGCTCGCCGACGTCCTCGCCTGGGCGCGTCCGCAGGAGCTGCCCGTCACGGTGTTCCCCGGCTGCGGTCACTTCTTCCACGGCCGCCTCCCGCAGCTCGCGCGCACGGTGGCCGGCATGTGGCAGCCGATCGCGCCCGCCTGACGGCCGCCACCCCGGCAGCGGCATCCCGAGCCATGGCCCTCGTCAAGACCTTCCACCTCGTATTCATGGTCGCGTGGTTCGCGGGCCTCTTCTACCTGCCGCGCCTATTCGTGTATCACGCGCAGGCCACCGACGTGATCGGCATCGAGCGCTTCAAGGTGATGGAGCGGCGGTTGTACAACGGCATCATGATGCCCTCGATGGTGCTGACGCTCGTGTTCGGCACCTGGCTGTGGCAAGGGTATGGCTTTGGCGGCGGGTGGCTGCACGCCAAGCTCGCGCTGGTGGCGGTGCTCGTGGCTTACCACGTGTACCTCGGCAAGCTCGTGCGCGACTTCGCCGAGGATCGCAACACGCACGGCGACCGCTTCTTCCGCTGGCTGAACGAAATCCCCGCGCTGCCGATCCTCGTGCTCGTGATCTGGCTCGTGGTCGCGAAGCCGTTTTGAGCCTGCCATGAGCGAGCGCTTCTTCGCGCCCTGTCCGCGCGGCCTCGAGGCCGCGCTCGCGGCCGAGCTCGATGCGCTCGGCGCCGTGCAGTCCAAGGCCACCGACGGCGGGGTGGCGTTCCAGGGGCCGGTGTCCCTCGCGATGCGGGCCAATCTCGAGTCGCGGCTCGCCAGTCGCATCCTGTGGCAGGTGGGTGCCGGCCCGTGTCCCGATGAGCACGCCCTCTACAAGCTCGTGCACGCCGTCGACTGGAAGCGCCTGTTCGCGGTCAGCCGAACGCTGCGCGTGGACGTGACCGCCACCCGCTCGCCGCTGCAGAGCATCGAGTTCGCCACGCTGCGCGTGAAGGACGCCGTGTGCGATCGCTTCCGCGAGGACACCGGCGTGCGCCCGTCCGTGGACAAGCGCGCGCCCGACGTGCGGGTGTTCGCGTACCTCGACGCGCGCGAGGCCACCGTCTACCTCGACACCTCGGGCGAGCCGCTGTTCAAGCGCGGCTATCGCCGCGACACCGATGAGGCTCCGCTGCGCGAGAACCTGGCCGCGGGCCTGCTCGCGCTCACGGGCTGGACGCCCGCGCAGCCGCTGCTCGATCCGATGTGCGGCAGCGGCACGATCGTCATCGAGGCCGCGCTCATCGCCGCCGATCGCGCCCCTGGCCTCTCCCGCACCTTCGGCTTCCAAAAGCTCGCGTGGTTCGACGGGCCGTCGTGGCAGCGCATGAAGCAGTCCGCCCGCGACCGCATGGCCTTGGCGCCCGCCGCGCCGTCGATCTTCGCGCGCGACCTCGCGCCGGGCGCCGTGGGCAAGACGCAGGCGAACCTGCGGGCGGCAGGCGTGGACGGCTTCGTGCACGTGGAGCAGGGCGACTTCCTGGAGGGGCATGCGCCCGCCCCGACGGGGATCCTGCTCACCAACCCGCCCTACGGCGTGCGCCTCGCCGACCTCGAGGCCCTCGGCCGGCAATATCCGCTGTGGGGCGACGTGCTGAAGCAACGCTATGCCGGCTGGAACGCCTACTTCTTCACCGGCGACCTGCGCCTGCCCAAGCTCATCCATCTCAAGGTAGCGCGCAAGACGCCCCTCATGAACGGCGCGCTCGATTGCCGTCTGTTCCAGTTCCCGATGGTGGCTGGCCGGCCCGACGACGCCCGCTAGAGCCGGGGGGCCGGATGCTAGAATCGGCCTATCCTCACGTTGCGATCGCCCCTGCCATGCCCATGCTGCCCGCGCGCGGCTACGTGTCCGAGCACACGCAGTTCATCCGCAAGCTGATCGAAGAGAAGCCCGACCTCCCGGCCAAGCAGCGCGAAGGCCGTGCGATCTGGTGGGACAAGACGCCCGACGACCTCGCGCTCCGCCGCGACATGGACGAGCGGCGCGTCG
>CALFEY010000135.1 GCA_937958295.1 uncultured Pseudomonadota bacterium
CGGCCCGCAAGGCGGCGGCCAACTCCGCGGCGGGCAGTGCAGAGGGTTCAGTCGGCGCGCGCACCGGATTCCTTGGCGACCTTGCCCCAGCGCTCATACTCGTCGCGCAGGAAGCGCTGCGTCTGGGCGGGAAGTGGCGTGGGCGTGACGGTGTAGCCGATCTTGCGCATCTGCTCGCGCACGTCGGGCTGTTGCATGATGGCCGCGAGTGCGCCGTAGATCTTGTCCACCACCGCGGGCGGGGTCTGCGCGGGGGCGAACACGCCGAGCCAGTTCTCCGCCACGAGCCCGGCAAAGCCTTGCTCCACGGCCGTGGGCGCCTCAGGCAGGACATCGGCGCGGCCCTTGCCGGTGATGGCGATCACGCGCACCTTGCCGTCCTTGGCGAGCGTCACCACCGACGCCAGGTCGGCCACGATGCCGTCCACGTGGCCGCCCATCACGTCGCCCATCGCGGCCGCGGCGCCCTTGTAAGGCACGTGCACCACGGCGCCGGGCTTTGCGTTCTTCTTCAAGAGCTCGATGGTGAGGTGGGGCATGCCGCCATTGCCCGTGGAGGCCAGGCGCAGCTCCTTGCTGCCGGTCGCGTCCAGCAGTTGCTTCAAGTCGCGGGCGGTGATCGAGGGATTGAGCGCGATTGCGCCGGGCGTGACGGCCAGGGTGGTGATCGGCGCGAAGTCCTTCAGCGTGTCGTAGGGGACGCTCGTGGCGGTGTGCGGCACGATCACGAGCGGGCTCGCGCTCGCCACCAGCAAGGTATGGCCGTCAGGCGCGGCCTTGGCCACGAAATCGGTGCCGATGGTCGCGTTGGCGCCGACCTTGTTCACGACCACCACCGAGGTGCCGAGCGCTTCCGCGAGCTTCGGCGCGAGAACGCGCGCCGCGAGGTCGTTGGAGCCGCCGGCCGGGAAGCCCACCACCAGCGTGACCGGCTTGGGTCCGAAGCTCTGGCTGTGCGCGGCGGCGGCGAGCACGCAGGCGAGCGCCGCGATCATCGAGTGCAGTCTCATGGGAGTCTCCTTTGGTGGGCTCAGAGGCCGAGAAAGCGGAGGGCATTGGCACCGAGCCACTTGGCGCGGACGGTGTCCTTGAGCGGCAGCGTGGCCACGTCGTCGAGGGCGTCCTGCACGGGCTGCATCGGCCACGCCGAGCCCCACAGCACGCGGTCCTGCAGGACGGAGTTGCCGTAGGCGAGCAACGCGCCGTAGCCTGAGTTTTGTGCCGCGAGGTAGCGCGGGCGCACGGCGGTGAGCCCGATGTACACGTTGGGATGGCGCCAGGCGACGGCCACGAGCTCCTCCACCCACGGAAAGCCCGGCGGCGCCGCGCACACGCGCAGCTCCGGGAAGTGCGTCATCACGGCATCGAGCCGGCGCGGATGCCCCAAGTCCATGGCCGCACCGGGATCGAAGCTCATCGAGCAGTGGAGGTTGAGGGGCACGTCGAGCTCGATGCACTTGGCGTAGAGCGGGTACATGCGGGCATCGTCGATGGCGAGCCGATTCTCGTACGGGTGCAGGTTGAGCCCGCGCAGGCCGAGCTCGCGCACAGCGGTCTCGAACTCGCGCAGTGCGCGCACACCCTTGTGCGGGTCGACGCCCGCGAAGCCGACGAAGCGCGGGCCGTGCTCGCGGCAGAATGCCGCGACGTCCTCGTTGCGCACGCGGTACCCCAGTGTCGCCTCGCAATCGCGTGCCTTGATCATCACGTGCGCGATGCCTAGCCGATCGTAGGTCGCGAGGTAATCGGCCAGCGCCGCAGGCCCGGCGTCGCCGCGTCCGGCCGCGCGATATTGCTGCGCGTACACGCGCTCGTAGCCTTGCATGTGCGGCCCGTCGTGCTGCTGCTCGGGCACTGGCGGCTTGCTCGTGTAGTCGACGATCACGGGGCGCCTCCTTCGCCGCGCAGCGCGGCCTTGGCCACCTTGCCACTCGCGGTGCGCGGTAACGGCTCCACGCGGTACTCCACGTAACGGGGCTGCTTGAAGGCCGCCAGCCGTTCGCGGCAATGCGCGCGTACCACGTCGGGCGACAGCGTCTCGGGGGTGTGCCCGCGGTCGAGCACGAGGATTGCCTTGATCTCCTCGCCGCGCAGCGCGTCCGGCACGCCCACGACGGCCGCCTCGCGGACCCCGGGCAGCGCGGCGAGCACCGATTCCACCTCTTCGGGCGCGACATTCTCTCCGGCGCGCTTGATCACGTCCTTGAGGCGCCCGATGACATAGAAGCGCCCTTGCGCGTCGCGCCGGGCGAGGTCGCCGGTGCGGAACCAGTCGCCGTGGAAGGCCGCCGCGGTCGCCTCGGCCTTGCCGTAGTAGCCGCGCATGAGACCGGGACCGCGGATCACGAGCTCGCCCCGCTCGCCGTCGGGGAGCGTGCGGCCCGCCGGGTCCGCGATACGGCACTCGCGGTGGGGAGCGGGCAGGCCGCAAGAGCCGGCGCCACTCATCGCCTCGGAGGCGTGGAGCGGCATCACGAGCCCTGCGCCGATCTCGGTCATGCCGAAGGCCGTGCGCACCGCGGGACCGAAGCGCGCCTCGATGTCGGGTTCGTCCTCCTTGCGATGCATGTACAGGCTCGCGCGGAGAAGGCGGTGATCGCGGTCGTGCGGGGTGGGTGGCTCGCGATGGTAGGCATCGCGGAAGAGGCAGTATTCGATGCCGTGCTCGCGCACGGTGGGCAGCCATCCGCTGGCGCTCAGGCGCGGTGCGACGTAGAGCGTGGCGCGATGGAAGAACGACATCAGCAGCAGCCACTGCGGGGTCATGTAAAAGAACGGGTTGTCGGCGAGGATGCGGCGGAAGGCGAGACCGTCGACGAAAGCGTAGGTGTGGGCGCAGGTGAGCCAGTAGCGGTGGGTGAGGATGCAGCCCTTGGGAAAGCCAGTGGTGCCCGACGTGTATTGCAGGTTGAGCACGGCATCGAGGTCGGGACCGTCCTCGTCCCACGTGGCTGGCTGCCCCTGGCTCAAGGCGGCGAACGGCGCGTGGCCGGTGTCGGCGTCCCCCACCACGTGCACGCGGCCGGCCAGCCGCGCGACGGGGTGCGGCATCGCCTCATACGCGCTCAGGAGCGCGCGGTCGATGACGAGTGCGCACGCCTTCCCGTCCTCGATCGCGTAGTGCAGCTCGTGGCCGGTGAAGCGCGTGTTCACCGGGATCATCACGGCGGACAGCCGGGCGAGCGCGAGCCACGTGAGGGGCATCTGTGCCACGTTGGGCAGCATCACCGCCACGTGGCTTCCGGCACCGATGCCCGCGGCCCGCAGGCCATGGGCGAGACGGTTCACGGCGGCGCGCAGCTCGCGATACGTCCAGCGGCTGCCGTCGGCGGTGAAGTGCAGCGCGATGGCCTCGGGCGCCGCGTCGCAGGCGGCGTCGAGCAGCGCGCCGATGTTGCGCGGCAGGTCGGGTAGCCTAGAATCGGGCGGCATCGTCAACGGCAGGATCCATGAGCGCTCGCCCCATCACGCCTCGCCAGGTCGAGGCCTTCAAAGCCGTCTACGAGACGGGCTACGTCACGGCGGCGGCGGAGCGCATCCACCTGTCGCAGCCCGCGGTGAGCAAGCTTCTCGCCAACTTCGAAGCCGCCGTGGAGCTCCTGCTCTTCCGCCGCGAGAAGCGGCGACTCATTCCCACGCACGAGGCGGCGCTGCTCTACCGCGAGGTGGATCGGCTCTTCTCGGGGCTGCAGGAGATCGGCAGCATCGCCCGCGACATCCGCGGCCTGCGCAGCGGCGACCTCGCGATCGCCTGCGTGTCCGCGCTTGGACACGAGCACGTGCCGCGGCTTGTGGCGCAGTTTCTCAAGGACAAGCCCGACGTGAACGTGGGCCTGTACATCACGAGCGCCGCGAACGTGACGGAGTGGACGATCGCGCAGAAGGTGGACCTCGGCATCTCGATGTCCGCGCCCGACCACCCCGGCATCGTGAGCGAGCCCCTGCGGCGTCTGGATGCCGTGTGCGTCGTGCCCAAGGGCCATCGCCTCGCCCGCAAGCGGGCGATCGGTCCGTCGGACCTTGCCGGGGAGACGTTCATCTCCTTCGCGCCCGGCAGCCGCATCCGCCACGCGATCGACTCGATTTTCGAGCGCGCGGGCGTTGCGCGGCGCACCACGGCGCACGCGTTCGTCTCCAACTCGGCGTGCGCCCTCGTGGCCAACGGCTTCGGGGTGTCGATCGTGGAGCCGTTCACCGCGCGCGAATACGTGCGGCGCGGCGTGCTCGTGGCGCGGCCGTTCCTGCCCGCCGTGCCCTACGAGTTCCACCTCCTCTATCCGCGTCACCGCGAACGGTCGCTGCTGGTACGCGAATTCGCGACGCGGCTCGAGCAGGCGGTGCGTACGCTGCGGCCCCTCTGAGGCACGGTCATTGCGCCGAGGCGCCGGTGCGCACGATCACCTCGCGGTAGCGGTCGATCTCGCGGCGGTAGAAGGCCGTGAATTCCTCGGGCGTCCACGGGCTCGCGTAGCCGCCGAGGTCGGCGATCTGCTTTTGCAGCGCCGGGCTCTGCAGTGCCGAATTGATCTCGCGATTGAGGGCCTGCACGACCGCGTCGGGCGTCTTGCCAGGCGCCATCACGCCCAGCCAAACGCTCACCTGGTACTCCGGCAAGCCGACCTCCGTGGTCGTGGGGACGTTGGGCAGGAGCGGCGAGCGCGCCGGCGTGCTCAGCGCGAGGGCGCGCAGCGCCCCCGACTGGATGTGCGGGAGGAGCGCCGGGACGCTGTCGAAGGCCACCTGCACCTTCCCCGTGACGAGGTCGGCCACGTACTGGCTCGTGCCCTTGTAGGGAACGTGCACGATGTCGACCTTGGTGAGGCTCTTGAAGATCTCCCCGGCCATGTGGCTCGAGGCGCCCACACCGGAGGAGGCGAAGTTCAGCGTGCCGGGGTTCTTCTTCGCATAGTCGATGAACTCCGCCACCGTCTTGACGGGCAGCGTGGGCACGACCACGAACACATTCATCACCTGCGCCACCATCGCCACCTGGCGCAGATCGTTCACCGGGTCGAACGGCATTTTCTTGAAGAGGCTCGCGTTCACCGCCAGCGCAGGCGCCGCCAGCATGAGGGTGTAACCGTCGGGCTGGGCGCGGGCGACCGCCTCGGACGCGATGTTGCCGCTCGCCCCGGGCATGTTCTCCACCACCATGGGATGCGGCCAGCGCTCGGTGAGCGCCTTTGCGAGCAGGCGCGCGACCGCATCGGTGGCCCCGCCGGGCGAGTACCCCACGAGGAGGCGCACCGGCTTCGTCGGGAAGTCCGCGGCATGCAGGAGAGGGGCCGCGGCGAGCGTGGCGGCGACGAGGGCTAAGCGCAGGAAGGTCGGCATGCGGGCCATGCTTCCATGCGGCCGCCACGCGGACAAATGGAAAGAAATGGCGAGTTCATAACCCCGCGCTATGACCGGGAAGGCGCGGCATCGGCGGCCCCTGCAGCGGGCGCGGGCCGTCAGATCAGCACGATGTCGTACTGCTCCTGCGTGTAGAGCGTTTCCACCTGCAAGGAGATGGGCTTGGCGATGAAGTCGCCGAGCTGCGCGAGGCTCTGCGACTCCTCGTCGAGGAACATGTCGATCACGGCCTGGGAGGCCAGGATGCGGAACTCGCGCGCGTTGAACTGCTTGGCCTCGCGTACGATCTCGCGCAGGATCTCGTAGCAGATCGTCTGCGGCGTCTTGAGCTCTCCCCGGCCCTGGCAGGTGGGGCAGGGCTCGCACAGCACGTGCGCGAGCGACTCGCGGGTACGCTTGCGCGTCATCTCCACGAGGCCGAGCTGCGTGAAGCCGTTCACGGTAAGGCGCGTGCGGTCCTTCTCCAGCGCGCGGTTCAACTCCGCGAGCACGGCATGCCGGTGGTCGGCATTCTCCATGTCGATGAAGTCGATGATGATGATGCCGCCGAGGTTGCGCATGCGCAGCTGGCGCGCGATGATCTGCGCCGCCTCCAGATTCGTCTTGAAGATCGTGTCGTCGAAGCTGCGCCCGCCCACGAAGCCGCCGGTGTTGACGTCGATCGTGGTCATCGCCTCCGTCTGGTCGAAGATGAGGTAGCCCCCCGACTTGAGGTCCACGCGGCGCGTCAGCGCCTTCTCGATCTCGTCCTCCACGCCATGCAGGTCGTAGAGCGGGCGGTCGCCGACGTAGTGGTTGATGCGGTCCACGAGCGCGGGCGTGTACTGGCGCGCGAAATCCATCATGCGCACGTAGGTCTCGCGCGAATCGACGAGGATGCGCGAGGTCTCGTCGGTGGACATGTCGCGCAGCACGCGCTGCGCGAGGTTCAAGTCCTGGTAGAGGAGCGAGGCCGGGGCCACTTCGCGCGAGCGCGCGTTCAAATCGCTCCACAGCTTGGTGAGGTACTCGATGTCCGCCTGCATCTCGCGCTCGGATGCGGTTTCGGCCATTGTGCGGATGATGAAGCCGCCGGTCATACCCTCGGGCAGGAGGTGCTGCAGGCGCTCGCGCAGCGTCTCGCGCTCGGCCTCGTCGCCGATGCGCTGTGAGATGCCGATGTGCGAGTCCTGCGGGAGATAGACGAGGAGGCGGCCGGCGAGGCTGATCTGCGTGGATAGCCGCGCGCCCTTGGTGCCGATGGGATCCTTGATCACCTGCACGAGAAGCGATTGTCCCTCGTGGAGAATCTTTTCGATGGGCCGCTCGCCGCTGCCGTGGCCGTTCTGGCGGTGCTCCCAGATGTCGGCGATGTGCAGGAACGCCGCGCGCTCCAGGCCGATCTCGATGAAGGCGCTCTGCATGCCGGGCAGCACGCGCGCCACCCGCCCGAGGTAGATATTGCCCACGAGGCCCCGGGCGCTCGAGCGCTCGATGTGAAGCTCCTGCACCACGCCCTGCTCGAGCATGGCCACGCGCGTTTCCTGCGGTGTGACGTTGATCAGGATTTCATGGGTCATGGACGCGAGCCCGGCGCGCCAACGCGAAGATCGGCACAAGGCACGGCGGAGCGGGCGGGGTGTTGCCGCGTTATAGCACGCCCCGCCCGATTCGGGCGAGGAGGTCGGCCGTCTCCGCGAGGGGCAAACCCATCACCCCCGAATAGCTGCCCTCGATCCTGGTGATGAAGGCGGCGGCGCGGCCCTGGATCGCGTAGCCGCCGGCCTTGTCGAAGGGCTCGCCGGTTTGCAGGTAGCGCTCGATCTCGCGCGAGGTGAGCTTGCGCATGGTGACCTGCGTGACGCAGAGCGCCACTTCGGTGGCGTCCTCGAAGCGAATCGCCACGGCCGTGGCCACGTCGTGCGTGCGGCCGGACAGCCGGGCAAGCATCGCCCGCGCGGCATCGATGTCGGCGGGCTTGCCGAAGATCGCGCCGTCCTGCACGACCTCCGTGTCGGCTCCCAGCACCGGACGCGGTGGCAGGCCGCGCTCCAGCATGCGCTTCCACCCCATCGACGCCTTGGCGCGCGCGATGCGCTCGACATAGTGCAAGGCGGGCTCGCCGTCCAGCGCCTCCTCCACCACGTCGCGATGGCGGCCCGGGGCGCTGCGCAGGCGGAGCTCCTCGAACGGGACGCCTATTTGCTGGAGGAGCTCCTGGCGGCGGGGACTGCGGGAGGCGAGGTAGAGGGTGCGGTCGGGGGCGGGGGTGGACACGGTGGTAGCGCGGACGGGGTCAGTCGCGATGGTAAGGGTGGCCCTCGGCGAGCGTGACAGCGCGGTAAATCTGCTCGGCGAGGATGACGCGCACGAGCCCGTGCGGCAAAGTCAGCGCAGACAGCGCCATGCGGTCCGCGGCCTCGCTCCTTAGGGCGGGATCGAGGCCGTCGGCGCTGCCGATCACAAAGGCCGGATCGATGGCCTCGTCGCGCCAGCGCACGAGGCGGTCGGCCAGCGCGCGGGAGGTCCAGGCGCCACCGCGCTCGTCGAGCGCGATCATGCGGTACCCGCCACACGCGGCGCGTATGCGGGATGCCTCGGCTGCCAGTACCTGGGCGACCGGCTTGCCCCGATCGCGGGGCTCCGCCTTGAGGGCAACGAGCTCGAGGGCATAGTCGCGGGGCAGGCGCCGCGCGTAGTCGGCAAAGCCGGCGTCGACCCAGGCGGGCATCCGCTGGCCCAGCGCCACCACGCGCAGCTTCAAGCGAGGGCGCGTCGCGGGGGGCGACGCCCGCGCGTCACGCCGCCTTGGCGCGGCGCCGCGTGGCGGTGGTGTCCCACAGTTCCTCGAGGTTGTAGTAGGCGCGCACGGCGGGTTGCATGACGTGGACCACGATGTCGCCGCAGTCGACCAGCACCCACTCGCCGGTCTCCTCGCCTTCGAGCCCGATGACATGGGCGCCGGCCTCTTTCATGCGATCGCGCACGTGGTGCGCGAGCGCCTTCACCTGTCGGTTTGACTCGGCGCTGGCGATGATGAGGTAGTCGTAGAAACTCGTGAGCTTGCGGACGTCGAGCACCTTGATGTCGCGTGCCTTGATGTCCTCGAGGGCGGAAACGGCGATCTGCGTGAGCTTGGTCTGGCGCATCCTATGCGGTGGCTTGGTCGGGGAGGTAGAGGCCGTGCTGGTCAATATAGGACAAAACGGCGGGAGGCAGCAATTGGACGACTTCTTCGCGGCCGCGTTCACCCCTTTCCAGTTGCATTCGTATCGCGGTAGCCGAAATTGCCTGCGGGGTGATGGCCTGCGCGTAGATGGCACCGGCCGGGGAGGAAAACAAGGCATCCGGCGTGCTCGCGCGCCGGGCCTTCCATTCGGCGGCGAGCTCCGGGGGCATGTCCCGGGCAAGATCGACCCCTGGTCGCGCCACCACCACGATGTGGGCGAGGCGGAAGAGGTCACGCCAGCGGTGCCAGGTGGGCAGTCCGTGGAAGGCGTCGGCGCCCACGATGAGCAACAGCGGTCGTCGCGCGTCCTGCGCGCGCAATTCCTCCAGCGTGAGCACCGTGTAGCTCTTGCCGCTCCGTGCAATTTCACGGGCGTCCACCGCGAGTCCTTCAAACTCCTGCACCGCCCGCTCCAGCATCGCCAGGCGGTCCGGCCCCGAGGCGCGGGGACCGCCGCGATGGGGCGGGTCGCCGGCGGGCACGAGGCGCACCTCGGGCAGCCGCAACGCGCGACGGACCTCGTCGGCCAGGCGGAGGTGCCCGTAGTGGACAGGATCGAAGGTCCCTCCCAGAAGGGCCACGGGTGCGCTCATGGAGCGCCTTCCCGGGTGTGCCCCGCGGCGTACAGTTCGAGGTAGTCGATGCGCGGCTCGAGGATGCGCGCCGTCTCGTCGTTGATCACTTCCTTGTCGCGCAGGCGGGCGAGCTCGGCGCGCTCCGCCTCGAGGGCGAGCATCACGATGTGCCGGCGACCCGCGGCCGCGCGCTCGAAGGGCGTCCGCTCAGCGCCCATCGCGTTGTACAGACCGAGGCGGCTCTCGTATTGCTCGAGCACGTGCGAGGCAAAGCGCTGGTCAGCACCGGACAGCCGCGGCAGCTCCTCGCGCAGGGCGGTGGCGGCGGCACCCGCGAGCGCGATCTCGGCGGTGTGCAATTCCTTCTCCGCGGCCGCGTCCCCCCCGCGCAAGCCCAGCGCGCGGATGAGAGGCGGCAGCGATAGCCCGTTGATGAGCAAGGTGAGCAGGATGGTGGTGGCGGCCAGGAAGATGATCTCCGCCCGACCCGGAAACGGCGCGCCCGTGGCGGTGACCACCGGCAGCGACAGCGCGGCGGCCATCGTGACCGAGCCGCGCAGTCCGGCCCAGCCCACGATGAATGTGGAGCGCGGATCCTGCACGCCCTCGCGCGCGCGCAGGCGGGCGAGGAGGAGCGGGGGAAGGAACGTGCTGGGATACACCCACGCGAGGCGGATGAGCGTCACGATGACCCACAGCACCGCAGCGTGGGTGGCGAGTGCCGTCCAGTCGTGCTTGGGCGCGAGCGCCTCCATCGCCTCGGGCAACGAGAGGCCGAGCAGCACGAACACGAGACCGTTGAACACGAACAGGACCATGCTCCACACTTGCACGGCCTGCTGGCGCGTGCGCGCGCCCATGTGGCGGGCATCGCGCCAGCCGGAATAGAGCCCGCAGCTCACCACAGCCAGGATGCCGGACACCCCCACCGCTTCGGCCGCGAGGTAGGCGGCAAATGGCGTGAGGAGCGAGATCACGGTGTGCACGTTGGGCGCGTCGCTGGCGGCATGGGCGATGGCCCGCGCGATCGCGCTGTGCAGACGTCCGGCCACGACGCTCACCAGCACGCCGATGATCGCGCCGCCCGCGGCGACCCGCACGAGGTCGGCCCCGGCCTCCGCGAGCGAGAACATGCCCGTGGCCATGGCCGCCACGGCGAACTTGAAGGCCACGAGGCCCGACGCATCGTTGATGAGGCTCTCCCCGCTCAGGATGAGCGTGACGCGGCGGGGCAGCGGCAGGCGCTCGGTCATGGCGGCCGTGGCCACCGCGTCGGTGGGCGACACGATGGCGCCGAGCGCGAAGGCGGCGGCGAGCGGAAGCGACGGGATGAGCGCATGCAGCGTGTACCCCACCACCAGCACCGTCGCGAGCACGAGGCCGAAGGCGAGCGCCAGCACGGGACGCAGCACCTGGCGCAGGTCGCGCCGCGGCATCAGCCAGCCGTCGGCGTAAAGGAGGGGGGGGATGAACAGGGCGAAGAACACCGCGGGATCGATGTGCACCCGCGAAAAGCCCGGCAGGAAGCTCAACAGCAGCCCGGCCCCGATCTGCAGGAGCGGCATTGCCACGGGTACGAGTCGCGCGACGACCGCCACCAGCGCGACGGTGAGGATCAGGGCGAGGATCACTTCGACGGCGGACATCGCCCAATTGTACGGACCGCGTGGCTAGAAGCGGGAGCCTGGCTCCTCCAGGAAGGCGATCTCGTCCGCGCTGGAGGCACGGCCGAGGATCGCGTTGCGATGCGGGTAACGGCCGAAGCGGAAGATCACGTCGGCGTGCTTGCGGGCCCACGCAAGCGGCGCGGGATCACCCATGTCGGCGGAGAGCGCGCCGAAGAGCGCGAGGGCGCGGTGCTGCGCCGCCACGCTCTCGCTGTGCTCGAACGGCAGGTACAGGAACCACCGCTCGTGGACGGAGAGCTCGCGCTCGAAGCCGCGCGCGATGGCGTCCTCGGCGGTGGCGAGGGCGCGCTCGTCGCCGGCGAACGCGCGCGGCGTATCGCGAAAGATGTTGCGCGTGAACTGGTCGAGCACGATCACCCGGGCCAGCGCGCCGTGGGCGTGCCCGCACCACGCGCCGAGCCCGCCGGCGAGGGCCTCGGCCACCAGCGTCCCGAAACGCTGCCGGATCGCCTCGTCGAAAGCGGGGTCCTTGCGGAACCACTCGGGTCGCGTGGTGCCGTGCACGGGTGTGCCTCGCGCGCCGAACCAAAAATCGAGTACTGCGCTGACCGTATCGTCCATCCCCGTATCATACGGAACGAATCACCCCGCGAGCCGGCGCGAGACCGGCAGCCCATGACCGCCGCCCAGCGCAACGTCCTCCTCCTGTCCTGCTGCCAGGCTCTGCTTCTCACCAATGCCACCGGACTGGTGGCGATGACGGGCCTCGTAGGCTACTCGCTGGCGAGTAGCAAGGCATTGGCCACGCTGGGCGCGAGCACCTACGTGCTGGGCTCGGCCGTCTCCACGATGCCGATGTCGTTGTGGATGGCCCGGGTGGGCCGGCGGCGCGGGTTCATGGCGGGCGCGCTCGTGAATATCGCCGGCTGCGCCCTCGCAGTGCTGGCGCTGTACCTGCGCAGCTTCGCGCTCTACTGCGTGGCGACGGCCGTGATCGGCGTGTACAACGCCGTGGGCCTGCAGTATCGCTTCGCCGCCGCCGAGGTGTCTCCCGGGGCGGCCAAGGCGCGTGCGATCTCGCTCGTGCTCGCCGGCGGCATCGTGGGCGGTTTTCTTGGCCCCGCGATCACCCGGTGGGGGAAGGACCTGTTCGCCCAGCCCTTCATGGGGTCTTTCGTACTGCTCGCTGTCGTGGCGGTCGTGGCGCTCGCCCTGCAATCGCAGGTTCACGTGCCCAAGCCGTCGGCCGTCGAAAGCGCCGGGGGCGGCCGGCCGTTGGGCGAGATCGTGCGCCAGCCGGTGTTCGTCGTCGCGGCGCTCGCGGGCACGCTGGGCTACGGGCTCATGAACCTGCTCATGAATGCCACTCCCCTCGCGATGGACCTCTGCGGGCTCCCGTACGGCCTTGCCGCCACGGTCATCTCGTGGCACGTGGTGGGGATGTATGCGCCGGGCTTCGTCACGGGCACGCTCATCGGTCGTCTCGGGCTGTTGCGGGTCATCGTCCTGGGCGTGGCGATCATGGCGTCGGGCGCGATCGTGGCGCTCACCGGCAACGAGCTGCTGCACTTCCTCGTGGCGCTGGCCCTCGTGGGCGTGGGCTGGAACTTCATGTACACCGGTGGCACCATGCTCCTCACCGAGTCGTACGCCCCCGCCGAGAAGGCCCGCACGCAGGGCGCCAACGATTTCATCATGTTCTCCACGATGGCGCTGTCGTCGTTCTCGGCGGGCGCGCTCGTCTCCTCGACGGGCTGGCAGACCATGAACTGGGCGGTGCTGCCCTTCCTAGCGCTCGTGGCGCTGGCGGTGGCGTGGTACGCGCGCTTGCCGAAGGAGGCACGCGCAGGACACGCCGCGCGCGGCTAGGCGCGCGGTCCGTGCAGGTGCGCCAGCTTCAGGCGTACACGGGCGTGAGCCAGGGATCGCGCGCCGGATCGCGCCCCTGCACGATGCGGAAGTACCGTTCCTGGACCTTGCGCGTGACCGGGCCCGGCTTGCCGGCCCCCACGTTGCGCCGGTCCACGGAGTTCACGGGCACGATCTCCGGACCGGAGCCGCACATGAAGACTTCCTCCGCGGCATAGAGCTCGCTGCGGTCCACGTCGCGTACGACCGCCGGCGATCCGGTGCAGGACTCGGCGATCCGCAGGACGGTGTCGCGCGTGATGCTCTCCAGCACGCTCGATGTCGTGCTCGGCGTGATCAGCACGCCATCGCGCACGAGGAAGATGCACGAGGTGGGTCCCTCGGAGACGCAGCCGCGGTCGTTCATGAGGATCGCCGAGTCGTAGCCGTCGGCCTTGGCCTGCATCAGCGCCAGGCGGCTGTTGACGTAGTTGCCGATCGTCTTCACCCGCGGCGGCATGCTCTGGTCGGAGATGCGCCGCCACGAGCTCACCTGGCAGTGCAGCCCCGTCTCGACGTTGGCGGCGGAGGCGCGCATCACGCCGAGAACGGCGAGGCCGCATGGGCCCCGGGCGCCGAGTTCGCCGCTGCCGTCGAGGTACACCATGAGGCGGATGTGCACCGGGCCGCGATAGTCGTTGGCCCGCAGCATCGCCAGCACGGCTTCGCGCACCTCGCCTTCGCGGAAGGGGTCATCGATGCCCATCACGAGCATGGACATCCTAAGGCGGTCGAGATGCTCCTGCAGCCGGAAGAGGAAGAGATTGCCGCGCTCCTCGTTCCAGTAGGCGCGGATGCCCTCGAACACCGCCGCGCCGTATTTCACCGTAGGGCTTTCCACCGGCACGCGCACGTCGCTCTGCGCAACGATGGTGCCATTCCAGTACGCAAGCGGCTTTGTCATCTCGAATTCCGTCTATCGGAATGAAGTTTACAGATAGCCTGGCATATGATCGAGGCGACGGCAAGACGCATCCACGGAGCGCAGACCCCGTGAGCGCGGCCGCCGGGCGAGTCGTTGGCAATCGATCGAGAAGAGGACAGTACCGCTACGCGTAGTCATTTTTCGCAACATTATTCCGTTTATCGGAATAAAAGCCACCTTACCAGGAGATCTGCGATGTCCATTGGCGTGTCCCGACTGGTCCTGCTCCTGGTGTCGTGTTGCGTCGTGCTCGCGAGCGCGGCCAGCCATGCTCAGCCCTATCCCAATCGGCCGGTCCGCATCGTGATGGCCTTTCCTCCCGGCGGAACCGCCGATGCCCTGCTGCGTCCGCTCGCCGCGAAGCTCGGTGAACGTCTCGGCCAGTCGGTGGTCATCGACAGCAAGCCGGGCGCCAACGGCAACGTGGGCACGGAGATCGTCGCCAGGGCGCCCGCCGACGGCTACACGCTGATCCTCGGCGGCATCGGGCCCTTTGCCACCAACTCCGCGCTGTATCCCATGTCGTTCGATCCGGCGAAGGACTTCGTTCCGGTCACCCTGCTGGCATCCATTCCCAACGTGCTCGTGGTCGACCAGGCCGCGGCGCTCAACAGCGTCGCCGACGTGGTGGCCGAGGCCAAGCGAAATCCCGGCAAGCTTTCCTATGGCTCGTCGGGCTCCGGGTCGTCCAACCAGCTCGCCGCCGAGCTCTTCAAGCAGACCGCGGGGCTCGACATCGTGCATGTCCCGTACAAGGGAGGCGCGCCGGCCCAGGTGGACATCATGGGAGGACGGCTCACGATGATGTTCGACAGCGTGCCGGCCGCCTCGCCGCTCGTGCAGTCGAAGAAGCTGAAGGCGCTCGCCGTGACGAGCCGCGCGCGCCAACCCTCCATGCCCGATGTGCCCACCATGCTCGAGCTGGGCTACCCCAATTTCGTCACCGCCTCGTGGTTCGGGATCCTCGCGCCGGCGGGGACGCCTGCCGACGTCGTGGCCGTCCTCAATCGCGAGATCGTGGCCGCCATGGCCCTGCCGGAGCTCCGCGAGCGCTACGCGTCGCAGGGCCTCGACGTCAGTACCGGCACGCCGGACCAGTTCAAGGCCTTCATGGCCGCCGAAACGACCAAGTGGCATCGCGTGATGAAGGAGGCGGGCATCAAGCCGGAGTAGCCCGCGCGCGGGCGGCCTCTTCCCACGCGCGGCTCG
>CALFEY010000136.1 GCA_937958295.1 uncultured Pseudomonadota bacterium
GCTGGCCGTTCGTGCTGTGGGGCGCCTGGCACGGCCTCTTCCTCGTGCTCGAGCGTGCGGGTCTCGACCGCGTGCTGGGCCGCGCCCGTCCCCTGGCGCACGTGTACGCGATGCTCGCCGTGATGGGCGGCTGGGTGCTCTTCCGCTGCGAAACGCTCGCGCAGGCGGGGCACTTCTACGCCGCACTCGCCGGCTTCGCCCCCGGTGACCCGGCGCGCCATCCGCTCGCCGAGTACGTCGATCCGTTCGTGGCCTTCGTGCTCTGCGTGGGCATCGTGTTCGCCACGCCGCTCGCGCGGAGGGTGGGACAGTGGCGTGATCGCACGAGTACCATGCCAGGGCTGCGCGCGCGGGTTGCACTCGCGCTCGACATGACGTGGATCGGCATTGTCTTCCTGCTCGCCGCCTCCTTCCTCGCCGCGAGCACGTACAACCCGTTCATCTATTTCCGCTTCTGATGAGCCTCGCGCTGCCCGCCGTACCGCCGCCCGCGCCCGCGGACCATCCGTGGCGCGACCGCCTCGTGGCGGCGGTCTTCTGCATCGCGATCGTGCTGCCGGCGGTGGCGCTGGTGTGGACGGGCTCGCGCACGGTCACGCGCTTCGAGAATCGCCCCACGGCGGCATGGCCGGGCGTTGCGCTCACGCGCGACTTCCCACAGGCCTTCGAGCGCGCCTTCGCCGATCGCTTCGGCGCCCGCGACGAGCTCGTGGTGCTGCATCACGCCGGGCTCCTCGCGCTTTTCGGCGTGTCGAGCCTCGCCAACGTGCTCGCGGCCGGCAACGGCTGGTTCTTCTGGCTCGGCGAGGATGGCAAGTCGCTCGCTCGCCACTACCGCGGCACGCTACCCTTCCCGCAGGCCGACATCGCCGGCACCGTGGCCGAGCTCGAGCGCCGGCGGGCCTGGCTCGCCTCGCTCGGCATCGCCTACGTGGTGATGGTGGTGCCCGAGAAGTTCACGATCTATCCCGAGCGCCTCCCGGCGTGGATCGCCAAGGCAGCAGGCCCCACGCCGCACGACCGCCTCGTCACTGCGCTCGCGGCCCATCCCGAGCTCGCGTTCGTAGACCTGCGCGCCGCGCTCACCGCCGCGAAGTCGCGCGAGCTCGTCTATTACAAGACGGATTCGCACTGGAACTACAACGGCGCCGTCGTGGGCTACGAAGCGTTGATGGCCGCCGTGCGCAAGGCGCTGCCGGACAAGGCCGGCACGGTCGTGCCGGCACCGCGTCCTGCCTTCAATCCCGGGGTGGACTACTACCGCGGCGACCTCGTCAACATGCTGGGGCGCCCGCCGCGCGTGCGCGAGGACGACGTGGCCCCGCTCGGCAAGGTGCTGGGCGAAGCCGCCAGCCGCTGCGCGCGGCGCATCGACAAGAACGAATACCCGGGCTTCGAGTTCTATGCGTGCGACAAGCCGGGTCTGCCGCGCGCCATCGTGCTGCGCGACTCCATGGCGATCCCGCTTATCCCGCTCCTGTCGGAGAACTTCAGCCGCGTGGTGTACGTGAGCAGCCGCAAGCTCGACCGCGCGCTCGTCCTGCGCGAGAAGCCGGACATCGTGATCGAGGAGCTCGTGGAGCGCTCGATGCACGCGCCGGGCGCGTTGCCGATGGACCCGCCGTGAGCATCCCGGCGGGCCGCACACCCGCTGCGCGAGACGCCGCGACGTGAACCGCCCGCGCCCCTAGCGCGCGCCCTTGCGCAGCTCGGGTTCGAGCCCGAGCTCCTGGATCTTGCGGGTGAGCGTGTTGCGTCCCCAGCCGAGCCACGCCGCCGCCTCCATGCGGTGACCGCCGGTGTGCGCGAGCGCGCGGCGGATGAGCGTCTTCTCGAACTCGTCCTCCAGGCGATCGCCCACGTTGCGCTCGCCGCGCGCCAACGCCTGCGAGAGCTCGCGATCCAGCGCATTGCGCCAGTCGGCCTCGCCCACCTCGGCGGCGGCGGCGGGCGTCTCGCGCACCTCCGGCGGCAGGTCGGCCACCTCGATGCGCTGTCCCGGTGCCATCACCGTGAGCCAGTGGCAGACATTCTCCAACTGGCGCACGTTGCCGGGGAAGCCGAAGAGCATGAGCACCTTGAGCGCGTCGTCGGACAGGGTCTTGGGCTCGACGGCAAGATCGCGCCCGCTCTTCAGGAGGAAGTGCCGCGCGAGCGGGCCGATATCCTCCGGCCGCTCGCGCAAGGGCGGCAGGCGCAGCCGCACGACGTTGAGGCGATGCAACAGGTCCTCGCGGAACAGGCCAAGCCGGACGCGCTCCTCGAGGTTCTGGTGCGTGGCGGCGATGATGCGCACGTTCGCCCGCAAGGGGGCATGTCCGCCCACGCGGTAGTACTCGCCATCGGCGAGAACGCGCAGCAGGCGCACCTGCAGGTCGGCGGGCATGTCGCCGATCTCGTCCAGGAAGAGCGTGCCGCCCTCGGCCTGCTCGAAGCGGCCGCGGCGCAGCGCCTGCGCACCGGTGAACGAGCCGCGCTCGTGTCCGAAGAGCTCGGATTCGAGAAGGTCCTTCGGGATCGCCGCCGTGTTGATCGCCACGAAAGGCATGGGCGCGCGCGGACTGTGCCGATGCAGCGCGCGGGCCACGAGCTCCTTGCCGGTACCCGATTCGCCCGTGATCATCACGGTCGTATTCGATTGCGAGAGGCGACCGATCGCCCGGAAGACCTCCTGCATCGCGGGCGCCTGGCCCAGGATCTCCGGCGTTTCCGCCACGGCCTGCGTGGTGGGTGGCACGACCTGCGTTTCGCTCGTCGCGCGGCGGATCAGCGCAAGCGCATGGTCCACGTCGAAGGGCTTGGGCAGGTACTCGAACGCACCGCCCTGGAAGGCCGCGACCGCGCTGTCGAGGTCCGAGTACGCGGTCATGATGATCACCGGTATCTGCGGATGCCTCTCCTTCACCTTGTTGAGCAGCGCGAGACCCGATTCGCCGGGCATGCGGATGTCCGACACGAGCACCTGCGGCTCGCTCACGGCGAGCGCCTGCAGCACTTCGTAGGCGGTGGCGAAGGTCTTGTACGGGATGCCTTCGCGGGCGAGCGCCTTCTCCAGGACCCAGCGGATCGAACGATCGTCGTCGACGATCCAGACGGCCCTGGTGCCGTCCCCGCGCGGTGGTTCGTAGTCGTAGGCGTACATCGTTTCAGTCAGTCCCTTCTCGCGCGCATCAGGTCGACGCGCGCGCCAGTTCGAGGGGCAGCAGGATGGTGAAGGTCGTTTCGCCCGGCATGCTCGACCACTCGATGGTTCCGTTGTGTTGTGCCACGAAGGTCTGCGCGATCGTGAGCCCGAGGCCGCTGCCGCCGTCGCGGCCGGAAACGAGCGGATAGAACATTTTTTCCCGGATGGCCTCTGGAATGCCGGGGCCGTTGTCGCGCACGGTGAGCGCCAACGCGAGGCGGTGCCGCTTCTTGGCGAGCGTGACGCCTCGCGCCACGCGCGTGGATAGCGCGATCTCGGGAAAGGGCGTGCCCACGGCCACGGCCTGCGCGGCGTTCTTGACGATGTTGAGCACGGCCTGCGTGAGCTGGTCGGCGTCGGCGTCGAACTCGGGGATGCTCGTGTCGAAATCGAGCACGAAGCGGATGATGGGAAACTCGGCCTGCACCACGCTGCGCACGCGTACGAGGATCTCGTGGATGTTCGTGCGTCGGTAGCTCGGCAGGCGACTCGGCGTGAGGAGGCGGTTCACGAGCGCCTGCAGGCGATCGGCCTCGCCGATGATCACCTGCGTGTACTCAGTAAACTGCGCGGATAGCTGCGGGTGGTGCAGCTCCGCCTCCAGGAGTTGAGCGGCGCCGCGAATGCCGCCGAGCGGATTCTTGATCTCGTGCGCGAGGCTGCGGATGAGGTCGCGGTTGGCCTGCTGCTGCTCGAGCAGCCGCTCTTCGCGTGCCACCTTCAATTGCTGGTCGATGTGGCGGAACTCGATCAGCAGCACCGCATCGCTGACCTCGATGGGGGATATCGTGCACGTGAGATGCAGCTTCGGCTTGCCGACCGCGCCGAGCTCGATCTCCTGCTCGGTGTACGACGCGCCCCGCAGGAACGCCTTGTCGATCGCGCCGCGCAGGCCCGCGCAGTCGGAGAACAGATCCGCGGGCGTGTTCCCGACGAATTTCTGCCTCGACAGCTCGAACAGGTTCTCGGCGGCAGGGTTCACGTAGGTCACGCGTTCGTCGGGGCGCAGCATGAGCACCGCGGTGGCCAGCAACTCGAGGCCAGGGTAGCTCGGCGCGTGCGTCGCGGCCGGCGAGCGGGTGCTGGTCACGACGCTCACCAAGAAGATGGCGG
>CALFEY010000137.1 GCA_937958295.1 uncultured Pseudomonadota bacterium
ATGCGCGGCGAGTCGTAGCGGATCGAGTTGCCGAGGCGGGCGTCGAAGCCGCCGTTGACCTTCGATTGCGAGCCTTGCGCCCAGAGAGCGGCGGTCGACAGGATCGACGTGGTCAGCGTGGGGACGTTACCGAAGATCGGATGGATGTCGTCGTACGGGGCCAGGAAGTTACCGATCTTGAAGGTACCCCACGAGCCCTGCAGGCCGACGAACGTTTCCCGCGTGCCCAACAGGCCACCGCCGGTGTCGGCGCTGACGTTGGATTCGATCTGGAAGATCGCCGACAGGCCGCCGCCCAGCGCTTCGCTACCGCGAACGCCCAGACGCGACGAGTTGGAGCTCACGCGATAGACGGTGCGGTTGACGGGCGCCGAACCAACGGGCAGGTTCGGATCGGTGGTGCGGCCACTGACCGCTTCCATCGTCAAGTTCAAGCGACCGTACAACGTCACGTTCGCGGTTTGCGCTTGCGCCGCCAGCGGGGCTGCAAGCACGCCCGCGACAGCGACAGCGACGAGCTTCTTATTCATGGAGTCTCTCCTCTAACGGATAAAATTGGCAAGGATTCGAAGCCTTTTGCGCCTGCCATCGGAACCTTCTCTAATCTGGCGAGAAGTTGCAGACCATTTTGCCAAAGCGCGCAAGCCGGTGGCAAGCCGAAGGGGGAATGGACTCTGTCCAGTCTGGTCCTTGTTGTGCCGAAGCAACAGGGAACGGCCGGCGAATGCGTCCCGAGCCCTGTCCCGCAGCACCCGCCCATGCTGGCTCCGGGCTTTCGATCGTCGCCGTAAACAATTGATAAATAAACAAAAAAATAGCATTTTTGGATGGCGCGGCGGGTTCCGGGGTCATTCGTTCGATTTGCCCGCATTTGCCCCCCCGTCCCGTGTCAGCGGACGGCCTCCGGAAGCGGCGGAGGCCCCTGATTCCGCAGGGATTGCGGCCCACGGCGGCCACGGCGCGGGGGACGTTTGGAGCCTTTGAGCGCGGACGGGACGGCAGTCGTGCTGGTCGCCGCGGCCCTGGCGGCGGCCGTCCTCGCCGTCCTCTTCCGCTGGCAAGACCGCCTGCCCCTCGCGCAAGTCAACGCCCGGACGCTGCACGCCGTGCCGATACCGCGCGTGGGCGGGTTGTCGCTGTGGGGGGGCTTCGTCCCGGTGGCCGCGCTCACGGTCGACCTGCCCTGGTTCTCGCCCGGGCTGTGGGCGGGCCCGTGGCTCCTGCTCTTCCTGGTGTCGCTGCGCGACGACGCTAGGAGCGTGGGCGTCGTCGCTCGCTTTGCGGTACACGTCGTGGCGGCCGCCTGGTTCGCGTGGTTGCTCGCGCAGGGCCAGGCGTTGCCGTGGTGGTCGCCCCTCTTGGTGTTCGCGGCGGCCGGTTGGTCCTGCAACCTGTACAACTTCATGGACGGCAGCGATGGCCTTGCCCTCGCCATGACCCTCGTGGGCTTCGGTGCGTTCGCAGTGGCGCTCGGTATGCGCGGGCAGGGCGCGGCGCTGCCGCTCGCGATGTGTGGAGCGGTGATCCCGTTGCTTGCCGTCAACCGCCCGCCAGCGCGGATGTTCATCGGCGATGTGGGCGCCGTCCCCTTGGGCTTCCTGGCGGCGGCCTTCGGCAGCGCAGGAGTGGTCGCCGGCGCGTGGCCGGCGTGGTTCCCGGTCCTTGCGTTCCTCCCCTTCGTGGCCGACGCCACCGTTACGCTCGCCCGGCGCGTGCTCCTGGGGCAGCGCTTCTGGGAGTCGCACAAGTCCCATTACTATCAGCGCCTGCTCCAGCTCGGCGCCGGTCATCGTGGCACGCTCGCCGTCTATGCGGCGCTCATGCTGGGGTGCGCGGCCACGGCGGTAGCCTGCCTGCTCGTAGCCCCGCACTGGGGCATCGCGGCGCTCGGTGCGTGGTGCGCGGTGCATGCCGCGGTCTTCGCGGCGATTGATTATCATTGGCGCCGGAGCGCACCCACGACGTGATGCGAACATTCTTCAACGGGCGGTCGCTGCTCGTCTTCCTGCACGACGCCTGCGCAGCGGCGCTCGCGTGGGTGGCGATGTACTGGCTTCGCTTCAACCTCGACTTGCGCGAGCCGTACGTCGCGGACATGTGGAGCACGCTCGCCTGGATCGTCCCGCTGCAAGCGGTGATCTTCATGGCGCTCGGCCTCTATCGCGGGCTGTGGCGCTTTGCGAGCATCGCGGACTTGCAGCGCATCGTGCTCGCCGCAGTGCTGGGCGCCCTCCTCATTCCCGTCGTGCTCGTGATGCTGCAGCTCACCGCGGTAGTGCCCCGCAGCGTGCTCGTGTTCTATCCGCTCGTGCTCATTTTCCTCATGGCGGGGAGCCGCTTCACGTATCGCGTGTGGAAGGAGCACCGCCTGTACAGTCCTCTGGAGGCGTTGGGCGAGCCCGTGCTCGTGATCGGCGCGGGCGAGGCGGGCGCGCGCCTGGCCAAGGATCTCGCGCGGAGCCGCCAGTGGCGAGTGGTGGGTCTGCTCGACGACGACGAGGCGAAGCGGGGACGGGCCGTGCGCAAGGTGCGCGTGCTCGGCCCCATCGACGAGCTCGCCCGCTGGTGCGAGAAATATGGCGTGCGCAAGGTCATCATCGCGCTGCCCTCCGCCAATCACGTCGTTCGCCGGCGCGTGGCCGAGCTGTGCGCTGCGGCCGGTGTGGAAGCGCTCACCGTGCCGTCCTACGAGGATCTCATCAGCGGGCGGCTCGCGCTCACCACCATCCGCAACGTCGAGGTCGACGATCTCCTCGGGCGCGATCCCGTGGTGCTCGACAGCGCGGGGCTCGGCGAGTGGCTCGGCAACCGCGTGGTGATGGTCACCGGTGCCGGCGGGTCCATCGGCGCGGAGCTCACGCACCAGATCGCGCGCTTCCGCCCGGCGCGGCTCGTGCTCTTCGACCTGTCGGAGGCGGCGGTCTACGAGATCCAGACCTCGCTCGCCGATGCGTATCCGCTGTTGCCGCTCGTGTGCGTCGTGGGCGACGTGAAGCACACGTCGCTGGTGGACGAGGTGCTGTCGCGCGAGCGGCCGAGCGTGATCTTCCACGCGGGGGCGTACAAGCACGTGCCGCTGATGGAGGAGGTCAACGCGTGGCAGGCGGTGCGCAACAACGCCTACGGCACGTATGTGCTGGCGCGCGCGGCGGTCGCGGCCAAGGTGGAGAAATTCGTGCTGGTGTCCACCGACAAGGCGGTCAATCCCACCAACGTGATGGGCGCCACCAAGCGGCTCGCCGAGATGGTGTGCCAGTGCCTGCAGGGTGCGGGCACCCAGTTCGTGCTCGTGCGCTTCGGCAACGTATTCGGCAGCGCCGGGAGCGTGATCCCGCGCTTTCGCGAGCAAATTGCCCGCGGCGGCCCGGTGACGGTCACGCATCCGGACATCACGCGCTACTTCATGTCGCTGTCCGAGGCCACGCAGCTCCTGCTGCAGGCGGGCCTGCAGGGGCGCGGCGGGGAGATCCTCGTGCTCGATATGGGCGAGCCCGTGCGTATCGTCGACCTGGCGCGCGACCTCATCAAGCTGTCGGGTGCCGATCCGGCCAAGATCGCCGTCGTGTTCACCGGACTGCGCCCCGGCGAGAAGCTCTACGAGGAGCTGCTCGCCACGGAAGAGGCCACCAAGCCCACGCCGCATCCGAAGCTGCGCATCGCGCAGGCACGCGACGCCGACATCGACGTCGTGGGCCAGATGGTCACGTGGTGCGAGAGCGACCGCGTGGCCGACGACGCCGAGGTCCGCGCCCGACTGCGGGCGTGGATTCCCGAGTACGCGCCCCCGGCTGGCGCGCCGGTCAAGCCGCTCCTCGCCCCGGGGCGGGAAGACGCCAAGCCGTTGCCGCTGCGACCGCGGGCCACGCGCAAGTAAGCGCTTCTCAGGGCGGCGCAGGCCGTTCGCAGCGTCCCCTGCCCAAGGGCGCGAGGGGCGATCGTTCGCGGCGGCGGCGCGATCGGCGGTTGCGAATTTCTGGTGCGCCTGCCTGCGGTCGCGTAGATTGTGTTTCCGCGGACGCTTTCCGGAGGCTGCCATGTGCCACGCCCGTGTCGTCATTGACGTAATCCTGGCGAGCTCGTTGGTCTTGCTCTTGGGAGGCTGCGGAGGGGGCGGGGACGGCGGGCCTGCCGTGGGTTCGTCGCCGCAAGCCGGCGTGTCATGCGCGGCGCTTGCCGGAATGACCTTCGGCGACGCGCGGGTGACCTCGGCGTCGTTTCAAAGCACGAGCAGCTCGTCCGCGCCAGTGTCCTACTGCGATGTTCGCGCCCAGGTGGGCTCGCAGCTGCTGTTCGCATTGCGGCTCCCGGTGAGCTGGTCCGGTCGCTACCTGCACATTGGCGGCGGAAACTACGATGGGGTCATTCCAAACCTGGACGCTGACTTCCACGGCGCCTCCACCGCGCTCGCCCGGGGGTACGCGGTGGGCGGCTCCAATGGCGGTCACATCGGAAATCCAGCCACGTTCGGCGGCCCGGGCTACGACGCCTCGTTTGGCATGAACAACCCCGATGCTCGCATCGACTACGCGTGGCGTGCCATCGGCAAGATGGACGTTCCTGCGAAAGCCATCATCGCGGCGTACTACGCCCGACCGATCCAGCGCTCCTATTTCAGCGGCTGCTCCACCGGAGGACGGGAAGCCATTGCGGCGGCCATCCACTATCCGGACCAGTACGACGGGGTGATTTCCGGCGCGCCGTCGATCAACTCGGCCGGCAGCGCCGCGTCCCGCATCACGATCAACAACTTCGTGCAGCGGCCGGGGTATGCCCTCAGCCCAGCCGATGTCGCGCTGCTCGAAGCTGTGACCGTGGGTGCCTGCGATGCGGACGACGGCCTGGTCGACGGGATCGTGAGCCACCCCGCGGCCTGCAAGTTCGATCCCGCGTCGCTTCTGTGCGGAGCCAGCGGCGGTGCCTGTCTGTCGCAGGCCCAGGTCGAGAGCGTGCGGCTTATCCGGGGCGGCACGCGGCTGTCGGACGGGACGCTCATCTACGCGGGGTTTGGCATCGGCGCCGAGTCGAAGGCACCGGACGGATTGGTCCTGCATATCTTCGATGGTCGCCCCAACCTGCCCGCTCCCGCCAACTTCCTCCTCGTCGACGCGCTGTTGCAGAACTTCGTGTACAACGACCCCGCGTATCGATCGACGAGCTTCGTGCTGGATCGTGACTACCCCGCCGTGCTGGCGGCGCAGCTCGACAACGGGATGCAGGTTCAGCCCGAAGGCTTGAAGGCGTTCCTCGAGGCCGGCAAGAAGTTTCTGCTGTGGCACGGCGAGAGCGACTATTCGACCTCCAAGAACGAGTCGGTCCGCTTCTTCCAGGACTTGACCCGCCTCTATGGCGCGGACAGCACCGCGCGCGGGGCGCGCCTGCACGTGCTGCCCGGCGTGCAGCACTGCGGATCCAACAGCGTGAATGCCGAGACCTTCGACAAGGTCGCGGCGCTGGCCGAATGGGTCGAGAACGGGAGGCTGCCGGAGACGCACGCCACCCGTGTCACGTTCAGCGCAACGACCCCCCCCATCACGCGGCCGCTTTGTGCCTATCCCACGTTTCCACGCTACAACGGATCCGGTGCCCCCGACCGGGCGGACAGCTTCACCTGCGCCGCGCCCTAGTGGCGCGTGTCCTGCCGCGGGACGTCGCCGCTGTCGGGAGGATGCGCCGCCCCGTGTGCGCCGCGCACCGGAAGACGCAGCCGGCGCATCCCATAGCCCACGAGGAGCGCATTGAGCGCCCAGAATTCCTTGCTGGTGGGGCGGATCATGAAGTCATCCGTCATGCTCTTGATCACGAACATGAAGAGCAGCACGAGCCCCACCGTGCCCATTGCGGCAAGCGTGCCGTCGGCGCTGCGCATGAAGGCGGCGTAACGCACGGCAAGGGCCCCCAGGAGCGCGAGCAGCAGCGCCACGCCGATGGCCCCGGTCTGCAGCCACTGGCTCACGAACAGGTTGTGGGCGTGCGCGAGCAACGGATTGCCAAGCTCGCTCGACAACTGCTCCCGTAGGATGGACTTGCCGTAGCCGTAGCCCGTCCACGGTCGTTCCTTGATTCGCTCGAACGTGTGCTGCCACAGCAGGAAGCGCGGGTCGTCGGCGATCGCCTTGGCCACCGAGGCCTCCGGCAAGTGGTCGGACTTTGCGCGTCGGAGGGTGGCATCGATAAACAGCACGCTGACCACGGCGAGGAGCACCACCAGCACCGCGACCCAGCGCTTGGGCGCGCGGACGAGGCGCCTGCGCCAGCGCCAGGCGGCGAGACCGGCGGCCACGGCGAAACCGAGCGCGAAGGCCACCCACACCATGCGGTTCTCCGTGAGGCGCGCGGCGCCCAGGAGGATCACGAAGGTGATCGCCGCGCCCGCGAGAGTCGCGCGGCCGGCGCCGTAGCCCGCGGGGCGGGGCGCCAGCAGCAGCGGCACGAGCGGTAGGATCAGCACGAGATAGGTGGAAAAGGCCCCTACGCCGCCGTGCTGTCGCACCAGAAGCTTCTCCGGATCCACTCCCGCGTGCACGAGCACCGCGCGCAGCGCGAGCAGGGACAACAGCACGCCCACGGCCAGCGCGGCCGTGAGCATGGCGCGGAAGGCCGCACCCGAGCGGGCGGCCACGTAGAAGATCGCGGCGGTCGCGAGGCCCCATCCGATCTCGGTGCCGATCTCGGCGAGCGTGTAGTCCGGCTGGATCGACCAGCTCCATGAGGCCGCCGACCAGCCTGCCCACGCGAGGATCGCCGCGATGAGGTAGGCATCGGGCCAGGGAATGGCCTCGGCGTCGGAATAGAGGGCCCCGAGCGTGAGCCACAGCGCGAAGGCCGCGGCAAAGCCGAAGGCGATCGAGCGGATCCAGGTGTGCCCGGTGATGGCCACGAGGGCCAGGTAGATGCAGGCCCAGGCGACCACGCTGAACTGCAGGAGCGCGAACGTGCGCGCGCGCAACAGCGCTCCTTTCGGAGAGCGCAGCGGCGATACGCGCGAGGCGGGCGGCGGGCGGCTCGTCACGTAGACTCCGGCCCGCGCGAGCGCGCCAGCGTCGCGGTCACGGCCTGCGCCACCTCGTCCACGGCGAGGTTCCGCACGTCCTCGTCGCGCCCTCGCAAGGCGGTGTGCACGAGCGCACGGTTGGGCGCGGGGCACCCTTGCTTGAGGATGCCCTGGCGCGGATCCGACCACAGCGACACGAGGTCTAGCGGGCGGTTGCCTTCGAGATAGTAGGCGAGCGTGAGCACGCCGCTGTCCGGCGCCACCAGGACGCGGCACCGGGTGCGCACGATGGCGAGGAGGGACAGTAGATCGGTGCGGCCGCGCAGGTCGACGAGGTTGTCCTGGTCGAAGCATGCTTCCCTGGCCTGTCCGAAGAGCAGCCAGCGCACGCCCGCGGCCGCGGGAAACCGCGCGAACAGTGCACGCCATGCGTCGGCGGGCCAGTCCTTGACGTAGCCGTAGTAGCGCGCGGTCTCGGAGCTCACGTGCGCGCCCAACGTGATGACGCCGGGCGAAGGCGGCACCAGCGGGTCGGCCAGGGCGTCATGGCGCGCATCCCAGCGCAGGACGGGCGGGTAGGTCTGGCGGCGGCCGTCGAGCCAGCGCGTGGGATCGGGATCGGCGAAGACCACGGTGCGGGGACCGAGGGCCACGCCGGCGCTCGCCGCGGCGCGAGCCACGTCCACGGCCGGGCCGCGCGCGAGCCCCGGGATCACGTGTACGGCGTCGCAGGGGGTGAGCGCCATCCCCTCGGCGAGATCCGCACGCGTGAATACCTCGATGCGCGCCTGCGGGATTGCGGCGCGAATCTGCGCGAACAGCGGCACGAGACCGAGCGCGATATCGCCCAGGCCACGGTTCCAGCCAAAGACGAAGTGCGTCCGTGCGTCGCGCCGTGCCTGCTCCACGGCGCGGTCGAAGGGCGTGCCTCGCAGCCGGTCGGACGCGATCCGCGCGAGGCGCTTGACGTTGAAGCGACCACGGCTATGCAGTCTCATCGCGCTTGGGGCGGGGAGGGCGTGGGAGGCATTGCGGGAGAGAAACGCGGGCAAGGGCGGCGGGGCCAACGGCGGGCCATGCGCGGCCGGCGCGGATTATAGCGTTCGCTCCCCGCACCGCCAATCGGGGGCGGGTCCCAATGGTAGACTGCGGCCGCGCTCGCTCGCGGCATTTCGGCTGTGGGGAGTCGCGCCTGTTGCCTCCCGCGCTGCGCTGCCGCGCACTGCACAGCAATCCTCGTCCAACGCCATGTGCGGCATCGCCGGTTACGTCAGCGCCCAGGCCTTCCCGCCGCAAGTCCTCGCGGCCATGACGCGCTCGCTCGCGCATCGCGGTCCGGACGCCGACGGCTTGCTGTCGGCGGGACCTGCGCATCTGGGGCACCGGCGGTTGTCGGTGATCGACATCGCAGGCAGCCCGCAGCCCATGACGAGCCCCGATGGCCGGGTGGCGCTCGTGTTCAACGGCGAGATCTACAACTTCCAGGCGCTACGCGACGAGCTCTCCGGCAAGGGCTGGCAGTTTCGCTCAGCGGGCGACACGGAGACGATCCTCGCCGGGTGGCACGTGTGGGGTGAGCGCGTGGTCGAGCACCTGCGCGGCATGTTTGCCTTCGCCCTATGGGACGCGCGCACGGAGACGCTGTTCGCGGCCCGCGATCACCTGGGCGTCAAGCCCTTTCACTACGCCCTGCGCGACGGCACGCTGGTCTTCGGCTCGGAGATGAAGGCGGTGCTCGCGCATCCGGCGGTGAGCGCGACGGTCGATCTCGCGGCGCTGCGGTTGTACCTCGAGTGCCAGTTCATTCCCACTCCCTACTCGGTGTTCGAAGGCGTGCGCAAGCTTGCGCCGGGGACGTCCCTCACCTTCGCCGGGGGCAGGCTCACCACGCGCGAGTACTGGCGGCCGCGCTACGCCGACAAGCTCGAGCTCTCCGACGACGAGGCCGTGGCCGCGCTCGACCGCGAGTTGCGCGCTTCGGTGGCGGGCATGCTCGTGGCCGACGTGCCGCTGGGGGCGTTCGTGAGCGGCGGTGTGGATTCGAGCTTGATCGCTGCGGTGATGACGGACCTCACGGGTGGCCCCATCGATACGTTCAACGTGGGCTTCGAAGGCGGCGTGGCCGTGAGCGAGCACCGCGAGGCGGCGCGCGTGGCGGAGCATCTGAAGAGCCGCCACCATAGCCTCATGCTGTCGCCCGATCATGTGCTCGATGCCTTCGATCGCTGGCTCGACGTGTTCGACGAGCCCTTCGCCGACCAGGCAGCCTTGCCCACGATGCTCCTTTCGGGATTCGCGCGCCGGGAGGTGACGGTGGTGCTCACCGGCGAGGGCGCCGACGAGGTGTTCGGGGGCTATTCCAACTATCGCACGCGCGTGCGAGAGGAGGGCTACACGACGTGGCTCGGCCATCGCTACTCGCCCGTGCCCGCGATCGTGAAGGCGCTGCCGCTGGCGTGGCGCAAGGACCGCTTCCTCCGCTCGCTGGTGGAGCCGCTGCCGCGGCGCTATCGCACCATTCCCAACGTGTTCGACGTGCTGCTGCACGACGGCCTCCTGTCGCCGGGGTTCCTCGCGGCCACGGCAGGGGCGCCCGACGTCGGCGATATCGCGGCCGCGGCCTTTCACGAGGCGACCGATGCGCCGTATCTCGACCGCCTGCTCCACGTGGATACGCGGCTATGGCTGCCCGACGATCTCCTCACCAAGGTCGATCGCGCGACGATGACGCACTCGCTCGAAGCCCGCGTCCCGTACCTCGACCATCGCTTCGTTGAGTTCTGCGCGCGCCTCGCGCCGACGCAGAAGATCCGTGGCCAGGTGCACAAGCATCTGCTGAAGCGCGTCGCGGAACGCTACCTGCCGCCGGATATCGTGCGGCGTGGCAAGCAGGGGTTCGTGATGCCGCTGTCCGAGTGGCTGGCCGGGCGCCTCGCAGGCGAGCTCGACGATCATCTCGGACCGCAGGGCCTCGCCCGGCGAGGGCTCTTTCGCGCAGGTGCGCTGGCGGGCCTCCTCGCCGAGCACCGGTCCGGCAAGCGCAACCACGCCGGACGTCTGTGGACGCTCCTCATTCTCGAGCGCTGGTTCCGGCGCTATGCGCCGTCGTGGTCGCTGGCATGAGCGCGCCGGGCCGCCACGAAGGCGAGTACCGGAGCGCACCGCGTGAGGGTTCAACGCTGGCCATCCTGCACACCGAGTCGTCCATCGGCTGGGGCGGGCAGGAGCTGCGCATCCTCACCGAGATGGAAGGCATGCAGCGGCGCGGTCATCGCGTGGCGCTCGTCACCGCCGACATCGCGGAGATCCTGCCGGCCGCGCGCTCGCGCGGGCTGCAGGCCTTCGGCTTGCCCATCGCGTACAAGAAGTATCGCGGGCTCGCGGCGCTGCGAGGCTTCCTCGCGGAGCACGGGCGTAGCTTCGACGTGATCAACACCCATAGCTCCACCGATGCCTGGCTCGTGGCACTGGCGCGCGCCACGCAGCGCGGCATGCCGCCGGTGGTGCGCACGCGCCATGTCTCCACGCCCGTGAACAACTCGCGTACCACGCGCTGGCTCTACCAGCGCGCCACGCAGCACATCGTGGTGACCGGCGAGGCGCTCAAGCAGCAGCTCGTGCGCGACAACGGCTTCGATCCCGCCCGCATCACCTCGGTGCGCACGGGTATCGACCTCGATCGCTTCTCCCCCCGCGATTCTGCGCTTGCACGCGCGGCGCTGCGCGTGGATGCGCGGCCGGCGGTAATCATCCTCGCGACCCTGCGCGACTGGAAAGGGCACGACGACCTCCTCGATGCCTGGCAGCTCGTGCGCACCCGCGTGCCCGGCTGGCAGCTCCTGGTGGTGGGCGACGGCCCGCGGCGCGCGCACCTGGAGGGCCGCGTGGCCGCGATGGGCCTGGGCGGCGACGTCACGTTCGCGGGCAACCAGGACGACGTGCCCGCGTGGTTCGCCTGCGCGCAAGTCACCGTGCTGCCGTCGTTCGGCGACGAGGGCGTGCCGCAGAGCCTCATGCAGGCGGCCGCGTGCGGCCTGCCGGCGATCTCGACACCGATCGGCGCGATCGCCGAGGCGGTGATCGACGGCACCACCGGGATGCTCGTCCCGCCGCGCGGCGTCGCGGCCCTGGCGGACGCACTGGAAAGGCTGATGGGCGACGCCGCGCAACGCAAGCGCATGGGCACGGCCGCCCACGACTACGCGCAGGCTAACTTCGGGATCGACCGCATGTTGGCGGCAATGGAGTCGGTGTTCGCGCAGGTCGCGCGGGAGCGCCGCTAGATGTGCGGGATCGCCGGTCACGCCGGGGCGCCGCGCGGCCCGGACCTGCGCCGCCGTATGCGCGCCGCGCTCCTGCGCCGGGGTCCCGATGCGCAGCACGACGCCGCCTTCGATGCGCAGGGCACGCGCCTGCCCGACGATGCACAGGCTGCGGTGGGGCTCGTGCACACGCGGCTGTCCATCATCGATCCGCGTCCGCTCGCCGACCAGCCCATGCACAGCGACGACGCTCGCGTGTGGATCTGCTACAACGGCGAGGTGTACGGCTGGCAGGCCGCCGCGCGCGAGCTCGAAAGCGCGGGCGTGCGCTTTCGCACCTGGTGCGATACGGAGTTCATCCTGCGTGGCTACGAGGCGTGGGGCATCGAGGCGCTGCTCCCGCGGCTGCGCGGGATGTTCGCGTTCGCCCTCGTCGACTTCCGCAGCGGCAAGGTGCACGTGGTGCGCGACCGGATGGGCTTGAAGCCGATCGTGTATGCGCACGATGCCAGCGGCCTCGCCTTCGGCTCCACGGTGCGCAGCGTGCTGCCCTGGCTACCGCCGGACCGGCGGGCGTTCTCGGCCGATGCCATCGATGCCTACCTCGCCCATCGCTACGTGCCGGCGCCGCGCACGATCTTCGCGAACATCGGGAGGCTTCCCAACGCGCACCGGTTGGAGTACGACCTCGCGACGCGCTCACTCGCCGTGCATCGCTGGTGGACACCCCGACCCGATCCGGCGGCCGACTGCGCGGCGCTCCTGGACGAGGCTATCGAGATTCGCCTCGTGGCCGACCGCCCGCTCGGACTTTTCCTCTCCGGGGGCATCGATTCCGGGGCCATCGCCTGCCGGCTCGTGGCCACCGGGCATGGCCAGTTGCATTCGTTCTCGGCGGCGTTCCCGGGCAGCGACTTCGACGAGAGCGCGGAGGCCGCCGCCACGGCGGCCGCATTGGGGCTTGCCAATGAGCGTATCGAGGTTCCCACCTCCATTCACGACGATTTCGCGCAGATCGTGGCCTCGCTCGACGAGCCGTTCGCCGACCCGTCGTCGTTTCCCACCTGGTACCTCGCGCGTGCCACCGAGCGGCAGGTGAAGGTCGTGCTGGGCGGTGACGGCGGCGACGAGCTCTTCGCGGGCTACAAGCGCATCGCCAAGCACCTGCGCACGGGGTGGCGCGGCCGCGCCACGCTCCCGCTGCCCGTGCTGCCCGACCCGCGGCCCAAGGGATGGCGCAAAGCCGTGGGGGAGATGTCCGTGGGCTTCGAGGACGCCTACGCGCTGCGCTTCTCCGGGCTCACGCCCAACCAGCGGCGCTACCTGCAGCCCTCGCGGCGCGACTGGCCCGTGCACTACTGGCGCCCACCGGACCTGGCCGCCGCCACGCCACAGGACCGCCTGCTGCGCTGGGACTTCGCGAACTACCTGCCGGAATACGTGCTACGCAAGGCCGACCTCGCCACCATGGCGCATGGCCTCGAGCTGCGCGCGCCGCTGCTCGACCACCGTTTCGTCGAAGGCGTGCTCGGCCTGCCGGCGCGCGAACGCTTCACCACGCCGCCGAAGGGTTTCCTCGGCAAGCTCGCGCCGGAGCTCGTTCGCCTCGGGGCCTTCGCGCGCAAGAAGCGCGGGTTCAATCCACCGCTTTCGGGATGGCTGCGCGAGGACCTGCGCGCGCGCGTGGCCGCTGCGCCGGCGTCGCTCGGACGCCTCACGGGCGGGTTGATCGACGCAACGCGCGCGCAGGCGATGGTCACCGCGTATGCGGACACGCCGTCGCTGGCCGAGCAGGTGCTTTCGCTCGTGATCCTCGACGAGAGCCTGCGCCAGCTCGCGGCTCTGGCGGCCGATGGCGCGTAAGCGCGGCAGCCGCGCGCCGATCCGTTACGCGAGCGTGGCGCTCGCGCTGGCCCGCTGGGGGTGGCGCCGGCGCCGTCCGGAGGTCTTGCGCCGCATCCTCGTGCTGCATCACCTCCTCCTGGGCGATACGCTCATGCTCACGGGCCTGCTCGCCAAGCTGCGCGCGCAGTATCCTTCGGCCACGATCGCGATGACGGCCGCGCCGGCCTTCGTGTCCCTCTACGCAGCCCGGCCCTACGGGGTGGTGGTGCATCCCTTCGATCCACGCGATTTCGCCACCTTTCGCGCGCTCCTCGCGCAGCCGCGCTACGACCTTGCGATTCTGCCGGCCGACAATCGCTACACGTGGATCGCGCGTGCGCTCGGCGCGCGCTGGATCGTGGGTCTGGCAGGGGATCGCCCTGCGCACAAGAACTGGCCCGCCGATGAGCTCGTGCCGTATTCCCAGGTCCCCACCGCGTTCTGCGACACGGCGGCCGAGCTCGTGCCCGGCCCGGCGCCGTTGCCCTATCGCCGCGACGACTGGCCGGCGCCCGCCATGGACGCGCCCGTCGCGCGACCCGGCGCGCGCTACGCGGTGCTGCACGTGGGCGCCTCGTCGCCGCTCAAGCAGTGGCCTGCCGCGCGCTGGCGTGCGCTCGCCGACGGACTCGTCGCGGACGGCTACGCCATCGTGTGGAGCGTCGGGCCGGGCGAGGATGCGATCCTCGCGGCGATCGACGCCCGCGCGGGCGAGCAGCGGGTGGCCGGGACGCTCACGCTCGCCGGCCTGTGGCAGCTCCTCGCCCGCGCCGCGCTCCTGGGGTGTCCCGACACCGGCCTGGGCCACCTC